>JAKSLI010000099.1 GCA_024401305.1 Bacteroidaceae bacterium | reverse complement strand
CGTCGTCTATCTCTATCTGCGATTCCCTGCCCACGCATCCTCCTTCCGTAATGACGGAGATAGGCATGGTCTTCTGCTTCGCCTCAAGACGGAAGAAGCCTCGTTCGTTGGTGTTGGCGAGAGCATCTGTCATTGCACCCACTCCGCCCTCTATCTGCTCGTTGGTGAGCATTGGCCAGAAGAATGCAGGATGTGCTCCTATCTGGAACGACATCTTCTCGCACCCTGTATTCTCTACATGCCACATTACCTTTATGCGGTTATCCATAAGTTGGTAACCTATTTCAAGGCAGAAGTCGTATGGGTATTTTTGCTTCGTCTGTTCGTTGGAAAGAAGGCGGTAGCGAAGTTCCGTCTCTGATTCCTTGACGAGGGAGAAATCCATGTCGCGTGCAAAGCCGTGCTGCCCCATCTTGTAGGCATTGCCATGCGAACGGTATTCCCCATTCCACACGGCTCCTACGATAGGAAACAGAACAGGGGAGTGACGCTTCCAGAACGCTTCGTCAGCTTGCCAGAGGTATTCTCTGCCGTTACTTACTATAGATGCTAATTCCGCACCATGCTCTTTGACAGCTATTGCCAGTTTTCCGTTGGATATTGTTTTCATGGGCTTGTTGTTTGGTTTATGGTTTATAGTTTATAGTTTATAGTTGTTACTAATATGATAGATGCTGCAAAATTAATAAAAAAAATTCAGAAGTCATCTTGCAGATTGATAATTATTTATTAGAGTGTCCAGTTTGTGGTTCAGGTTTAGTTAGGATTTTCAGTAGGATTTTTGGTTAAGATTTTGAGAAGCTATGCTTCGACCATCTAAATACTATCGTAGAGATATTTTCTGTAAGATTTTAAGTAAAGATTTTAAAATCATAACAAAAAATCTTTCTGAAAATAATGTAAGGTGTTGATATTGAGGTCGCTGCGCTCAAAATCTTATTGAAAATCTTACTTAAAATCTTTACTGATAACTGGATTTCCTGGTAAAAAATCCCTCAATGATGGAAGAAATTGTGTAAAATAATCCCTCAATGAGGGAGAATGCCCCAAAGAAAATCTTAACCAAATATTAGTAAACACAAAAAATATATATTGTTGCCTTATAATTATTTAATATTTATAGAGTAAATCCAAAATAAATCATTAACTTTGCAGCGAAAAAATTCCTCATAAGATACTAACCCTTTTAAAAGACTAATGAAAAGATTATTTCTCTCACTGATTTCCCTGCTTGTCTTCGGCGCGGCGTCGGCACAGCAGTATCCTTATCTCAATCCGAAACTATCGCCTGCTGAGCGTGCGAGTGACCTCTGCAAGCGTCTTACCCTCGACGAGAAGAAAAAGCTGATGATGAACAGTTCGCTTGAGATTCATCGTGCAGACATCCATATTCCGCAGTTCGACTGGTGGAGCGAGGCGCTTCATGGCGTAGGTCGTAATGGATACTCCACTACTTTCCCTTCTTGCATCGGCGTGGCTTCTGCCTTCAACCCGGAACTCGTTGAGCAGATTTACACTGCCGTCAGCGATGAGGCGCGTGCAAAGAACACTGCCCTTCGCAGAAAGGGTCGCGTGGGCAAGTACCAGTGCCTTTCGTTCTGGACTCCAAACATCAACATCTTCCGTGACCCTCGCTGGGGACGCGGACAGGAAACTTACGGTGAGGATGTGTTCATGAACTCAGTGATGGGACAGGCCGTAGTGCGCGGTCTTCAGGGTCCTGCCGATGCAAAATATGCCAAGCTCCTTGCCTGTGCAAAGCATTTCGCCGTACATAGCGGTCCTGAAAAGACTCGCCATACGCTCGATATCACAAACCTTTCCAACCGTGATCTCTACGAGACTTATCTCCCTGCATTCCAGGATCTCGTGCAGAAAGCAGGTGTTGCCGAGGTGATGTGTGCTTACCAGCGCTTCGAAGGTGAGCCTTGCTGTGGTAGCACGAAGCTTCTCCAGCAAATTCTCCGCAACGATTGGGGCTTCAAGGGCTTGGTGGTTTCTGACTGTGGCGCCATCTCTGACTTTTGGCGCAAGGGACATCACGAGGTGGTAAAGAACTCCGCAGAATCATCAGCAAAGGGCGTTATCGCCGGAACTGATGTGGAATGTGGTAGCGACTACAAGAACCTCGACAAGGCTGTTGCGCAAGGTCTTATCACGGAGGCAAAGATAGACGAGAGCGTTCTTCGCCTTCTTGAGCTGCGTTTCCGTCTCGGTGAGTTTGATGATGATGAACTCGTTGAATGGACAAAGATTTCGGAATCTGTCGTAAACTGCAAGAAGCACCGTGACCTCGCTCGCGAAGCTGCTCGCCAGCAGACAGTACTCCTCCAGAACAAGAACAACATCCTTCCTCTCAAGAAGTCTGCCAAGGGTATCATGCTCATGGGTCCTAACGCTGCTGACTCAATGATGCTCTGGGGAATCTACTACGGTCAGACACCTCATACAGTGACTATTCAGGAAGGTATTGAGAACGCTATTGGCAAGGTGCCTTTCTACAAGGGTAGCGAACTCACAGAGATGACTCTCGATCGCTCTTGCTTCTCTGCCATCAAGACCATGGACGGCCGTCCTGGTATTGAGGCAAAGTATTGGAACAACGAAGAGATGTCTGGTGAGCCAGTGTTGACTAAGGTTTACACGAATCCGCTTTCTTTCGACGGCGGTGGCGATACTGCTTTCGAGGGTGGCGTGAACCTCTTCAACTTCTCTGCTACATACAAGGGAAAACTCACTGCCGACAAGGATGCCGAGATTCTCCTTGACTACAAATACACAAACTCTCTCCGCATCATCGTGAACGGCGACACTCTGATGAACCGTTGGCGCGAAGACCGTTACAGCTATGGCTCAAGATCGCTTAAGATGAAGAAGGGACAGGAATATGTTATCCAGCTTGACTACAAGAACGCTGCCCAGGTGGCTGCTCTCGGCTTTGATCCAAAGGAGAAGTACAATGTCAGCGTGGAAGATGCCGTGGCTGCTGCAAAGGATGTCGAGACAGTAATCTATGTTGGCGGTATCAGTCCTCTCTACGAGCGTGAGGAAACAAGCGTAACGACTGTTGGCTTCGACAAAGGTGACCGCACAAGCATCGAATTTCCACAGGTGCAGCGCGACATTCTCAAGGCTCTCCACAAGGCTGGAAAGAAGGTTATCCTCGTAAACTGCTCTGGTTCTGCCGTGGCTCTCACTCCTGAAACGGAATCTTGCGACGCTATCGTTCAGGCTTGGTATGCTGGTGAGGAAGGTGGCAACGCCATTGCTGATGTGCTCTTTGGCGACTACAACCCTTCTGGAAAGCTTCCTGTAACATTCTACAAGGATGACTCTCAGATTCCTGCTGGCTTCGACGGTTTTGAGAACTATTCAATGAAGAACCGCACTTACCGCTATTTCAAGGGCACTCCGCTCTATCCTTTCGGCTACGGACTTTCATATACAACCTTCGCTCTTGGCAAGGCAAAGTACAACAAGGCTGCTGCTGGCATACAGCTCACAGTGAAGAACACTGGCAAGCGTGAAGGAACAGAAATTGTTCAGGTTTATGTGAAGAATCCAAAGGACAAGGAAGGTCCTATCAAGACTCTCCGTGCCTTCAAGCGCGTAACACTCAATGCTGGTGAACAGCAGAATGTTACAATTCCTCTCTGCCGCGAAGACTTCGCTCTTTGGGATGAGGGTACCAACACAATGCGCGTAATCCCTGGCAATGCTTACGAGATTTTCGTGGGCACTTCAAGCGCTAACGCAAAGAAGATTGGTGCTGTGAAGTTCTAGAGTATAGAGTAATGACTATTGAGTAATGAGTAATTCAAGTTTCGCAAGCTCAACTTGAGGCTACAGAGTACAGGCTACAGAGTACAGGCTTTTGGGCTGCGCACTGTTTTCTGGTGCAAAATTTACAAGCCGCATGGCAGCCTGTAGTTTGTACTCTGTAGTTTGTAGCCTCAACATGAGCAAGTTAGAAACTTGCGAAAGTTGAATGAGTAATAAACAAAAAGGTGGGCACTTCACAATGAGTGTCCACCTTTTGTTATGCTTGTAGGTTTTTAGTACGAATTATCTCATAGCATAGCTGATGCCAACGAGTTCCTGAGCCTTCATTACGCCAGCCTCGTCGAGAGTGAGGTCGTAAGAACCTGAAGGGAGATAAGCCTTGATTGTGCCGTTGTCGTTGAAGCTGAAGAGCTTGATGTCGATGCCTTCTGCTGACTGTGACCAAGTCTTAGTCTTCTTGTCGTAGTTGAAGTAAACAACATCACCATTAGGTGTTGTAACCTCGTAACCGTTCTTGAGAGTCTTAACGGCATACATGAGACCGTCTTCACCCTCTACCATCTTAGTCTTGCCAACATTGCTTGCCATTGGGTTAGAACCTGTCCAGAACTCGATTGTGTTGAGCACGAGAGTATCTGCAAGCATACAAACACCGTAAGCAGGAGAGATGACAATGTAGATGATTTCATTGAGGAACTTGTTTCCAGTAGCGTCCTTGTTCCAAGAAGCAAGACCGTTGAAGAGCTGGAAAGAACCGATACAAGATGTCATTGTGAGAGAGGCTGCAAGAAGGATAGTAGCCACTTTAAGAGTTCTAGTTTTCATAATTATAGGGTTTTTGGTTTAGGTTTTTTGGTTTATGTTGCAGCAAGCACTTTGTCTGTTGCTCCGCAGCGGCTTGAAACATAGTCGCCGGCAACTTTTCCGAGTGTGTTGATCTTCTCAGGAGAGGCGATGAGAGCGTCCATCTTTGCTGCGAAGTCCTCGTAAGAAGTTATTTCAATGCCACCGCCACTTGCCTTGAGGTCTTGTGCTTCCTGGAAACGTGCGTTGTTTGGACCGAAGAATACCGGTTTGCCCCAAACAGCAGCCTCAAGGACATTATGGATTCCAACGCCGAAACCGCCGCCAACATAAGTGATGTCGCTGTAACGATAGATGCTGGAGAGGAGTCCGAAGCAGTTGATGATGAGGACGGAGCGAGGTTCGCAGCGTTGCTGCGAGGCTGAAGGCTGAAGGCTAAAGGCTAAAGGCTCTGAAACCTTTGAAACTTCTGAAACCTTTGAAACTTCTGAAACCTCTGAAACTTCTGAAGTCTCTGAAACTCCTGAAGCTTCTAAGTCCTTATAATACGCTGCCTTCATGCCGTATTTCGCGAGCTTGCCTTCAATTTCCTTGAGATGGTCGTTGCCAATGACATGCGGAGCGATGATGAGCTGCCACTCCGGATGATCTGCGAAATAGCGGAAGAAGATGTCCTCGTCTGGTTGCCATGAAGAGCCGGCAATGAAGACCGGGGAGTTAGAGGGGGTCTTAAGGAACTTCTCCACGACCGGCAGAACCTTTGCTTGCTCCTGAATCTGCTTGACACGGTCGAAGCGGGTGTCGCCAGTGATTGTGACATCAGTGATGCCAATCTGTGCTAGGAGTTGCTTGCTCTTTTCGTTTTGCACGAAGAAATGTGTGAAACAGCGAAGAACTCTCTTGTACTGATATCCGTACCATTTGAAGAACACTTGGTCTTCGCGGAAAATGCTGCTTACGCTATATGACGGAATGCCCTTCTTGCGCAAAAGGTGCAGATAGTTCCACCAAAACTCATACTTGATGAAGTAAGCCTTCTTTATGTTTATGAGCTTGAGGAAGCGTGACGCATTTGTCGGAGTGTCGAGTGGGAGATAGCAGACAATGTCGGCAAACTCATAGTTCTTGCGCACTTCATAGCCTGAAGGCGAGAAGAAGGTAAGCAGGATTTTCTCTTGCGGTGAACTTGCCTTGATGCGCTCTATTATAGGTCGAGCCTGTTCAAACTCACCGAGAGAAGCTGCATGAAACCAAAGATACTCAGCTCCTTTATCAGCCTTTTCTTTGAGCACATCAAATGCCGCCTGCTCACCTTGCCACATCTTCTTCACCTTTTCGTTGAAGAAGGAGGCTATGAACACGCCTATCTGGTATAAATATATAAGGAGAGAGTACATAAAACCTAACCAAGCCTTCCCCCAAGGGGCTTTTGACTTGTTTCAAAATGCAGATGTTAAAATGTTTTGTTGGTTGATTTTTTGCACAAAGGGATGGTTCCTTTGTGCAAATTTGGCGATAGTAACTATTAAGAGTTCCCCCTTGGGGGGCTAGGGGGTCTTATTTCAAAACCTCAATAGCCTTGCGGAGACGCTTGAGGGTTTCCTCCTTGCCGAGGAAGTCTG
>JAKSLI010000098.1 GCA_024401305.1 Bacteroidaceae bacterium | reverse complement strand
TCCGTGATGAGTTCGTCAAAGACTGGCAGGTTCTTCTTCATCCAGTTGAACCAAAGTTCGCCGATTTCATTGCTTGGAACATAGATGTCTGCCGCGTAGCCGCTGAGGTGGTTGCTGCTGCTCACCCCGCCAACCGCCTTGTTCAACGCTGGGCAACGGAAACCGCTGCTGATGAAGATAGGTCGCTTTGCGAACTCTCTCAACGGTTCAAGGCAGGTTTGGCAGAGGTATTGCAGGTTGGAAACGATCGTCAGCGTTGGCGTATTGTCAATGCCTTTCGCCGTTGCCGTACCAGAGCGGACAAATTCAGACAACTTGAAGTGTGGGGATAGCTGAATGTCATACATAGTAACATTAATGATTTAATGATTTATGATTTATGATTTTGTGCTGCGCGTTAGAGGCTATGCAGCGAGTGCGATAACAGTAGGGGCAGCAACCACGGCAGCGGATGCCGTAAGTGCGCCCATGAGGGCGGAGAGGAGTCCGACGAGGAACTTGGTCCAGTCAAACTGAATATTCTTTGCCATAGTGTTGGGGATTTGTTTTTAATTAGGTTAGACTTTCTCATGACTGCTGCTATCTTAGAATGAAGATTGCCAAGACTGCGAGAACCTCGCAAGCAATCAAGAGGTTGATTACACACGAAAGAACGAATTCCTTTCTCTTGATTTTACGGAGCACCAAACGCTCCAACGGAGTGAGCGTTTCGGACGCTCTGAAGAACTTTGAGATTTTGCGTTTCATTATAGAGAATTTTTAGATTTTGTTCTTTTTAATTGTGGAGGCGGTTACTATTGTTCGCCGCCTCCATAGCCTTTAGCTTTTAGCCTTTAGCCTTTAGCCTCGCAGCGAAGCTGCGAACTAAACGCTGTACTCTTCCATCTCCTTGAAGTGAGCCTCCTGCTCTCGCTGAGTAGCGTAGAGGTTACCAGTACCGCGAGCATTGAGAGTCACACCAACGATGTTGGCAGGAGTAGCATTCTCAGACTTGTCAGCGCCCTTGCACTTGATGCCGATGCTGAAGATGGCAAGGTCATCAATCTTGACAGAGTAGCCATCAAGAAGAAGCTCCTTGATGCAGGCAACCATGTCGGTGAGGATTCCCAGAATCTGACCCTTTGAGTAGCCAGAGTTATGGAGAGCCATGTGCTTGGCGAGACCAGCGAGGTCAACAGACTCGAGAGTTACAGCCTTGAGAAACCACTTGCCGGAAACACCCTCCATCTGAGACTTGTTCTGATACTTTCTGTAACGAATCATTGTTCTCTTCCTTTCTTTTTTAAACGGTTAGTAAATAAGGTTGCTAGAAAGGGGTTCTGCCATCCTTGCGGCCGACTGGGATGTTAGCCCGACTTTCCGTTTTGTCTTTTGACACTGCAAAATTAGGGGTAAATTTTGAGGTGGTCAAAATATGTATGCTAACTGCCGTTCTATTATACACAGAAGGTTTTCTGCGGCTTTATTTCATTGTCTGTCGGGAAGAAATACTCTACGAGCAACATGTCTCGCAGCAGCATCGTTATGCGGTTTGCAGTCAGTTCGCATCTCTTCGCCCTCATCGGCGCTGCCGTGTCCTGCGATGCTTCAAGGCACGCTATTCGATGAGCATTGAGGATGCCGATGAACACTCGCATGTAGTGGTCGTAAACTCGGGGAATCTCTTCTCCCTTCCTGATCTTGCAGAGCGTGCAGCGGTTCAGTCCGTGCGCTGCCTCAAGATACTGACCTTTCAGGTGAAGGTTGTCTGTGATGAATTTCAGTGCCATCGTCAGTGGCTTCTGTTGTGTGAACTTGATTTTGCTTTGGATTGCCATAATCTTTGTTGATTTTGGCAACCCTCCTCAGTTTTCAGAGATCTCTTTATGCGCATTTCACTGAAAAGAGGATTGCAGGGATTAAAAATTTTTGAACGCGAATTATCTTTTTCTTTGAACACGAATTGCACTAATTGCACGAATAATTTTATGTGTACACCTAGATTCGATTTATTCGGTCTATTCGTGTTCGAAACAAAAACTTATTCCGTGGTGATTTCGTTTTCGTCTTCGTTTTCGTCTTATGCTATCTCATTCACGAAAGAGCATTTCAGATAGTCATGTATGAACTTTCGTCCTCGTTCCGTCCATACGAGGTAAGTGTTGGTGTAGAGCATCGTTCCGAAGATGTCCTTACCGGTCTTCGTGCGATAAGCCTCGTAGCCCTTGTCATGATGCTCGGCGAAGAGCTTGAAGGGGTCGTGCTTGCAGCGGCGCCAGATGATGTGTCGCTCCTTGAGAATCCTAGTCAGCGACTGCACCGTCATGCCCTCGAACTTGGCGATGTCCGTCATCGTGTAGCATCGTGGCGACTCCAGCACATCCTGCGTGTACTCCGCAAGCGGCTCAAGATATTGGATGTACTTCTCCTGCTGCTCAATCTCAAGGTTACGCTCGCTGATTGTTCGTTGCGTGATGGCGAGCGCCTTGCAGAGGATGGTCTTCTCGTCATCCTCCTTTGTGACAGGGATGTAGCCGCCAGTCTTGCGGATCTGTGGGAGGACTTCGGAAGTAACCCAGTGCTTGAACTCACGAGCCTTTGGGAGCTTGGAAGAGAGAATGAGAGCATAAAGGCCAGATTCGTTGATGATGGTTGTCTTCGTTTGAGACAGATTCCCGTTTTGGGAATGTGCCTCTGTCATAATTTTGACCTTGTCTTCATCTTCCACATGAATCATTACAGCTTTACTAGCATTACTGTATCCCAGAGCCGAAGCCACATCCTTGCCCACGAATCCGATTTGTCCGTTAGGCATTTCCATTGTTCGGAGAGAGCCGAACTTCTCATGATTGAAAACTTGAACTTGTGTGTTCATAATAGAATAGAAGCGCGAAGGGGAAAAGAACTCAGCAACAGCGCCGATGTTCTGTCCTTCGACGCTGCAAAATTAGGGGGTTGAAAAAAGAAAAACCGTAACCCTTATGGTGAGGATTACGGTTACATTATGGTGCGGTTATGGTAAAGTATTAGCTAAGCAATGCGGTTATTTCCTTGCTGAAATCACTGTAGTAACTAGAAAGCTGCGCCTGACTGTATTTGTTTGTGAGGTTCTTTATTTCCCACAGCTTCTCAAAAGGTTTCCAAAGGACAGCCATGTCAAGTATTCCGCCCATTATGGAAGCAATGATGGCAAACTTGTTATGGCTGTTCCTTCGTGTAATGATAGGCTTGTAGTCGGAATCAACATACCCTGCATCTTGCAGTTTCCGCCACAGTGTCATGGCTTCCGGAGTGAAAAGTTCCGACAGTTCATCACTATCACGGATGTCCTGTTCCTCACTCATCCCCTCAGCTTTCTCGTCAAGAAACTCCATGAGGGCGTAGTTGCAGAGGAAATTGTCGAGCTCATCCCCCGAGCAAGAGTCCTGAAGATTATGGATATGGCGCACCAGAGCAGCCTTGTCGCCGATGTTCCTAATATAGAAGTCTGACTGCGACAACTCATACATCACGCTTTCCCTTATCTGGTCGAGCATTTCCGCATCGGAAGCAGCACCGGAAGACTCCAGACGCCTCTCCCATTCCCAAAGACGAGCATCGCGGATGCGGAGGATGTCATTCTCGAACGACTTCACCCAGCCTCTCACAAGGAAAGCCTTCGCAGCAAAGTCACCGTCGATGACCTCCTTGATCCTCGTGAGACACCTGTGCAGGGAGCGTCTGAGCTTCTCCACGACACCCACCTGCTGCGAGTCGCCGAGTACAGCATCAAAACCGTCACTCTTGAAAATGTCAGCAATAAGCCTCTTCAGACTGTCCACATCGAACGAGTCAGGAAAGAAGTAGCACACCTCAATGCGATCCTGGCAGCGCGGAGATTCACGCAGCAGCCACATGCCGCTCACGATATAGTCATAGAAATTCAGGAGCGTAGTCTTCAGCCGAGCCTTTATCCTCTTTCCTATGGACGACAGCGAGAAGCAACACTGGTCCACAGCCATGTTGAATGAAGCAAGGAACTCGTTGATGTGATACGAAAAACTCTCTTCCGACGAATACTGCATCGCTTCGTCGTACACAGCAAAACGCTGCTGGATGATAGACGCAATCTCAGCGTCAAGGCGGCAAAGGGATTCTTCCACGGCGAGAAAACCGGAAGAAACAGGAACTGTTGTTGTCATCAATGGATGTGCTTTAATTGTTGATTATTGAAGATGGAAGTAAGGTTAGGTTATACAGGATAACTCCCTCGTTAGTTTTTTATTCGTTGGCAAAGTTACAACAAATTTCCGTACCACAAAACAAATTGGCAAAATTTTTTCATGCACGTTTTCGGGGATATGTGCAAGGCTCACGCAGTAAGATTTGAATATCAAAAAGTTAGGGAAAAAGAGGTCGGAATGCGATTTTGATAATAGTCAAAAAAAGACGAGAAGGCAAAAAAAAGAGCCAGAGGGTTTCTCTGGCTCTGAATGTTATTACAAAATATAAGTTACTTGTTACTCTAAAGGCAATTCGGGCAAAGTAGCGTTTAGCTTATCAAAATCCGAAGAGAAGAGACGGTCTTGAATTATGCGATATTTCTCAAACTCCGTCTCGGCATATTCCTTTGCAAACTCAGCTGTGATGCGACCTGCGTCATGCAGTATCTCATCCCCACTGGCTTCAAGGATGATGTCGATGCGCTTTGCCCAATCCTCCATGGTCATCGGGATGTGACGCTTTGCCATACGTTCCGCGAGTTCCAAAACACCGTTGACCAACTGACCGAGGCTTTCCAGTTCATTTTCCTTCAGGTAATTCTTTGCGATGGACACATCCGTCTTCACAATCTTGCCATCAGGAGCATTCTCCCAGGTAGTCAATCCCATGTGCTCCTTTTCTGCATCTGCTCGTTCCACGATGAGTTCTGCTGCCGTATGTCCATGAACTGCAAAGTGCATCTTGTTCTGCACCTTCCTGAAGAACAAGCGAGTGGTAGGAGCGTCCTTGTTATAGTCGATGGCCGTGGCATAAATGTCTGTAAGCTTCTGATAGAAACGACGTTCAGAGAGGCGAATCTCCCTGATTTCAGCCAACAGATGCTCAAAGTAGTCCTCGTTCAAGAACGAGCCATTCTCCATGCGTTTCCTATCTACCACATAACCACGGATAGCATATTGGCGCAGAATGTATGTACACCATTGACGGAACTGTGTTGCACGTATGGAACTAACCCTATAACCAACGCTGATTATGGCATCAAGGTTATAGAACATGGGCTCACGGCTCACCTTGCGAGTGCCCTCAAGTTGAACTACCCCAATTTTCTGGGTAGTTCGATCCTGCTGCAATTCTCCCTCATGAAAGATGTTCTGTAGGTGAAAACCTATCGTTTTAGCTTCCACCCCAAACAATTCTGCCATAGCAGCCTGAGTTGCCCAAATATTTTCGTCTTTATACACCACCTGCACCCCATCTTCCTTGTTCTCAGCAAGGAAGGTAAGGAACTCTGCTGTGCTATTTCGTATTTCTAGAATCTTTGCCATATAATTACAAAGAGTTAGGTCAATTTATCGGGGCTAGTTTTGCGGTGGGAGAGTTTTTGTTTTCGCTGCAAAATTAGGAATAAATTTCTGAAAAAGAAAGAAATCCGCCTTTATTTTTAACAACCAGATACTTGTAATGACAAAAGTCGGGAAAAACGATTTCTGATTTAGGGCTAAAAACAGTCAAAATCTGCACAAAGGGGTCTGACCTTTTTGTGCACTTTTGCCATCTGCGCCATCAGCGAGTCAAAACAACCCTCTGCGAGTAGTCTTTCAATCCGTAAGCAAAACACCCTAATCTGCTTACAATTAGCATTTTGATTCGTCCTCTAGAATGAAACAAAAGTCACGAAAAGATATTTGTGCGGAAAAGATGACCGTTACGAAGAGATAGCAACCTCTTGATAATCAGTAACATAACTTTTCCGCGCAACAAACCACGCCAGAAAACACCCCGAAAAGCCGCGATTTCCGTGCCTTATACGCGTAATGTTCCTATGGATTACGACCCGAAACCCGCGGTAACTTGCATCGAGTTCCTATGGATTTTTGGAAATGAGCTATAAATATGCGATATGAGAGGCAGAGGAGCGGCGATAGTCTCTCTGCGGGAACTTTTCTGCGTTGAAATCTTGCGGAATGGCGAACTTACGGTTTTTCAATTTCGTTCGTTCATTCATTCACTCAAAAAATGTGAACACATGCCATTCATAGTAATAAATTATTCATTAATTAAAATCACTACTGTCCACTAAAAATCGCTAATTGTTCTTTGAAATAATTGAAATA
>JAKSLI010000097.1 GCA_024401305.1 Bacteroidaceae bacterium | reverse complement strand
GACAAAGATAAAGATTCTACAGCCAACAAGACTGCTGAGGTAGTTGCCGATGACAGCCAAGAAGCAGCAAAGGACGAAGAAAAGATCATTCTCCCAAAGCACGACGACTTCAACTGGTTTACTGAGAGCCTTAACAAATCCGTTTCATACGGTGATGTGACTCCTGTAAGCGATTTTGATAAGGTGAAAGGCTGTTGGAAGGCGCTTATCTATACTGACCCTAAAGAAGAGAAAAACTGCGGTAAGATGCAGATTCTCAATGTTGTTGTGTCAGGTTCTGCGAGCGATGTTGATGTCGTGGTAAAATGGTACGGAGCACTTGTGCTTAACTCTGGCGAACAAAGAGATGAAAGTCAGGAACCGGACTCTAAACTTAATGGTAATTGGAGTGGCAAAGGCTTCAGCGTCACAGGCGACGACATGACAATCACCATCGAAAGCGTTTGGGAAAAAGACGGAAAACAATACGCTACTGGTAACGTGGAAAATAGCCTAGGAATACCAACTGTAGTTGCATTGGTAAGAGATAAATGACAAGGTTGTTAGGTTACACAACCTCATAACCTCTCTATACGAAATCAAAATCTGCATCTATGATGCCTTGCGCCTTTCGTTCAGGCGTTCTGCCCATCATTAGCTCTGCTTCCTTGAGCATGGATTTCACGCGAGAGTAGGGGAGTGCGGAGCTGATGCGTGCGTAGAAGTTTAGGTAAGTGCTTGCAGATGTGTCATCTGGGGCAGCAGTGTAGTCGCGTGAGTAAATGGCTTGTGTGAACTCTACTGCCCCAAAAAAAGTTATGAGCAAACGTTTTGCTTGCTCATAATTATATTGGTGGTTTATGTTTGTTCCGAAACGGATGTTGTAATTCTGCATTTCTTGCCTTAATCACGCATTATGAATTACGCATTACGCATTAATTAAAGAAGCTTGAGTTCCTTCATGCAGTCAGAAATCTTCTGCACTGTAGAGACGCGTGTTGGTACGAGTGGAAGACGAAGAACATTCTCAATCATTCCCATCTCGTGGAGAATACACTTCACACCAGCAGGGTTGCCGTCAACAAAGAGAAGTTTGAAGAGTTCTGTGAACTGATGGTGGATGCGTAGTGCAGGTGCCATCTCGCCCTTCATCTCATAACGGAGCATCTTTGAGAACTCCTTTGGAAGTGCGTTGCCAATAACTGAGATAACGCCAACAGCGCCGCAAGCGATCATTGGGTAAGTGAGACCGTCGTCGCCGCTGATTACATCGAAACCTTCTGGCTTGTTCTTCAGGATCTCATCAATCTGCTCAAGGTTTCCGCTTGCCTCCTTGATGGCAACGACATTCTTGCAGTCCTTTGCGATGCGGACAGTTGTTGCTGCCTGAAGGTTAACGCCTGTACGACCAGGAACATTGTAGAGAATCACAGGCAGTGGAGACGCTTCTGCAATAGCCTTGAAGTGCTGATAGAGACCTTCCTGTGATGGTTTGTTGTAATAAGGACAAACGCTAAGGATGCCGTCTATACCAGAGAAATCCGCAGTCTTGAGTTCTTCAACGATTGCAGCCGTGTTGTTACCACCGCAACCTACAACGATAGGAATGCGACCGTTAACGCGTTCGATAACAAGTTTCTTTATCTTTGCCTTTTCGTCTGCTGTGAGACAAGGAGTTTCACCTGTAGTAGCGAGAATGCAAAGGAAGTCGGCTCCGTTGGCAAGCTGGTAGTCAACGAGCTTTCCGAGAGCTTCGTAGTCAACAGAGAAGTCTGCTTTGAAAGGGGTTATAAGGGCGATGCCCAATCCGCGAAAGATGTTCATGAGAGAGAATTTAGTCTAGCTATGTATTTTCCGAGAATGTCAAACTCAAGGTTCACGACAGAACCTTCGTTGATATCGCAGAAGTTAGTGTGTTCGAGAGTGTAAGGAATGATGGCAACTGTCACTGTGTCTTCCGTTGGATTGCAGACAGTAAGCGAAACGCCGTTAATCGTTACGCTGCCCTTATCAACGCAGAAGTAGCCGTGAGAAGCCATCTCCTTGTCGTATTTGTATTGGAAAGTGAAGTATGTGCTGCCGTTGGCGTCTTCCTTCTTTATGCACTTTGCAGTCATGTCAACATGACCTTGTACGATATGACCGTCAAGACGTCCGTTCATAACCATTGAACGCTCCACATTTACCTTGTCGCCTACGCTGAGGAGTCCGAGATTTGAGCGCTCGAGGGTTTCCTTCATTGCAGTTACGACATATTCCTTGCCTTCAATCTTTACAACAGTAAGGCAGACACCATTATGCGCTACACTCTGGTCAATCTTCAATTCTTCTGTGAATGAGCATGTCAGAGTGAAGTCAATGTTGTCTTTATCGTGGGCTATCTTTGTTACGGTAGCAAATTCTTCAATTATTCCGCTAAACATAATGTGTGAGAGTTCTAGAAAGAAGTGAAAGTCGCACTGAGTGATGTGATGCGATCTCCGAGATAGTTGAGGGCTTTGGCCGCCTTTGTAATCCACCGGCATTACAGCTACATCATAAGATGTTGTGGCCCGCCATTGACAAGCGAAGCTTACTCGGGTGCATATAATTTTGATGAGACGCCGAACATATCAGCGCAACTTTCAAGTGCAAAAGTAATAAAAAATACGCATTACCCGCTATGAGTGATGCGTATTTTTGTTTTTTTCTTGAAAAATATTGTTTTTTGTTACCTTTTCTTCCAGAACTTGTAAGTTATATCTTGCAAATCCTCGCCATTGCTAACGCGATAAAGGCGTTGGTTTGTGGTCTCCTTGTTGAGTGGACCGAGGTGCGCAATGTAGGGGCCTATCTTCACAAAGTTGAGGTTTTTCAGTTCAACGGCCCTGTGCAATCTTAGTCGTCCGCTGTACCACGCTGTTTTTACCTGCGGGTATTTGTCCTGAAGATAAGCGGCAAGGCGATTTATCTCCTCCGGTTCTGCATCTCCTCCCATGAAAGCTACGCAGGTGATGTCCTGAAGATAGCGGTCAAGGAGTTCGTCGAGCATTGCCTCGTTCAGTTCCACTCCAATGTCGTCCCACAGATATTGGCTGTGGCATCCCGGGCAATGGCAAGGACAGCCCGAGATGTTTATGGAGAGGGTAACCTCACCTGGTATTTCCTGAAAGACAATTCCTGTGTTTACGTATTTCATATTAATAGACAATAATAGGGCGAGGATTTCCGAGCCGCTTGAAATAGGTTCTTGGCTCAGAAACCTTCGCCCTACATGTGTGAGCTTTATCTTGTTCTGAGGTTAGAAGTCCTTCAAAGGTCCTGCGCCTGCGTAGTAGCGGCGTGCTGCTTCTTCCTGACGAGGTGCAGAGAAGTTGCTTACTCGCTTGAGGTAGCCGATGATACGAGTCATGTAGTCAACATTCTTGGATCCACAATGTGGACATTCCTTGAGGTAACGCTTGTCGATTGTACCACACTCGTTACAGATTGTGTTAGGAATGTTGAATGTGAAATAGTTGCATCCTTCCTTGGCTGCCACGCGGAGAAGCTGACGATACTGTTCCTTTGAAAGGTGCTCGTCGAGGTTCATGTGGAGAGCAGAACCACCAGTGAGGTGCTCAATGTATGGACGGCCGTGGAGCTGGAACTTGTCGATGATGTTGAGAGATTCGTCCTCTACTACATAGAAGTAAGAGTTGTAGCAGTCGCGTGGTACGAAGTAACCGTCCTCGCGGTCCCACTTTGCGTGCTTTACACCAACATTCTCAGCAGGAATCATTTCGCAGTTGAACATGAGTTCCTTAGTGCGGTATTCCTTGTTCTTCTTCTCGATGAGACCGAGGATGCCCTGAACGAATGCGAGATAGTCAGGATTGTTTGTTATCTTCAAGCCCATGAACTCTGCTGCCTCTACGAGACCGTTGATACCGATTGTGAGGTACTGGCGGTTGATGTTGATGAAACCGGCATCGAAGAGTGGGAGCATACCGTTCTGCTGAAGTTTCTTGAGGTTCTCGTTGTAGGCAGTCTGAACCTTGTGCATGAGGTCAAGCACATCGTTGAGGAATTCCTTGTAGTCGAGGTTGTTGTTTACTGCATACTGAACACAGCGGTTGAGATTTACTGTGAGCACACTCTTTGAACCTGTACTAACGCCACCAGCACCAAGTGTGTATGAGAAGCCGTTGTCTGTAATCTCGTTGCGCAGACGGCAGCAAGAAGAAAGTGAGTCGGCGTTGTCGCTCATGTATGTGAAGAAAGAGTGGCCTTCTGCGTACATCTCTGCTGTGAAGTCGCCCCATTCCTTGTCAATTACATCGTTTGTCTCTGGGTCTGTGAGGAGAGCCATAGTCTCAACAGGGAATGTGAGCATGGTCTTTGTGCGCTCCTTGTTGAACCACTTCATGAAACGCTTCTGGAGCCAAGAGAGACCATCCCAATCTGGCTTGCTTCCGTCTGGGAACATGAACTCGCCGAAGAGGCTCTCGAAATATGGTTTGTCGTAGTATGCTATGTTCCAGAACACTGCCTGGAAGTTGCGTGCACCTGTAGGCTGGTTGAGAGAATATACGATTTGCTCGAAGCAGTCTGTGATGATCTTGTCGATTGTGCGCTGGCGAGTTGAATTGTCAGCCTGTGATTCTGGGTGCTTCCAATAGTCCAAACCAAACTCCTGACCGATGAAGTAGTTCAAGTACATGAGGAACTCAGGTGTAGCGCATGCACCAGAGAGCATACTTGACACGATGAACACCATGTTGATGAAACCGCCGCAGAATGACTTCAGGTTGGTTGGCGCTGTTGAGTTGCCGCCGATGCCGCCTGTTCCACTCAGGAGCCAAGGGTACATTGTGATGGATGCACAGTAGTTGGCGAGCGATGTTTCGTCATTCTTATATATAAAATGGTGTTGGAGGAGGTCCATATACTTGTCGGCGAGGTCCTTTCCGTACATTTCCTTGATACGGTCAGTGAGCATACGACGATTGAGCTTGATGAAACCTGCCTTTGGAAGTTCGCCGATGAGTGTAGCGATGTTCTTCTTCTCTACATTCGCGTTTGCATCGTACTTTGAGCCTGTAGCTGCGTTTGATGCTGCACAGTAGTCTGTAAGGAACTGCAACTTCTCCAGAGTCTCACGTGTTTCTGTGTGACGCTGACGATAGAGCATGAAGCTCTTTGCCACATCAAAGTACTGCTCTTTCATGAGAGCCACCTCAACCTGGTTCTGAATGTCCTCAACAGTGATGTCCTTGCGGATGTCCATGTGAGTGAGGATCTTTGAGATTGTCTCAAGGTCAACAGGCTTGTTTACTGAGATGAAAGCCTTTGCTATGGCGTTCATGATTTTGTCAAGACTGAAATTGTCCTGACTACCGTCGCGTTTAGTAATTCTGAAGGTAGAGAGTTCCATATTGGTTAGGGTCGGTTTTGGATAAGGTATAGTTTGTAATAGTGAACTTTTTAGATAACTTTTGGACAACTTTTTAGGAAAAAGTGTTCCGAAAACCATGTTGGGGGATAACGTTTAATGTCTGTCTTTCAAACACTTAGCTTGTTTGCTAGGATTTTGAAAATTTTCTTTTTGGAAAACTTTTTTCTGAAACGACTTTCAAAAGTTGTCCAAAAGTGTTAACTTTTCAGTGTGCAAAGTTAGATATTTTTCCGTTTTTCACAAACTTTTTTGCCACTTTTTTTAGCCCGTTTTTTTTGTGTTTTTAGTGTTACACAAAGTCGCGCCCTTTGCAATCCATTGTATATAAGCACCAATAGCCGTGAAACATGTCGTAATACCCTGAAAAACGATTTTGACAAGAGTCAATTTCTGTTTGGCGAGGTATGACGCAGAGGTCAACTTTTTGTGTAAACCCGTAAACGAGTCTTCTATTTCTTGCATAATCTGAGGAATTATTTGTAACTTTGTACCCGAAAAGGTAAGAATACAAAAACCGACAGAGTAAGAAATAGATTGACGAAAAAGTTATGACCATAGAGCAACACCCTCTGGAACCGTTTTTGCCTACGAACGCATGTGTGCTGTTTCTGGGCAGTTTTCCTCCACCAAAAGCAAGATGGAGCATGGAATTCTTTTACCCGAATTGGATAAATGACTTCTGGAGAATCCAAGGATTGATACACTTTGGGGATAAGACTTACTTTGAGGTTGAGGTCGAGAAGCGGTTTGACATGGAGAAGATTGTGGCGTTCTGCAGGGAGAAAGGCATTGCATTGTTTGATACGGCAAGAAAAGTGCGGCGGTTGAAAGGTAATGCGGACGACAACTTCCTTGAGATAGTAGAAGGGACTGATGTTTTCGCACTACTTGAACAGATGCCAGAGTGCAG
>JAKSLI010000096.1 GCA_024401305.1 Bacteroidaceae bacterium | reverse complement strand
CAATCTTACCCTGCATCATTTCCTGAGCAGAAGTAACGAGAGCATGGTTCTTCTCGTCTGGCTTGATGGCAGTTACGGAACCTGTCAAGTCGCCTTTCTTTGCTACACCGTAACCGATTACGACAACCTCATTCAGTGAAGTTGCAGCATCTTCCTGGAGTGTTACCACCATGTTGCCGGAAGCTGTTGCCTTCTGTGTTGCCATGCCAATGTAGCTGATTTCCAGCTCCTGGCCTTGGTTACAATTGATTTGGAAGTTACCGTCGAAGTCAGTGATGGCACCGCCTTGTGCTCCAGGCACGCGAACAGTTGCACCAATGACAGGCTCGCCGGCAGCATCCTTCACCACGCCCTTAGCCACAAAGCTTTGTGCAAAGGCGCCTAATGATAGGAGAAGCCCACATACGAGGGCGAGAGTTCTGCTTGGAACTCTACACTTAAGTTTGCTTATCATTCTGGTTAGTTTTAAGAATTATTAAGTAGATTGCGGTGCAAAGTTAATAACTTACTATTATATAATAATGTGTTATTGGAAAAAAGAATAAAATACGGCTTGCAATCGGTTGCAATTGTGGGCGAATTTGCAAAAATAAGCAATGTTATAGTGTGAAAATAATAAAATCCGACTATTTCTTGGTAATCTTCTCTTTTATTTGTACTTTTGCTCCCCGCAATGAAAACAATCAATCTTTCCATCGGTTACGCAACGCGAATTGTGGCATCGGGCATCAATATGGAGCTTGAGGCAGGAAAACTGTTGTGCCTTATTGGAGAGAATGGCGTGGGAAAATCTACTCTCCTGCGCACATTGGCTGGTTTTCAGAAACCTATTTCGGGCGAACTCCTCATCGATGGAGTGCAACTTCAGGACATTCCGAAGCGTGAACTTGCCAAGAAGATTGCCGTCGTGCTGACCGACAAGCTCGATGTCCTGAACACAACGGTCTATGAACTTGTTGCCATGGGACGAATGCCTTACACGGGTTTCTTTGGCAGACTCTCGGAGGCTGACAAGGCGATTGTTGAGGATAGCCTGAAGATTACGGGCGTTGAACCTTCCCGAAAGGTCAGCAATCTCAGCGATGGCGAGCGACAGAAGGTCATGATAGCGCGTGCCCTTGCACAGCAGACACCATACATCTTCCTCGACGAGTCGACGGCTTTCCTTGACTATCCGAGCAAGGTGCGCACGATGGAAATGCTGAAGAAGCTTGCCCATGACTACAACAAGACAATACTCCTCTCCACTCACGACCTTGAGATAGCACTCGACATTGCCGACCGCCTGGTGATGATGGAGAAGACCCCATCTAACCTCCCCCAAGGGGAGGGATTGGATTCTCAGGTTAAAGTTAAGATTGGTAACCCTAAAAAACGAAATAATGAAAAAATTCCTTCTTTTACTTCTGACGCTTTGCTCACTGACTGTTAGTGCAGCAAACAAGTACGACAATCCTGACACGCTCTTCGTGGCTCGCGACGGTTCGTGTGAATTCCGCAATGTGCAGGATGCCATTGAGGTTTGTCGTGCCTACATGACTTACCATAAGGTTATCTTCATCAAGAATGGCATCTACAAGGAGAAAGTCACTGTGCACCACTGGCTTACGAACATCGAACTCTGTGGCGAAGATGCCGAGAAGACCATCATCACTTGGGACGATCATGCCAATGTGCCTATCGCTGGCACTCAGTCTCCTATGGGAACTTTCCGCACATGGACGCTGAAGGTTGAAGGTTCGGACATCACTCTCAAGAACCTCTCCATCGAGAACAATTCAGCGCGTAAGGGACAGGCTGTATCGCTCCACACCACTGGCGACCGCATCCATGTGCTCGGTTGCCGTCTGCTCGGTCATCAGGATACGCTCTTCACTGGTGTTGCCAACACCCATCTGCTCTTCAAGAACTGCTACATCTGCGGTACTACGGACTTTATCTTCGGTCCTTCTACAGCGTGGTTCGAGGGTTGTCTGATAGAGAACAAGAACGACTCCTATGTAACTGCGGCAAGCACACCAGAGGATGTGAAGTACGGATATGTGTTCAACAATTGTACGCTTCGTGCCATGTCGCCAGATGCTCCTCTCGTAGGCGATGCTCTCGGAGCTCCAAAGCCTAACGCTACGAAGTGCTACCTCGGCAGACCATGGCGTCCTTACGCTTACACACTCTTCATGAACTGCGACCTTGGCGAGCACATCCGTCCTCAAGGATGGCATAACTGGGGCAACAAGAACAATGAACAGACTGCCCGCTACATGGAATACAACAACCGTGGTGCAGGCGCTGCAAAGGAAGGCCGCGCCCCTTGGGCTAAGCAACTCACAAAGAAAGACGTGAAGGACATCACGATGAAGAATGTCATCGGATGGGAAGAATAACTTGGAACAAGAAAACTCATAGTAAAACGCCTCGGAAAATGCATTTTTTGAGGCGTTTTTCTATGCTTTTTTATGCGTAACTCAGCAGATTATTGGTTACATCTCCATGGATTACGGCTCGAAAATGACTGCGGAGAGTTGCGGAGAGGTGGAGAGTTGTGCGCGAAAAAACGGAAATTTATTCTTTTTTCTGTACAATATATATTAATTTTGTCGCATCAAAAGGTGCAATAAGCACAAGAAACACTATTGATTAACCATCAAAACTTTCTGTTTATGGCAAAAGGAAAGAACACATCTCGCATCTTGAAAGAGATTTGCAAGCAGCGCGAAATGCTTGCTAAGGCAGTTGCTGTCGTTGTTGTTTCATTCGGATTGTCGCTCTGTGTAAGCGCAACGCCAATGGTTAACGAGCAAGTGTTGCCACAAGTGAACGACTCCACCCCACAGGTTCAGCAAGCTGCCACCACTTATATCGTACAGACTCACGATTCCAACAATAACATCGTAAATGGCAAATACAAAATAAAAGGCAAGGTCATTTTCGACAACGAACCCGTAATATGGGCGACAATAAGCGACTACCAGGCAAAGACAAGTTCCTTTTCTGATTTTGATGGCTCCTTTGAGTTTTGTACAGATAAGGAAGAGGTAACTTTGACCGTTGAGGATGCCACAGGTGATGCCGCAGGTCTAATACCACAAGAAATAAACATTAAAAAGGATGATTACGACAAGATCCTGACAGTCACGCTTGAAAAAGACCCAACGCTCACTCAGCATGTCATACTTGGAAGCCGCGATATCAAGCGTGCAGAGGTAGTCGCAAGATTCCTGACGAGCAAGGAAGTAAAGAAGTACAAGAGGAAAGGTTACACCATTTGCAACATAAAAGGTCAGGTTGTGGATAAGGACAATGACCCCGTGATTGGAGCAACCCTTGCAGATAAGAAAGGAAAATGTGTTGGGGTGACTAATGTAGATGGCGAATTCGACCTTTATTACATAAATAAAGTGAAAGAAGTTACACTCATCATCAGTCATGTTGACGGCGTCTACAAAGACCTAACAATCACCATCAAGGAAGAAGACCTTGATAAACCTTTGAAAATTGTTATGGAGGATGATGAAGAAGCTCTTGAGGAATTGCAAAAAAGACAAAACTGGGGGTATTAAGCAATACATTAGCAGGGAACCGTCCCAACTATCCACTTTTTATTCAACATACTTGCAGAATTGAATAAATAACATTACCTTTGCAGCAAAATAAAAACACTAACCGCGAATGCCTAAACTGTCTTTTCGTTTCTATAAGGATCATGAAGTGCGTGCTGTCTGGAATGATGATGTCCAGCAGTGGTACTTTTCTGTGCTTGATGTCATAGGTGCCATCAACGAACAGGATGACTATGCCAAGACACGCAACTATTGGAAGTATCTGAAAAACAAACTGAAGAAGGAAGGAAATGAGTTGGTTAGTGCCACTAACCAACTGAAACTTCGTGCTGCAGATGGGAAGAAATACCTTACTGATACCCTTGATGTTAAAGGTATAGAGGAATTGGCGAAGAATATCCATAATGCCAAGGCAATGGAGTTCCTCGATTGGCTTACGTATAGCGAAAACACCCTTGACGGAAAGAGCAGACAGAAAGCATACGAACTTTGGGAAAGCGGAATGCTCGACACCATTGAAGTGGGAACAATAAAGGGGCTTCAGCAGATTCACGCCTATATCTTCGGCGGTCTTTATGAGTTTGCGGGGCAGGTACGACAGAAAACAATCTCAAAGGGTGGTTTCACTTTCTGTCTTGCACAGTATTTGCCACAGCAGTTGCAAATCATTGAGCGCATGGATGAAACGAGTATAGATGCTGTCTTCGACAAATATGTGGAGATGAATGTAGCCCACCCATTTATGGAAGGCAATGGCAGGAGCACTCGTATATGGTTGGATATGATCCTGAAGTCAAGATTCGCCCGTTGCATAGATTGGAGCCAAATAAACAAGAACGACTACCTTGAAGCCATGACAATGAGTGTTGCCGATTCCACTCGCATCAAACAATTGCTTCTCGGTGCTCTCACCGACAAGATTGATGACCGCGAGATGTTCATGAAAGGAATTGATTATTCATATTATTATGAGGAGGAATAGAGTCTTTCGTGAGTAGAATAGGGAGTGACATGGGAACGATATTCTTGAAATGGTAATGTTAAGAAAGACTTAATTTATTCAAGTTTGCTGCGAAAGAAATAACTATCAAGGGCTGCAACGGTGAATGTGCCGTTGCAGCCCTTGGTGTATTGTTTAAATAGGTCAATAGAAATGCATACAGTAAACCTATAAGTTGTAGGATTGGCGTTTTTTGACTACCTTTGCAGCAAATATTTAGCAAATGACATTTGAACAAATAACAGAAAACGATAAGCTCTGGGCGGTAAGATACGATGGCTGTCTGGATAATGTGCTGGATACCATCCTCGATCAGTGGAATGATGTTGCTTGGCTTCGTGATTTCTTCAAGACAAATTTTGAAGACTTAACTTCATACTTCAAGATTACGGATGTGAACCAAGCCATCTATGATACCATTGAAGATAGTGAGCAGTTGCAATGTCTTATCATGGACATTGCACCAGATGCCAATCTTGATGAAATATTCCGTCCTCTGGAAAATAGTCGTACGTCAGAGATTCTATTAGGTAAGGAAAAAGCTCGTCTGCACAATACTCCAAGACATGCATCTTGGTTGCGCATCTATGCCATAAAACTTGAGCCAGGAATATATGTGGTAACAGGTGGAGCGATAAAGCTGACTCGCACGATGCAGGAACGTGAGCATACACTTGCGGAGTTGGCAAGAATGGAGAAAGTTCGTAGCTATATGCTTGACAATAACATTATTGACAAGGATTCTTTTGACGACTATATGAAGGAACTCTAACAACGAAAGGAATCAACAATGAAAACATCAGAAGAAATAATCTCAAAACTGAAGGAGCACCAATCGCCTACGCCTTCAAAGTGGCGTGAGAATGCAGAATGGCGTTCGAAGAACAGGGCATGGCTTCGCTATTCTCAACATATCGCCATGATGATGCTTGACAGGATGGAGGAACTGAACATGTCGCAGAAGAAATTGTCTGAACTCATGGGATGCAGCCAGCAGTATGTTTCCAAAGTGTTGAAGGGACAAGAGAATCTTTCTTTAGAGACCATCTCCAAGATAGAGAGAAGCCTAGGCTTGCAGATTATGCCGACTCGTCCGCGCGATACGCATAACTATATAGTAGAAACGGAAGACGATGAGGCTATAATGGTTGCAGAGGATAGGGATGAATATGGTAATGCTTAAGATGCAACAGTGTTTAGGGCTCAGAGAAGAAATCACAGGGACATGTTCCGTTAATTCATAAAACTTACATCAAACAATCATGACAGAGCAAGAACTGCCACAATAGAAAAATGGCAAAGAAATTTGAAATACGAAATAGTACGGCTGAGTTCCTGATATTCCAGATGCAAGATAAGGCAGATGGTGTAGAGGTGATGTATGCCGACGAGACAATATGGTGTACGCAAGATGCCATTGCCGCATTATTCGATAAAGGCAGAAGCACCATAGCGGAGCACCTTTCTAACATATTCAACGAAGGAGAATTGCAGAAGGATTCAGTATGTCGGAAATTCCGACGAACTGCGTCCGATGGCAAAGATTACAATACTCAGTTCTATAACCTCGATGCTATTATCAGCGTAGGGTATAGGGCAAATTCCGTTCGTGCCACACAATTCCGTCAGTGGGCAACCTACGTCCTTCGCCAGTTTGCCATTCGTGGCTACGTCATCGACAAGAAGCGTATGGAGAACGGTTCGTTCATCGGTGAAGACTACTTCGAGAGGCTGTTGGAGGAGATACGCGAGATTCGTCTCTCCGAACGCAACTTTTACCAGAAACTGACCGACATCTATGCCACCTCCATTGATTATAACCGTGATGCTCCCACCACCCGTGAGTTCTTCAAGAAGGTGCAGAATAAGATGCACTATGCCGTGCATGGACATACAGCTGCAGAGCTGATAGTGGAGCGTGCTGATGCCGAGAGGGAGCACATGGGACTTACCACTTGGGCAAAGGCGCCAGAAGGGAAGATTCTCAGATCGGATGTCTCTGTAGCCAAAAACTATCTGAAAGAGAACGAACTGCAAGCTCTCGGACGTCTTGTCAATGCTTATCTCGATATTGCCAAGGATATGGCTGAACGCCACATCCCTATGACGATGGAGGATTGGGCTAAGCGAATAGACAAGTTCCTTGATGCTACGGACAGGGAAATTCT
>JAKSLI010000095.1 GCA_024401305.1 Bacteroidaceae bacterium | reverse complement strand
AGGTACGATTAAGCGAGCGAAAAAGCAAATTTATTTGAGTTTTTCCGAGCGTGAGTACCTAAGAACGAAGTTCAAAGGTACGATTAAGCGAGCGAAAAAGCAAATTTATTTGAGTTTTTCCGAGCGTGAGGACCTAAGAATGAAGTTCAAAGTTACGATTAAGCGAGCGAAAAAGCAAATTTTAATTTGTTATTTGCAAAAACTTTAATAATTTTGCAGTCGATAACTATAACTAACCAACAAAAAACATGAACAAATTGACCTTTAGCCAGTTGATGGCTATTCTATTATTGTGCTTGTCGCCAGTAGTGATCTCGTGCGGCAGCGACGAGGATGAGCAACCGGATGTAGTGCCAACAGAAAGCGTAAAGATGACGGATTGCTCCGTTGCCGAAGGCGCTGAGGTGGATGCTGCCTTACTGAGAAGCATTTCGTTAACCTACAGCGTGCCAGTGGCAATAAACAAGGCTGTGGAAACAAAGCTCAATGGCGAGCGTGTTATTCCAGAACGCGGTTCTTCCACAAAGAACATCAGCATTCCTGTCAGCTTGGAAAATGGCAAGGACTACACGCTGACCATTCCGGAAGGTGCCATAACGGCTATGAGCGACAGCAAGCAATCGGCTCCTGCCTTGACACTTCATTTCAAGACAAAGGAGGGCGCACAAAAAGGAAACATCGCCGAGAAACTGTCGAATCCGAAGGCTACCAAGGAGGCACAGAATGTGTATAAATTCCTACGCGACCACTACGGCAAGAACATGCTCAGCGGTGTGCAGAGCTCTATGTCGAACACATTGGACTATGTGAATGCCGTTGCAGCAAGCACTGGCAAGCACCCGGCACTCGCAGGCTTCGACTTCCTCTACCTTCCATTCTCGCCAACTCCTGCCGGATGGAGCTGGGTGCAGGACTATACCGACATCTCGGCTGCCAAGGAGCAATGGGAAAACAACGGAATCGTATCATACATGTGGCACTGGAACGTGCCTAACTCTGAGGCTGACTTCAACAATTGCCTGAATGGAGCTACGGACAACATGGGCTTCTACTGCCCTGGAGCAAACAGCAGTGGCACGACAAACTTCGACATTCGCGAGGCTCTCAAGGAAGGCACATGGGAGAACCGCTGCATCATGCGCGACATCGACGAGGTGGCAATCACACTGAAACTCCTTCAGGATGCCAATATTCCTATCCTGTTCCGCCCTCTTCACGAGGCAGCAGGCAACTACACGAAGTACAACAAGAATGGCGGTGCGTGGTTCTGGTGGGGACGCTACGGCGCTTCCTACTGCAAGCAGCTCTACCAACTTCTCTACAAGACCTTTACCGACACTTACCATCTGAACAACATCATCTGGGTATGGACAATAGATGCTGCCGAAGGTTATGAGCACGAGGCATTGGAATGGTATCCGGGAGATGAGTATGTGGATATCGTTGGCGTGGATGTTTATACTGACAACATCGCAACTCCATGGAAGAGCCAGTTCGACTTCATGAACAGTATCACAGGTGGCAAGAAACTTACCACGGTGAGCGAGTGCGGAAACATGCCAGACCCTACGGCGCAGTTCACTGGCAATGCGAACTACCTATGGTTCATGGTGTGGCCAACAACCAACGACAAGGGCGTGGACATCAGCGGTTATCCAAAGAATACAGCAAACTACTGGAAGCAGATTGTGGGCAACAAGTACATCCTCAACCGCGAGGATATGCCAAGTTTGAAGTAGTTCAAGTTTAGTTAACTCAACTTGAGGCTACAAGCTACAGAGTACAGACTACAAGCTACCATGCGGATTGTAAACTTGCCCCCAAAAACAGAGCGCAGCCAAAGCCTGTACTCTGTAGTCTGTACTCTGTAGCCTCAACTTGAGCTTGTGAAAGTTGAATAATTTTACAACCTAACAATATTCCTGACAATAAGCCAGATGAAGGCTAGGAGGCAGTAGAAATAGAAATAGCGAGTGAGGTTCTTGCGTGTAATGATGAGCACTACTGCCCAATAGATGACTGTGACAGGAATGAAATAGTTGTAGCGGATGGCAGCGAGAATATTGCCGTGAAGAAACTGATGGAAGGCACGCTGCAATCCGCAGATAGGACATTTAAGACCCGTAAGCTGGTAGAGTCCGCACTTGGGAAACCACCAGACGCCCTCGGGATTCACCATATAATAAACGGCTGTTGCAACCAAAAACAGGCCCCCCAACAAGACCCCCTTACCCCCTAAGGGGGATTTTTTTATATGTTTTACAATTTGTAACATCAAATAATTAGGCAATTATTATTCAACTAAAGAGTCCATTTACTCCCCTCCCATTATGGGGAGGGGTTGGGGGAGAGGCTTATCCTCCCCTTGGGGGGTTAGGGGGTCAAGGGTCAAGCCAGCACAAAATCAAGCTGGCGGCGTTCCACATTAGCCTTTGCCACCTTAATGCGGATAGCATCGCCAAGTTGGTAGCGGTGATGACGGCGGCGACCTATCATGCAGTAGTTCTTCTCGTCAAACTCATAGTAGTCGTCGTCAAGATCATGCACGAGGATGAGTCCTTCGCAGTGGTTCTCGTCAATCTCACAGTAGATACCGTGGGATGTGATGCCAGAGATGTGTGCATCGAACTCCTCGCCGATGAATTCGCCCATGAATTCCACCATCTTGTACTTGATGCTCTCGCGTTCTGCCTGTGCTGCAATCTGCTCCATGTCAGAAGAGTGCTCGCAAAGGTCTTCGTACTTGCTTTCGCTTGCCGAACGGCCACCGTCCTGATAACGCGTGAGAAGGCGATGAACCATAGTGTCTGGATAACGGCGGATAGGCGATGTGAAGTGAGTGTAATAGTCGAACGCAAGACCGAAGTGACCGATGTTATGAGTGCTGTACTTAGCCTTCATCATGGCGCGAAGGGCAATGGTCTCAATGAGTTTCTGCTCAGGCTTGCCATTGATGTCATCCATGAGTTGGTTGAGCGAGCGCGAAGTCTGTCCCTTGGTGCCGTCGCTCTTCATCTTCAAGCCGAAACGAGTGACGAACGAACGGAGGGTTTCAAGCTTCTCTGGGTCTGGAGAGTCGTGGATACGGTAAGGGAGAGTCTTTGGCTTTGTCTTGCCTTCGGTCTTTCCAATCATCTCCGCAACATATCGGTTGGCAAGGAGCATGAACTCCTCTATGAGTTGGTTGGCATCGAGCGATTTCTTGAAGTAGCAGCGTGTAGGCTTGCCCTTCTCATCAATGTCGAAACGAAGCTCTTCGCGGTCGAACTTCACGGCACCGTTCTTGAAACGCTTGTCACGAAGCTTCTTTGCAAGGAAGTCGAGCGTAAGACATTCGTTGAGGAAGTCGTTCTCCTTACCCTTGAGACTCTGAGCCATTATCTTTTGATAAGCATAAAACTGGTCGCTTTCTGCCTTGTTCTTGATCTTGAATTCGTCAATCTTCTTCTGCACCTCCTCGTAGGCAAAGCGGCGGTCGGAGCGTATTACGGCATGAACCAATCGCCAGTTCTTCACCTCGCCCTTATCGTTCATGTTGAACACAGCCGAATAAGTGAGCTTCTCTTCGTCAGGACGGAGCGAGCAGATGAAGTTGCAGAGTCGCTCTGGAAGCATAGGGATGGTGCGGTCAACGAGATAGACACTCGTAGCACGCTTCTGCGCCTCACGGTCGATGATGCTGCCTTCCGGCACATAATGCGACACATCGGCGATATGTACGCCTACTTCCCACAGATTATCCTTTATCTTCTTTATAGAGAGAGCGTCGTCGAAGTCCTTTGCGTCATGAGGGTCGATGGTGAAGGTTGTAGTCTCACGGAAGTCCTCGCGGCGTGCGATTTCCTCTTCAGGAATATCTGCAGATATCTGGTTTGCAGCATCTTCCACAGCCTTCGGATACTTGTAAGGCAGATTGTACTGAGCAAGGATAGAGTGCATCTCAGCATCGTTGTTGCCCTGCTCGCCGAGGATATCGATAACCTCGCCAAGGATTGTCTGGTGCTGTTCGTCAGGCCATGCGATGATCTTCACAACAGCCTTCTCGCCAGTCTTGCCTTTCTTCACCTTGTTCTTTGGAATGAAGATGTCGCGACCGAAGGTGTTGTTGTCTGGAGTAAGGAAGGCAAAGTCCTTCTCTACGGTAAGCTTGCCCACAAACTGCTCGCGAGCACGCTCTATGATTTCCGTTACTATCGCCTCCTTTGTATGGTTTCGCTTGCGGGCAAGATACGACACGCGCACCTTGTCGCCGTTAAGGGCAAACATGGAGTTACGCTCTGTTACGAGCACTGGACTGCCACCCTCCTCAGGCTGGAAGCTGTTTCTGCCGTTGCCCTTGCGGATGAAAGTGCCCACCTGAACTTGCGACTTCTGATTGAGTTTGTAGCTGTTGTCGGCTACTCGAGAGAGATAATCGTCCCATTCCATCTCCTCAAGCACCTGAATGGCAAGCATCTTCTTAGGATGACTGTCAAGGTGCAACGCCTTGAAAATCTGCTTGAAAGAGAATGTCTTCTCTGGATTGTTGTTGAACAACGCGGTCAAAGCCTCCGCAACCTTGGCTATGGAAACCTTTCCGCCACCTTTCTTAGTTTTCTTGCTCATGGTAATGTGTTTTTGTTCGCTCTTTGAGCGAGGGTAAAGGCTAAAGGCTAAAAGCTAAAGGCACCCTGCGGATTAGAAGCGGCTCAGTAAACTTCGCCCTACGAGTGGATGGGGGAGAGCCTTTACCCTTTAGCCTTTAGCTTTTAGCCTCAAGTTTCGCTATCGAAACTTGAACTCTATATCATCAATGATGGTCATGATGTTCTTGCCCGAAGGCGTGTAGTTGAAGTTGCTGCATAGGAAGAGGTCGGCAACGAGTTGCTCCATTTCCTTCGCATCGAGTATCTCGCCGTAGCTGATGGCAGCATTGTTGGCGAGGCGTTCGGCGATGATGGAGTTCACAGCCTCCTTGGCAGTGGCACCAACGGAAGAGATGATGTCCTGAAGGAGTTTCACGATATTGATGCCTTCCATGCCTGCCGGTGTGCCATTGATGGCGTAACTGCCACCACCGAGAGATGTAATCTCGAAACCGAGGGCTATGAGGTCTGCGTTAATCTCTTGCAGCGTGTTCTCCTCTTCGGCAGAGAAAGCAATGATCTCCGGGAAAAGAACTTTCTGCGACGGTGCATTGCGCTTCTCAAGCTGCTTCATGAAGCGTTCGTAAAGCACGCGAACATGCGCTCTATGCTGGTCAACAACAAGCAGTCCCGACTTCACGGCAGTCATTATGTACTGACCTTTATACTGATAATGTATCGACGATTTCTCTTCAAGATAAGCGTTCGACTTTGAGTCCTGTATATCGCCTACCCCACTGCCTGGCTCATCAAACAGACCATCCTGAAGTGGCTGTTCCTGCAATGTCTCAATATCTTTCGCAGCCTCGTAGAACACCTCCCAATCGGCAGGTGCTGCAGAACGACTGCTACTGCCAGACGGTTTGAACGGATTGTAGCCTGTGTTTACATTTACCGTAGGACTACCACTGCCATAGTTGCTGCGAGATCCTTTGGCATCTTCATAGACGGGAATCTCTGGGCGGTTCTCTGCATTGAAATCGATGGAAGGGATTTCAGAGAACTGTCCGATGGCGTCCTTTATGGCTGCGTTGATAATCTGCCAGATGGTCTGCTCGTTATCGAACTTTATCTCCGTCTTCGTAGGACTCACATTGACATCAATATCCTCCGGCTTCACATCGAGATAAAGGAAATAAGGCACCTGTTCGCCTGAAGGTATCATTCGTTCAACAGCCTGAGTGACAGCCTTATGGAAATAAGGATGACGCATATAGCGACCATTGACGAAGAAGAACTGCTTGGCACCTTTCTTCTTTGACGATTCCGGTTTACCGACGAAGCCAGAGAGCTTGCAGATGGTTGTCTCCACATTCACAGGCACAAGGTCCTGATGCATCTTTGCACCAAAGATGTCCACTATGCGCTGGAGCTGCTGACCGGCACGGAGGTTATATTTCTCCACCTCACCAACATGGAATGTGAACGATATGTCGGGATAGACCAATGCTATGCGTTCGAAGATGGTGAGTATATTGTTGAGTTCGGCGGCATCGCTCTTGAGGAACTTTCGGCGTGCAGGGATGTTGAAGAAGATGTTCTTCACCGAAAAACTGCTGCCCACAGGACAACTCACAGCCTCCTGGTTCTCAACCTTGCTGCCAGCGATGTTTATGAGCGTGCCTATCTCATCATCTGCCTGTCGGGTGCGCAGTTCCACCTGTGCCACGGCGGCTATCGTTGCGAGAGCTTCGCCACGGAAGCCCATTGTATGAAGTGCGAAAAGGTCGTCTGCCTTGCGTATCTTTGATGTTGCGTGATGTTCAAAAGCGAGTCTGGCGTCGGTAGGCGACATGCCCTTGCCATCGTCGATGACTCGTATAAGCGTTCTTCCGGCATCAACCACCACCACATTGATATGCTGCGCACCGGCATCGATAGAGTTCTCCACCAGTTCCTTGATGACTGATGCAGGACGCTCTATTACCTCACCAGCGGCTATCTGGTTGGCAACGGTATCAGGAAGAAGTTGTATTATATCCATATCTGCGGCAAAATTACGCTTTTTATTTTATATGGCAAAACATTTTTGTGACTAATTCAACTTTCGCAAGCTCAAGTTGCTGTTGAGTAATGAGTAATGAGTAATGAGTAATGAGTAATGAGTAATGAGTAATGACTAATGACTAATGACTAATGACTAATGAC
>JAKSLI010000094.1 GCA_024401305.1 Bacteroidaceae bacterium | reverse complement strand
AGTATTACCATGCCTGCACCTGCGCCAACGGTTCCCATCCAACCGAACTGACTCCACAGTGTTCCTGCAAGGAATGTGCCCAGCGAACCGCCTATGAAGTATGTCGTCATGTAGATGGTGTTCATTCTGCTGGATGCTTCCGGACAAAGTTGCATGTTGGCGGTTTGGTTGGATAGCTGTACGCATTGCATACCAATATCTATTATTATAACGCCTGCTATTATTCCCAGGTAGGTGTTGTGTAGAAAGCCCATGATAACCCATGAAAGCAACACCAAGACCATTCCAAGAATATTTATCCGCTCGACACCATGACGCGGAATGAACTGCCCTACATTTGACGCCGTCAGCGCACCTGCAACGCCACATAGTCCGAGCATTCCGACGGTGTCGCTACCATCATAGAACGGCGCTTCGCTCATCCTGAAAGCAAGGCATGCCCATAAACCAAGGACAGAACCGAAAACCAGTGCCGATCTCACGGAATAAACCAACGCTCGCGGATGCTCTCTCCCAAGTGTTAGGATGGATGCCATCAGAGTGCGGAACTTTCCCTTGAATGTTGGCTCTACATTCGGGAATACCTTTAGTATCACGATGGCAGAGATGAAGATTCCAACAGCCGCAGCGAAGTATATTGTGCGCCAACCGAAAGCGTTGCCCACATAGCCGCTTATCACTCTTGAACCCAATATGCCGCAGAGCAATCCGGAGAGGATAAAACCCGCTTTCTTGGCTTTCTCCTCCGGCTTTGAATAAAGCGTAACGAAAGGAATGAACACCTGTGGAGCCACAGAGCAGACCCCGGTAAACAGCGATGCCGCCAACAGCACCGCCACGCTATGTGTCAGTCCGATGCAAAGCAACGAGACTATCAGACAAACAAAACAAGTCGTGATTGTGGTGCGCCTATTGTACAAGTCGCCCATCGGTATGATAAGCAGCAATCCAAGGGCATAGCCTACTTGTGTGCATACAGGCATGAGATTGACCTCGAACTCAGTCAATCGCATATCCTCACGTATCAAGTTGAGCAGCGGTTGGCAATAATACAAGTTTGCCACCGATACGCCTGCCATTACAGCAAGCAACAGCACCAGCCAAGACGCTATTCCTTCGTTGGGTTTCATTTATCTGGCTTTTACCGCAATACACTCCATCTCTATGAGCCATTGTGGACGGCAAACAGGAGCAAGGGTATAAACAATAGGAGTGTCTGGATAACGCTTGCCAACGACCTTGCGAGCCACATCATAGTCGGCAATGTCACGCAAATAGACAATAACCTGCATAACATCGCTTTCCTCAACTTCAGCTTCCGCCAGCAATGTCATGACATTCTCGCACATACGCTCTGCCTGCTTCTCGATGTCGCCTACATGAACCACCTGTCCCTTGTTGTTGATGCTGGCAGTTCCGCTGATATAGACATGAGAGCGGTCATCAAGGTCAATGCGTGTGCCGCGTTCAAAAGTCACGCCGTATTCGTAGGTCGGGTTGAGATGCGTTGGTGCATAGAGGTACTTTATTCGTTCCTTCTCAAGACCAACAACAGCATAGCATCCCATCTGCACGAGTGCTTTAGTGTCAGCAGGCGAGCCTCCGATGCCCGTACTCGCTATGTAATGGGTGTCGGAAGTGAGACCTTGCTCGATGAAATTCTCGCGGCGTGCCTTGACAAGACCTGCGTAGTTGGTGTCAACATCACGAACAAAGAACCAAGTGCGCTGACAGTCGTCAGCAAGGTTCGCACCATAGTGGGCAAGGTTTTCCTCGTAAGCAAGAAGGAGCTTCTCTGTCTGGTAGGCGGAATCACCCTCTGGGACGCACATTCCCATGTTCCACAAATGCTTGTAGCCGCCGTACTCCACAACGGTAGTGCTACCGATGATGTTGGCGTAGTCTTCAGAAGTGCTTACATCATTATATATATGGGCACTGTCAACAAGATAGATCCAAAGTGCTACCTTGCTGCCGTCGAGTGGTGGTTGCTGGATGATGGACACGGCGCAGCAATCTTCCTTGCGGATATATTCAGCTTGATTTGTGGCATCAGTAAGGAAATAACGCATGAAGACTGGCTTCATATCGCATGCTACACTCTTTGTTTTCAGCACTTCCAATCCCTCGTAGATGCGTTCAAGTTGCTTTGGGAATTGTTCTCCGCGTGGGTCAACATGAAGGATGACATGCATCTCCGACATCTTGCCTTCTGGCGAGAATTTGCGTATGTCTGCCGTTATGCCAAGGTCTGGTAAACAGAACGAATTGTTGGTTTTCATGAGCGCAAAGGTACAATTATGCGAGCAAACTACAAAATAAAAACAGAAAAAGTTTTGTTTTTGTCACTAATCACGGGTATTTTCGGCAAAGAATGGGTGAGATAAGTCAAAAACGTGTAAGAAATACTTTGCGATATAATTGATATTCCGTTGAAAGTTAGTAATTTTGCGGCGATTATTGCGGGGATAGCACCCGTCAGAAAGTTGTTTCTGCCGAAGAATCCTCCTGAGAAAGTGCGCTTTTGAAGCGTCGTGATTGATGCCGAGAATGCCGCTTCTCATGGACAATATTTAAAGGTTTAATGTTTAACGTTTAATGTTTAAAGGGCGTTGAAGGTTGGATGTTGAAAGTTTAAAGTTGTTCAATAAGTGCAAAGGTGCGCAATACGCCGAGCACGAAAGTAGTAATAATTTTTAATTTTTTAACTAAAAGATGAACACTTTAAGTTACAAGACAGTTTCTGTAAACAAGGAAACTGCACAGAAGGAATGGGTGGTTATCGACGCTACTGATCAGGTTGTAGGTCGTCTCTGCTCTAAGGTGGCTAAGATTCTTCGCGGTAAGTACAAGCCAAGCTTCACTCCTCATGTAGATTGCGGTGACAACGTAATCATCATCAATGCCTCAAAGGTTGTCTTCACTGGTAAGAAGGAAACTGACAAGGTTTACACTCGTTACACAGGTTATCCAGGCGGTCAGCGCTTCAACACTCCTGCAGACCTTCGCACTCGCAAGAACGGTATCGACAAGATCGTTCGCCACGCAGTAAAGGGTATGCTTCCAAAGGGTCGTCTCGGTCGTGCTGTTCTCGACAACCTCTATGTTTACGAAGGAACTGAGCACCCACATGCAGCTCAGCAGCCAAAGGCACTTGATATTAACACATTAAAATAATAGGAAAGAAGTATGGAAACTATCAACGCTATAGGTCGCCGCAAGAGTGCTGTTGCTCGCGTATATGTAACAGAAGGTAGCGGTAAGATCACCATCAACAAGAAAGATATTGAAACTTATTTCCCATCAGCAATTCTCCGCTATGTTGTAAAGCAGCCATTGCTCGCTCTCGGTGCTGAAGAGAAGTATGACATTAAGGTAAACCTCGACGGTGGCGGTTTCACAGGTCAGAGCCAGGCTCTCCGCATGGCTATCGCTCGTGCACTCGTTATCATCAACGCTGAAGACAAGAAGGCACTCAAGACTAAGGGCTTCCTTACTCGTGATGCTCGTGAGGTTGAACGTAAGAAGCCAGGTCAGCCAAAGGCACGCCGTCGCTTCCAGTTCTCTAAGCGTTAATACATTTTACGATTTCTTGATTTGGCGATTTGACGATTATAAATCAGAAAATCAACAAATCATCCAATCATCGAATGACAACTGTTTAGCATCTAAACCGCAGAGACGGCTTCTGCCTTACCCTGCGGTTGGATAAAACAAAATAATCCAAAAAGAAAGTAAACACATTTATCAAAATGGCAAGAACAAATTTCGAACAACTCCTTGAGGCTGGTTGCCACTTCGGTCACCTCAAGCGCAAGTGGAATCCACAGATGGCTCCTTACATCTTCATGGAGCGTAACGGTATCCACATCATCGACCTCAACAAGACAGTAGCAAAGATTGAAGATGCAGCAAACGCTCTCAAGCAGATCGCTAAGTCTGGCAAGAAGATCCTCTTCGTAGGTACTAAGAAGCAGACTAAGGACATCATCGCAGAGAAGGCAGCTTCAGTTAATATGCCATACGTTATTGAGCGTTGGCCAGGTGGTATGCTCACTAACTTCCCAACTATCCGCAAGGCTATCAAGAAGATGGCTAACATCGATAAGTTGATGAACGACGGTACATACTCAAACCTCTCAAAGCGTGAGATCCTCCAGATTTCTCGTCAGCGTGCTAAGCTCGAGAAGAACCTCGGTTCTATCGCAGACCTCAGCCGTCTCCCTTCAGCAATCTTCATCGTTGACGTAATGAAGGAGCACATCGCTGTTAAGGAAGCTCACCGTCTCGGTATTCCTGTATTTGCTATCGTTGACACTAACTCTAACCCTAACGACGCTGACTTCGTAATCCCAGCAAACGACGATGCTAAGGATTCAGTAGAGGTTATCCTCGGTGCTTGCTGCGCAGCTATCGCAGAAGGTCTTGAGGAGCGCAAGGTAGAGAAGGCTGACGAGAAGGCAGCAAAGGAGCAGGCAGAAGCTGACGCTATCAAGGACGCAGCTCCAAAGCGCCGCGCTCGCAAGGAGAAGAAGGATGAAGAAGCTCCTGCAGCTGAATAATTCGCTAGCGCGAGGCTAAAGGCTAAAAGCTATAAACTAAAGGCTTTTCCTCACAAGAATAAAAAATCTCGATAAGTTCGAGGCTCTCGAATATCGAAAGTCTCGGACTTATTCATTATTAACAAGAAATACCCTGCTACCCCCGCAGGTCGTTCCCTCCCCTTGTGGGGGAGTCGGAGGGGGTCTCAATATGGCAATTACAATGGAAGACATCAAGAAGCTCCGCGCAATGACAGGCGCTGGTCTTGCTGATGTTAAGAAGGCTCTCACAGAAGCTGATGGCGACTTCGAGAAGGCTCAGGAAATCATCCGTCAGAAGGGTCAGGCTATCGCTGCAAAGCGTTCAGACCGTGAGACTGCTAATGGTTGTGTACAGGTTAAGTCAGAGAACGGTTTCTCTGCTATCATCGCTCTCAAGTGCGAGACTGACTTCGTAGCTAACGGTGCTGACTTCGTAGCTCTCGCTAAGGACATCATCGCTGTTGCTGTTGCAAACAAGTGCAAGACTCTTGACGAGGTTAAGGCTCTTCCACTCGGCGAGGGTACTGTTCAGGACGCTGTTGTAGCTCGTTCAGGTATCACTGGTGAGAAGATGGAGCTCGACGGCTACATGTTCATCGAAGGTGAGAACGTGGAGGTTTACAACCACATGAACAAGAACACTCTCTGCACAATGGTTCAGACAAACAAGCCAGCTGCTGAGCAGGCTCACGCTATCGCTCTCCAGGTAGCTTCAATGAAGCCAGTTGCTCTCGATGAGGCTTCTGTACCACAGTCTGTAAAGGACGAGGAACTCAAGATTGCTATTGAGAAGACTAAGCTCGAGCAGATTGACCGTCAGGTTAACGGCGCTCTCAACAAGCTCGGTCTTTCACTCGGTAAGGACAACTACTACGCTTCTAACGAGGAGCACATCAACGAGGCTGTTGCTAAGAAGATGATCACTGAGGAAGAGGCTGCTCTCGTTCGCAAGACTAAGGAAGAGGTTGCTGCTAACGCTAAGATCAACGAGCAGATGGTAACAAACATCGCTCAGGGTCGTATGAAGAAGTTCTACAAGGATTCTTGTCTCCTCAACCAGGAGTACTGCATGGACGGTTCCATGACTGTTGCTGAGTACCTCAAGGCTGCTGACAAGGAGCTCACAGTTGTTGACTTCAAGCGTTTCTCTCTCGTAGCAGACTAACCCACATAAGCTACAATAAGCTCTATAAAAAGAGCATAAAGCAATAAAAAAGAAATACGCTGCATCTTGAAAAAGTTGCAGCGTATTTTTTTGTCTAAATTCTATTTACAGAACCTTCTTGTAAAGAGCACGAATGTCATCAATAGTAACCTCGCGTGGGTTGCCCGGAGTACAAACATCTGTGATAGCCTGCTGTGAGAGAGCCTCGATGTCTTCTTCCTTGATACCGATTTCTGTGAGTGTCTGTGGGATGCCAACCTCTATAGAGAGATCGCGAACAGCCTTGCATGCAGCTGCAGCAGCCTCTTCGTCACTCATGCCCTTAGTATCAACACCCATAGCTTCTGCGATGTTGCGGTACTTTGGAAGACAAGCAGGTGCATTGAACTCCATGATAGTTGGGAGGAGAAGAGCATTTGCTACTCCGTGAGGAATGTCGAAGAGAGAACCCATCGGGTGAGCCATACCGTGAACAACGCCGAGACCTACATTAGAGAATGCCATACCTGCAACGTACTGAGCTACAGCCATACCGTTGCGTCCTTCTGGATTCTTAGGTTCGTTGACTGCTGTACGCAGATACTTGTTGATCATGCGGATAGCCTCAATCTCAAACATGTCAGAGAGTTCCCAAGCTGCCTTTGTGATATAGCCTTCAATAGCGTGTGTGAGAGCATCCATACCTGTAGCAGCAGTAGTGAGCTTAGGGAGAGAGTACATGAGTTCTGCGTCGATGATAGCACAGCAAGGAATGTCGTTAGGGTCAACGCAAACCATCTTCTGCTGACGCTCTTCGTCGATAATGACATAGTTGATGGTAGTCTCTGCAGCAGTACCAGCTGTAGTAGGAAGAGCAATGATAGGCACAGTCTTCTTCTTTGTAGGAGCAACACCTTCAAGAGAAACAACATCAGCAAACTCAGGGTTGTTTGTTACGATACCAATACCCTTTGCTGTGTCCATAGAAGAACCGCCACCAATAGCAACGATGAAGTCAGCACCACTCTTTGCGAATGCCTCAACACCCATCTTGACGTTAGTTACTGTAGGATTAGGCTTAACCTCTGAATAAATCTCGTAAGGGATGTTTGCCTCGTCAAGAACATCAGAGACCATCTTGCAAACGCCAAACTGGATAAGACCTTTGTCTGTTACGATGA
>JAKSLI010000093.1 GCA_024401305.1 Bacteroidaceae bacterium | reverse complement strand
CATGCTCGTCATACTGCTTGCGCTTGCCTACGGGTGGTTCGGTCAATGTGATGCGGACGACTGCGGTGCGGCTGAGGCTGCGTGCAATAGAGGCGTCGAAAGCATCCATATGCTTGGAGAGGAATCGTTCACAGATGGCGCGTAGGGCGGCAATCTTTTCCGTGTCATCTTCGACGATTTCGGCGGTTCCGAATGCTATGGCCGATTTGAACTCGAGTGTAAAGCTTCCATCCTTTGGTCCTACCGTAGGCTTACACTTGGTGACAGCACTCAGACATACTCGAGGGTTCTTGTTTAGTATGTCAAGCTTCTTTCCTTCCAACGCACAGTGGAAGTAGAATGTTTTCTCGTCAGTACGTACTAATGACAAAGGCAAACCGTATGGCATACCCTCTTCGTCGGCCATGCTGACTGTGATGTATGGAGCTTTGTCCAACACCTCAAGTGCCCATTCTGCGCTCATTTGTCTGCTTTCTTTTCTCATTGTTTTATAACTTTATTCCATATTTCAAAATTCCTTCTCCCATCATCCCTTTCGGCATAAATGCTTTCAACGTGTCAACTATGGTGTTGAGCATACGCTGACGAATGTAATCGTCTTTGATATAGAGCGATACGCGACGCTGTGAGAGGTAGTTACCCTCGATCTTGCGGATGTTCTCACGCTGTTTGTCGGTGAGGAATGGCAGGTGCATCTCAGGGATGATGGTGAAGCCGCCGTTCTCGTCCACGATGCGGATGAGTGTGTCGATGCTTCCTGCCTCGTAGATGTGATTGCCCTTGGCGCGAGCCTTGACCTTCGGTCGAGCCTGCTCATGCTCGGCATAATCGAAGCGAGCTTCATTCTGCTCTCGCTTATTCGCAGCCTTGCAGAACGAGAAGGCGCTATCAAGCATACATTGGGCATCCTTCATGATCCACATGTTCTCGTGCTCCAGATTTTCCGGTTTGAAGGTCGGCAGTTTGCGCCAGCAGCTCTCGGCCAGATAAACGTAGAAACGCTCGGTGTAGAGAGGGATTTCCAATACGCCTTCGCGGAAATTATCGGCTATTGCGATGACCGCATCGATCTCACCGCTCAGGAGGGCATCTAGTGCATTGTTAGTTTTCATTTCCTGGATGGAAAGGGTGACGGAAGGATAGGACTCCCTGTAGTGACGGATGAACTTGGGCAGAATGTATGGGGCAATGGTAGGTCCTACCGACAGTCGGAAATGACCCTCAATCAGCCCTTTCTCTTCTGACACAATCTCGCCTATACGATCCAGCTCCATCAGCGAACGCTTAGCCTGTTGGATGATCCTCACGCCCGCAGCCGTCGTTGTGACCGTCTTGTTGGTACGCTCGAAGATGCTTACGTCAAGTTCCTCCTCCAGTTTCTGCACCATCGCACTCAGCGTTGGCTGAGAGACATCACATGCCTCGGCCGCCCTCGCAAAGTTGCGGAGGCGGTCGAGTGCTACGATGTATTTAATCTGTTGTATGTTCATTCCATCTTTTTATGCGTATTGATTGATGACAGCCTTCAGGTCGTTGAGTCTCAAAGCACCACTTTGGCGCCATACTACCTGACCACTGCGGAAGAGCAGGAGTGTCGGTACGGATTGGATGCGGTAGGCAGCGGCCAGCGCCTCATTCTTATCCACATCGAGCTTCACGATGCGAATGCTGTCACCAAGTTCCTGTTTGAGCTGTTCGAGTACCGGGTGCATCTGCTTGCAAGGGCCGCACCATGTTGCGAAGAAATCAACCAGTGTCAGTTGACCGCTATTGATAATGTCGTTGAACTTTTCCATTTTTAATCTGTATTTACTCGTTTTGATGGTGCAAAGGTACGACTTTTATTATAGACGGACAACAGTTTGTATATATTGAATAATAGATAATGTCTATCGCTAATGCTTGTAAAGAGACTTGATGACTTTTGCCGGATTTCCGACAGCCACACAATTCGACGGAACATCCTTTACCACAACGCTGCCGGCTCCGATGGTTACATTGTCGCCGATGGTTACTCCCGGGAGAATCGTCACGCTGCCACCTATCCAGCAATTATTGCCGATGGTTACAGGCTTTGCCCATTCCTGACGTGTGTTGCGTTCTATGGGGTCGGTAGAGTGGCAAGCTGTGTAGATACTGACATTAGGACCGATGAAACAGTCATCGCCAATGGTGACTAAGGCTTCATCGAGCACCACCCAGTTGAAGTTGGCAAAGAATCGTTTGCCCACACGTATGTGCTTGCCATAATCACAAAAGAACGGCTGATTGATGAAGGTGTCTTCATCGCACTTGCCTAATATCTCGTGCAACTTTTCGTTACGTTCTTTTGTCTGAGTCGGACGTATTTGATTGTACTCCCAGCACAGGTCTTTGCAAGCATTGAGGTCATGCAAAAGGCTTTCGTCTATAGCGTTATAGACCTCGCCACCAAGCATCTTTTCGTATTCTGTCATTCTTTGTCTCTGTTAAATGTTGGATGACTCTCAGGAATCTCGATGTCAAGCTCAATCAATCCACTCAGTTCGCCTCCTGGCTCTGCGAACCAAGGGGTGTGATGCACGAAGTAGTGCTTGCCATGATGAATGACCTCATAGCTGTTGCTCATGCCAGTTTCTTTCATCATGCGTATCTTCTGTCTGCTTCATGATTACAACAATTCATTCAGTTTATCTTCCCTAATCTTTTTTGGCTGAGCCTTTCCTGCAAGTACAATGATTTTCTTGCCATTGAACAAAGCTGGATTAGACTTTTTCCATTTTTTAGAGTCTTATCAGCCTGTTTGGAATATTCTACAGTGTATATCATAAACTGTCAAAATATTGTTGCATTTCTTCTGGTGTCTGACAACTCACGGTCTCCCCTTTGCTATATTCTTGGCGAGCTTTTCTGATTTGCTTGGCCATGGCGGGAGTAATCATTTTCTTAGCAGAAGCATTGTCCTCCGCCAACCGAATAGAAAGGGCTTCCCTTACCTTCTTCGGCTGAGCTTGAATGACTGCCCAAAGGGCGTCTATTATATTGCTTGTATTTGGTTTAACTGAGATTGCATCCATAATTATCGTTTCTTTTTCGGCGACAAAGTTAAGAATAAGTGAATGAAATAACAAGTTTATTTGATTTTTTCCGGTCACGATTGTCAATTGTCATTAACCTGCATCGGGAAAACGGGACGGTGCTGCTATCCGCACAATCAAAACAAATTCCAATCTGGCGCAGCATGTCCGCAGATGTTCTCCGACGACACAGTTTCAGTAACAGTTAAAAGGAATGAAAACAATATTTGTTAGATTGTTCAAAGCCTCAAAAAAACATAAGCCACTCTTAACGGAGTGGCTTTGTTTTGGTTTGTAGGGAGGACATGTGACATGTCATTGTCTCCCCCTATAGAGATTGCTTGACGTATTATCGCTCTATGACCTCAACAATATCAAGGAGTCCGGAAGGGACGAGTGGGGTGTATGGCTTGACGATGTTGGGAACGGCGCGGGTGTAGCGGTTGTCGAGTGGCTTCACGCTTTCGCCAACAAGGGCGTTGATGATGGTGTTGGTGACGCAGATAGCCACCCAGTTGCTGCCGGACTTCACATGGTCGGTGATGTCGATCTCCATCGGTGATGCCCACAGTGTGCCGCACTCCTTGCCATTGACTCTCACTACTGCCACATCGCCCACCCTGCGGCAACGGAGCATGTAGCGCTTGCCCTCCCTCGGCGTGAGCGAGAAGGTGTTGTGATAGTCGAATGTGCCGGAGAAATGTTTCAGCATTCCGTCGCGTGCGGTAAGCCAGTCGTGAGGGAGTGGGATGGCGTTGTTCAGGTTCTGCTCAGGACATTTATCGAGATTTCCCCAACCAGTGACCCAATATCTTGTGCTGAAAGGAATGGAACGTTCGTCGGCAATAGACCAAAGGGCAAGTGGAACGGAATCGTTCTGGAAACTGTCGCTGACCACAACGTATGCGCTCTCCTCTGGACGAAGGGATATCTCGAACTGACCGTCGGCAACGGCATTCAGCGAGAATCGCTTGCCGTCGTAAGGTGTCCAAAGCTGTGCAGAGCGATACTTGGAACGAATAAAAAGGGTATCTTCCCAAATAGTCTCCGTTGGATTATAGATAAAGAATATATCTGCGTCTTTCAAACGACGGTGGTGAGTATGAGCGAAAGGCATGTTGTGACCTGTAATATACAACGCAACAGGCTGTTTTTTAGGTAATTTGGAAAACTTCTGCTCAGCTTCTGGAGAGAGTTTCGCTCCTTGTGCCTTGATGAAATAATTGTAACCACTTATGTTGCCATTAAGGAAACCATGGTCTGTAGCCACGTCAAAATCCATTCCTTGAGGGATGTTCGGAAGCTTGTTTGCGAGCAATTTCACAGGAGCATCATTACCCAGCAGAACGAGAACGTCCACTACCGCATCTCCCTGACGCTGCATGGCAAGGCAACGAGCTTGGTAATCCCAGAACTCTCCGCTCACATTCCAAAGTGGATTTGTGCGAGTAAGACCATAACTCCTGCCGCCACCCGTAGAGCCTGGCATCTTTCCATCGGTCCATGGCTGGTGAGGGGAAGCACATACCACAAACTCCTGGATGCCCATAGCCAAGGCATGGTCGCAGACTCGCTTGGCGTAGCTTAGAGGTTTGCTGAAGTCAAAGTCGGTGAAAGCTTCGGCAGAAGCTATCTTCTTATTGTATAGATGAGCAGCCGACGAAGCCTCCTTTATGTCGAAAGCACCATCGCGCTGGTATGCCCAGAACTCTCCCTGTGGCTTTTGCACCATGCCTTTTGCCATGATGTTGTCGGAAACCATGCTCTGTCCGTTGCCCATAGCCTGAGCAGTGAGCACGATACCGTCACGACGGCAGAGCGCATCTATCGTGCCGAAATATTCCGTTGACACGAGGTCGGCAATAGTGCGTCGCACATCCTGATAGAACTTGTCGGTTTCCTCCCTGCTGCCAACAATCATTCCTGCCGCCATAGCCGGAAGGAACGGTGTGATGTCGTAGCCGCGTAGTCGCAGGAAATGCTCAGGGAAACGCTGCGTCCAGTTCTGGCTGCCAGCCTCATGCGAATCGACGGCAAGTCCCACGATGCTACCGCCACAGCCTCTTACGGAGTCAACAATCTGCTTGAAGTAAGAGTTGTACTGAAGTTCGGCAGCCTCGCGCGAGAGCTTGTCACATTCCAAGCCGTTCATGCCGGCTCTTCCGTGCTTGACCTTTCCATTTGTAGGCACAGCCTTCAGGAACATGATCTGCCATGAATCGCTATTCTTTCCCGTTGTCTTGTTGAGATATTTCACCAAGTCACGCTCAAAGACATTCTTTCCGTTGGCAAAACTTGTTATGTCAACGACAGCCTCCTTCTCAATGATCAATGACGCTGCGTATGTCGGAGTACGGTCTTCTTCAGAATACATCGAGCGAATGCCATTCTTCTGCTCCCATCTATCGGCACAAGCGTACGACGACAATCCCACGGCACTTAGCTTCAACAGCGTCTCGCCCACATTGCTTTTCAGCGCTGTTATGCGGAAATAACGCGCCTTTGTAGGCTGCAAGGCACGATGGCACACATTATAGGTGGAAGTGCCGCCGCTGTATTGCGGATATAGGCTGTCAACAAACTGGTAGTTCACGCCATCGTTTGAACATTCCACAAAGCCAGGGGCGTAGAGCTTCTCATAGCCATAGCCGCTATAATCCTTGCCTTCAGCAAAAGGTTCGTCGGTTCTTGGCGGACGGTTCATTGCAACGGCAGGCGACTTTCCGCGCCCTGCCAGGGTGTAGAAAATGCCTCTTGCCGTAACAGGTTTGCCGTAATCAATCACCGCACGATGACCCTCCGGGATGTTCTCTGCCACCTTCGCCTCAATATCGTCCACACCTTTCAGCGATGGGAATGCGATGATATAGTCGGCATCAGGATTCCTGAGACTCGACATCATGCTGATAGTCTTGCCCACGGATATGGATTTTGTACACACCAGTCGCTTCATGGCATATTCCGGTGTTATCCAAGGTCCACCTCCGACATAGCCGTTGGAGAACGCAGCTTCGAAAGTGAGTCCGAGACGCTTGGCTTCGAGAGCGGAGAACTTCAGCATATCCCACCATTCCTGCGACATTGCCTTCAGGGCGTTCTCGCCAATGCCATGAACCTGGTCATAATAGACCACGCCGCCAACGCCTTGCTGCTTGAACGCCTCAAGGTCGGCAGTGATGCCTTCGCGCGTGGTTTCGGTTTCTCCGTGAAACCACCAAACCTTTGTTCGGCAGTCGTTGGAAGGGTTCTGGAAAGCTCGCCAAGCATCAGCAACTGTCTGTGCGTTGATGTTGGAAAGGAATAAAAAGCAGAAAAGAAAAATGATATGGAGTTTTCTCATTATTTTTGTTTATTTAGTTTAAGGTGTAAAGCACTACATCGAGGATATCTTATCAATAAATTATACTTATACAACTGATGCACACGATAAGTCAAATAAGTAGGGTGTCCAGTTTATGGTTCTGGTTTAGTTAGGATTTTTAGTAGGATTTTTGGTTAAGATTTTGAGAAGCTATGCTTCGACCATCTAAATACTATCGTTGAGATATTTTCTGTAAGATTTTAAGTAAAGATTTTAAAATCATAACAAAAAATCTTTCTGAAAATAATGAAAGGTATTGATATTTAGGTCGCTGCGCTCAAAATCTTATTGAAAATCTTACAGAAAATCTTTACTGATAACTGGACCACCTCCATAAGTCATAGCCATCTTCTCTTTATGCCGCATGGCAGCCTGTAGTTTGTACTCTGTAGTTTGTAGCCTCAACATGAGCAAGTTAGAAACTTGCAAAAGTTGAATAAGAGACTGCAAAGGTATGAAATAATTATCAATTATTAATGATGAATTATGAAAAAGTGGCTGCTGGCTCCATTATTTTGGAAATTTGTTTTAACTTTGCAAAATTGTTTGAGTAATGA
>JAKSLI010000092.1 GCA_024401305.1 Bacteroidaceae bacterium | reverse complement strand
GAAGAGAATACTGTTCAGGATGCCACATATTATCTCGCTGACGGTTCTATTTACACAAAATACAATTGGGCAAACTATATAGAACGCGATACATGCCATGGCGTATGGAACAACAGCAAGTATGGTGTTTGGAACATCCCTGTCTCATACGAATGGATAAACGGTGGACCTGATCGTCAAGAGCTTACCGTTCACGCAACAAGCAAATCACCAATCACGATACAAATGCTCCAAGGCGAACACCTTGGAGGTTCGGCTATGGTGTTGAACGATGGGGAAAAGAAACTCTACGGACCTTTCCTCATCTATGCAAACTACAGCACCCTGCCTACTACGAACGCAAAGCGAATAGCCGGAGAGCAACAGGCACAGTGGCCTTTCCAGTGGTTTGACAACGAACTCTATCCAAAAGAGCGCGGCACTGTCAGCGGCCATCTGAATGTTACTACTGGTCAGCGGAATGATTCCGTTCGCGTTGTTCTTGCATCAGAGAAGAATGTTGACCTTATTGCCCAAACCCATGGCTATCAGTTCTGGACTACTACAGATGCCGATGGCAACTTCAATATAAGGAATGTGCGCCCGGGAACCTATTATCTTTATGCCTACGCTCAGGCAGGCGAGGTGACCGATGAACTCCGTCTTGCTGATGCAGTGGAGGTTACAGTAGGTGAAAACAACCTTGGAACAATCGATTGGACACCAACCAAATACGACAAACTGCTGTGGATCATTGGCGAAAACAACCGCCGCTCATCAGAGTTCAAGCTTTGCGATGAGATGCGAGCATACGGAATGTGGGACAAGGTGCCAGCATCCCTCACATATACTATTGGCGAGAGCAATCCCGAGGAACATTGGTATTACGCCCAAACGAAAGCAGGCACTTGGACAGTCAAGTTCAATCTTGATGAGGTTCCTACAGGTACTGCTGCCGTTACAGCCTCACTTGCAGGAGCCACGAATGCGGGAGCTACAGTTGCAGTAAAGGTTAACGGAACTTCCGTCGGCACTTGGAAACCGGGAGTAAATGATGCTGCAATCTATAGAAGTGCTATAAATAGTGGTCGCCATTGGAAGTTCTCAAACACTTTCAAGACTTCCCTTTTGAAGAAAGGCACGAATACACTCACACTCACAATGTCAGGAAATGGCAAGAATGGCGGTTTCATGTACGACTGCATAAAGATGGAAGCCGGTGAGCTTGTTACAACAGGCATTGAGAACGTGAATTCAGGGCTGCTTCAACATGCTGCAGTTTCCTCAAACACATACAATCTTCAGGGTGTTCGGGTAAATGCAGGATACAAGGGAATTGTTATCCGTAATGGCAAGAAGTATATCGTGAAGTGAATATAGACGCTTTTATGTCGTTTTCTTTGCTTATTTCAAAAAATCTTCTTAATTTTGTGCCCTAAATAATTCATTATGAGTGACAATATAGATGACATCATCGCTGGTGGCGGCATAACATTCCGACCAGCCCGTAAGAAGGAAGAAGACGGCAAGGTGAAAACCAAGGCCAAGAAGAAGGCGTATATCACAGGTGCGCACGGTTCTGGTAGCGCAAGGCAGAAGGCAAAGTATCGCCAGCAGCGAGCAAACAGACATAAGAAATGATCTACTATTTTTCAGCAACAGGAAATACGCGTTTTGTGGCAAACCTGCTAGCCAGCGAACTGAATGAGGAAGCAGTGTCCATAACCGCTTCTCTGACGAACAAGGAACAGGAAGATGCTCCAGCGGTGGAAATTCCGCCTATCCGTTCTGATAAGGACGGAAAGGATGTTCTGTGTTTCCCAGTCCATGGTTGGCGCGTTCCAAGCATTGTTGAAAAGTTTCTTAAGGCACATAGCCTGAAAACTATTCAGGGAAGCATTTATGTTGTGCTTACTTGCGGCGACGACTGCGGACAGACCATCAAATACCTGCGCAAGACAACCGACACATTGGGCATAAGCATAGCCGGAGCATTCTCCGTTCAGATGCCAGAGAGCTATGTCGCCCTGCCTTTCATGGATGTTGACAACAAGATTAAGGAACAGCTCAAGATAGAGAATGCCCGCTTGAAAGTGCCGCAGATTGCAAAGGCTATCCGAGAGGGTAGGAGAGGGGTTTATGATGTTCGCGAAGGAGCTTGCGCATATCTGAAGTCGAAGGTTATCGGCGGTTTCTTCCATCATGTACTCATCACCGACAAGACATTCCATGTCGATGCCAACGCATGCATCGGTTGCGGCAAATGCGTTGAAGTGTGCCAGGTGAATAATATGGAGATGTCGGCAGGACGAAAGCCCGTGTGGAAACATACAGGTCGCTGCATGACCTGCCTGGCTTGCTACCATGTTTGTCCGCGACATGCCATCAGTCTTAACGGAATGACAAAGAATAAAGGGCAGTATTATATGCCGAAAAGATAAATAAAAGGGTTGCGAAAAATCGTAACCCTTTTTTATGACGTTAACTAATGATGTTTTTTATGCTCTTCTTTTAGTGCTTGCAGCCTTCCTACGTGCTGCGGCAACCTTTGTGTTCTTGTTGCGAGAAGCGTTGCGCTTTTTCACTGGTGCTACCGTTTGTTCTAGAACTCCGTCCTGCAAACTGCCGACGCGTGCAGTGCGCTCTGCTGGTGTGAGAAGACTGTCAGGAGTGCTTGCAGGAATGATGCGATAATTGCCAACGCCACTGATGGCTGGGAAAGAGCAATAAGTCTTTTCCTCCTTCACATCAACGAGGCTTGTTGTGCTCTTGCCATTATCCGTGATTTTCTGAAGAGTGAGGGTCACGGTGAGACCAATCTTGTTGTTAGGCTTCTGCATGTTTGAAACATAATTGCCGAGGGAATATACAACATAATGCTCCTTGCCCTGAGCGTCAGTTATGCGTGTGGAAGGCTGGATCATGTGAGGATGACCACCAATGACATGGTCAACGCCCTGGTCTATAAGCCACTGAGCAAGGTCACGCTGCTCCTGACTTTCCTTTGTGACATTCTCGATTCCCCAGTGCATGCTTGCGATAATGACATCTGCGCCCATTGTCTTAGCTTTCTTAATGTCGGCTGCCATCATTTCCTTGTCTATAAGGTTCACGATGTTAGGCTTTGTTACAGGAATGCCGTTTGTATCGTAAGTGTATGTGAGCAGACAGAGCTTTATGCCACCAGCATCCACGATAAGTGGATAACGCTTGTTACGGTCGATGGAATCCGCGTATGTGCCGCAACATGGAATCTCTGCCTTGTTGAGAATTTCAAGAGTGCGCTCAAGACCTTTCAGACGACGGTCGCAGCAGTGATTGTTGGCAGTTGTTAACACATCAAAACCAGTCTCCTTTATGGCATAGAGATATTCGTCTGGTGCAGAGAAACAAGGGTAGCCGGAGTAAGGCTCGCCGCCAAGAGTGACCTCGAGATTACCGATAGCAAGTGTTGCCTCGCTAACCATTGGTTTCACGAACTTGAACACCTCGCTGTAGTCGTATGTCTTGCCGCCACCGCAACGAAGAGCACTCTGGAATTGCGTGCTGTGCTGCATGAGGTCGCCAACAAAGAGCAATGTGGATGTAACAGTGTCAGGCTTTGTTTCAACAGTATCTTGCTGCTGTATGGCAGGGAGGATGTTCTTGATAGCAGAAGCATCGTTACAGCCTACGAAAAGTAAACCGGACAAAAGGATGGTAAAAATCTTTTTCATTTACTATTTTGGGATTAACAATTTACAAATTTTCGGATTATGCCTCGTACCACAAACCATAGGTGCATGATGACAGTTGTGAATGTTCCGTAGTAATGGCACATGATGTCGAAGCGTTCTTTGAGCGATGCCTTATGATTGGCAGTAGTTTGCCCTTCGCGCTGATAGTTTGCGATGACGGTATGCATATTGACAAGTGCAAGTCCTTGCCTTTCAGCCTCTTTCATCACTCTTATACACCAGTCAATGTCTGCGGAATGACGATATTGCAAGTCATAAGGGAAACGCTTTGCAATGTCAGTACGAGCGTAAAAGGCCTGATGGCAGACGAGCATTCCATGCTTGAACGAGCGCCATGAGAGTTCGTTTGGAGCTGAATGGTTACGCTTTCCTGTGACATTACCTTCGTTGTCAGTCCAATTTGTGTCGCCATAGACAACCGCAGGCAAGTTCTCGTGTTTGAGTACCTCTGCAGCAATGCTCTCAAGTGTGTCAGCTTTTGGGAAAGCATCTCCCGCGTTCATATATATAATATAGTCACCAGAGGCTCGTTGCAAACCTTTGTTCATGGCATCATACAATCCGCGATCAGGCTCGGAACTTATGATTACCTGATGTGGCGATTTCTCCTTGTAGGCATTGGCAATTGCAACGGTGTTGTCCTTCGATGCACCATCAACAACAAGATGCTCTACATGCGGATACGACTGCACGAGCACGCTGTCGAGAGTGCGCTGCAAGCATGCTTCCGCATTGAATGTTATGGTGATGACAGAGATTGTAATTTGTTGACCCATAGGAAAAACCGCATTGTTTTGGGGACAAAATTACGAATAAGCGAGTGAAAAACAAAATTTATTTGAGTTTTTCCGAGCGAGAGTAATTAAAACGGTAGTTAAAATTACGAATTTTAAGTGAAATATGAAAGATTTTGTTTTGTTTGTGCAGTATTTCTAATAAATAAATGTAACTTTGCCGCTGATATACTATGAATTAGACACTGCTAACCGATGAATATGACAATCCACAGACTCATTTTCCCTCTATTGTTCATTGCAATGATTTTTGCTTCGCCGGCAAGCGCAAAACCGAAGAAGCAGAAAGGAACAGATGTGTCTGTTGTTAATCTAACTGCCGAAAGACTGTCCAATCCACTATCTCTTGATACTCCTACTCCTCGCCTTGGGTGGCAGATTATTTCGACGAAGAATGATGTTATGCAGACTTCTGCGCAGGTTATCGTGGCTTCTTCTCGTGAAAAGGCAGAAAGCCTGGAAGGCGACCTGTGGAATTGTACTATTGACGGAAACCAATCGCAATGGATTGAATACAAAGGCAAGGAACTTCGCAGCAACACTCGTTGCTATTGGCGAGTGAAAGTCTGCACTACACAGGGCGATTCGGAGTGGTCGGATGTCAACGAATGGAATGTAGCCTTGCTTAACGAAGCTGATTGGAAAGGCCGCTGGATAGGCTTTGACCAGGCAAACGAATGGGATGTAGAATCGGAACACAGCAAACTTTCCTCGCGCTATTACCGTCAAGAGTTCAAAACGGACGGGAATGTGAAGCAAGCTACGCTATATATCTGTGGCTTAGGCATGTATGAAGCGTTCATCAATGGCAAGAAGGTCAGCGATGATGTGCTTACACCTGCACCAACGGACTACACAAAGACCGTCCTCTATAACGCTTATGATGTGACCTCTATGCTTCAGGAGCAGAATGCTATTGGTGTTGTGCTTGGAAATGGTCGTTACTATACCATGCAGCAAAAGAAAAAGCCTTACAAAATAGCGAACTTCGGCTATCCAACCTTGCGCGCAAACATTATAATAGAATACGAGAACGGCAAGAAGACCACAATATCTACTGATGAAAACTGGCGCTTGAACTGCGATGGTGCTATTCGTTCCAATAACGAGTACGATGGCGAGGTATATGATGCTCGCAAGGAATTCGGCAACTGGACAATGCCAGGCTATGACGATAGCAAATGGATGAAGTCAGAACGCACCGCAATTCCTCGTGGCACCCTTCGCGCTATGACTACTCCTGCCATGCGCGAGTTGCAGAAACTTCCAGCAATCTCTATTAAAAAGTTGGGTGAAAAGCATATAGTTGACTTCGGACAGAACATGTCTGGCTGGGCTCATCTACGCATAGATGGTGCTGCAAAGGGTGATACAATAAGCATCCGATATGCAGAAAAACTTGATTCCGTAGGCAATCTCTGGACAGCAAACCTTCGTCACGCACAATCTACGGATTACTATATCGCAAATGGCAATGAGAATGGCAAGGAATGGCATCCCGTTTTCTCTTATCATGGCGGCAGATATGTGGAGGTAAGCGGCTTGAAGAACCTTACTAAAGATGACATCTGGGCTTGTCAGGTGAGCGATAATGTGCAGCAGACAGGAACTTTTGAATGTTCAGATACCATACTTACCAAGGTTATGCACAACGCTTTTTGGGGCATTCTTACCAATTATAAGGGTATGCCGATAGACTGTCCGCAGCGAGATGAGCGTCAACCATGGCTTGGTGACCGTACGGCAGGTTGTCTTGGTGAATCATATTTCTTTGACATTAACACGCTTTACGCCAAATGGACTCGCGATATTGTTGAGGCTCAGCGTGAAGATGGCTGCATTCCGGGTGTTGCTCCTGCATTCTGGAATTACTATAATGATGACGTTACATGGCCTGCAGCTCTGCCAATGGCACTTGAGATGATGTACGATCAGTATGGCGATGACAAGCCTGTGCGCAAGTTCTATCCTGCTGTCAAGAAGTGGCTTGAGCACATACGCTATCAATATGGCAAGAACGGACTGATTACGAAGGATAAGTATGGCGACTGGTGTATGCCACCTGAGAAGCCAGAACTGATACATAGTCAGGACCCTGCACGACAGACAGATGGCACTCTTATATCTACAGCCTATTTCTATCGCATGTGCAATTGGATGAAGCGATTCGCAAAGCTTCAGGGAATCAGTGCAGATGTGGAGCAATTTGACAAGTGGGGCAAGGAAACGAAGGATGCTTTCAACAAGAAGTTCCTCACCGTAAATAAAGGCTCTAACCTAACTGATGGCAACCATTGGCTCTATCCAGACTCTACTTTCTATGGCAATAACACGGTAACAGCCAACCTTCTGCCGCTTGCTTTCGGCATGATTGAAGATAAAGATGTTGAGAAGCAGGTGAAGAAGAACATCATTGAGAACATTATCGTGAAGAATGGCGGTCATGTTTCAACGGGTGTCATCGGTGGAAGTTGGATTATGCGTGCACTGTCAGACATGAGTAGAGGTGATGTAGCATGGCTTCTTGCTACTCAGAAGAGCTATCCTTCATGGGGATATATGGCAGAACAGGGTGCTACAACTACTTGGGAACTTTGGAATGGTGATACTGCTGATCCTGCCATGAACAGCGGAAACCATGTGATGCTTCTTGGCGATCTAGTGAC
>JAKSLI010000091.1 GCA_024401305.1 Bacteroidaceae bacterium | reverse complement strand
ATGGCGAACTTCTCAAAGTTGTCCACTCCAGATCAGTATGTCAGAAAGATTCTGCACTCGGCACGAGTAAGCATAGATGAGAGTGGCTGTATGGCTGCTGCTTGCAATACTACAGTGTTATTATCTAAGCTATGTGAAATGAATGAGGTGAAATTAAGATTCGATCGTCCTTTCTTCTATATCATTCGTGAGACGGACTCAAGGACAGTTTTGTTTATGGGCAGGGTAAATAAACTGAAACCGTAACCATAAATACGCACATATCATGTGCAGTTTGCGGTTACGGTTACGGTTACGGTTACGCTGCAACTCTACCGAAGCTGATGCAAACGGAATTTTCCATTTTTTTGCAAGGTTTCACTGTTTTTTTCGTTATATAGATATAAGCAGACGAAACGTTCTCTTTATAAATCTTACTAATATAAGTAAAATAAGTTAAATTTCATTGATAGTCAGTAACCGTAGATTCTATCAATAAATTATACTTATAATATTGATTTTGAATTCGTTGGATTCGTTAGATTCGTGTTCGTTAATAAAAAAACAATATTATGAAAAAGGTTATCTTATTCGTCATTATGGCGATTCTTTCTGCTGTGGCAATGGCACAGAACGATGAGAAAAGGCAAGCTGCCTACGACCTCGTGTCTGAGGGCGTGAAACTGTATGACGACGACAAGTATGAGGAGGCGTTGAAGAAATTCAATGCTGCCTTGAAACTTGACGACACCTACGCTTCCACCTATTACGAAAAGGCGCTGGCACTTCGAGCAATGGACAACAACAAGGAGGCGAAGAAGACTTTGGAGAAGAGTCTTCAGAAGGTTACTTGGGGTAACATTGCAATGAACTACAAGTTCCTTGGCGACATCACTGACGAGGAAGGCAACGCTCGTAAGGCATTGGACTACTACTGGAAAGCTACGGAGCTTGTTGATGGTGACAACAACAGTCAGATGCATACCTTGGCTTACAACATGGGTGTTGCCTACAGCAATCTTGCAAAGCAGGAGCCTGACAGCCTTGTTGCCCATAGGAATAGGGCTGCAAACTGCTTCATGCTCTCTTTGAGGTTCCGTCCTACACACGCCAGCTCGTATTATGGCTACTATAGTATGGTTGCATCTCCAGAGGATGCTCCTGCATCGGGTGGTTATTCTTCTGCACTCGGCATGTTGGGATGGTACGGATTCTTCGGTGGAGGTCACCATATGATAGAGAAGATGGCTGAGATGCCCGACAAATGGGCTGCGGTTAATCTGACTCAGGAAGAGATGGACTCACTCCGTCCGCAAACAAGAATCGCTTTTGAGAGTGTGCGAGAATCTGCTAAACGGGAACCTTCAGAATACGGAAGACTGTACGACATGTTCATGTATGCCATTCCAAAAGTGGCGGAGAATTTCACTGAAGAGCCTGCGCCGGTGTGTATGGCAGAAGATCTTTACGAAGAATTCCTCTATCCTCTGTATGCAAAGATGATTCGCGAAGGCGTGTTTGAGACATTCTGCCACGTTGCTGCCATGCGCATTCAGAGAAGCGCAATACCAAACATGAACTGGATAGAGAAGAACGACGCGGCTGTGAAGAAACTTACCGACATGCTCAACGAAGGCAGATACTTCGACCCGGACGTGAGACTTGAACAGAAATACGGCAGGGTTCCTTCGGTTGCCAATGTAAGCTCGGAAGAGGATGCCCACGCTCGCAACGAAGAGGCAAAGTTTGCGTGCCTATACTTCCTGAATCATGACTACGGAACGCGAGAAATGCATAAGACGATGCAGTTCATCTTTAGTTGGATACAGGCTTCACCGGATGTATCTGTTCAGGTAGGTAATGCGGAAGCAAAATGGTTCACAAAAGAGACAACCCCTTGTCTCATTGCATACATGGCACATTGCGCGCTATACCAATTGGAAAACAACACAAAGGAGATGACGGAAGATGTTTATCTTGACGCAGTGACCGACATGCTGAACTTCTACATCGATAACAAGGAGAAGATTGGTGCGAACGCAGAACTCGACCGCCTAGTCGAACTCGGCAAGAACGACTTTGAAAACTTTGAGAAGGAGGTAAGAGCCAACTTCCCGAAAACGGAGTGATGCAGACACAAGACCGTAACCATAACCTAACCTACTTCATTTCTCGGTTACGGTCACGGTTACGGTTACGGTTGCAAAACTCATAGGATTACGCATCAAAACTCATAGGATTATGCATCAAAACTCATAGGGTTTTTATTACTGTCCAATATTTTTTTCATTTTTTTTGCAAGGTTTCGCTATCTTGTTCGTTATATAGATAAAAGTTGACTTAACAAACCCACTTGAAACCAAGGACGGAAAACATAACAGACGCGGATATTCTGCGCTTGTACGCCACCGACAGTGAGCAAGCGTTGCAGGTTCTGTATCTCCGTGACAGTGGTTATCTGAACGCTGTCTGCCATCGCTATATCTGTAATGATAGTGATGCGGAGGATGTTTTGCAAGAATCGTTCCTGAGGATTTTCGGGAATATCGGGAAGTACAAGTCGCAGAAGGAAGGTTCGCTGCGGTCGTGGATGTCAAGAATAGTTGCCAACAACGCCATCGACCTGCTAAGAAAACAGCGGAAACTGAAGGAGATGCCTGCCTGCGACTACATGAACCTGCCGGACGAAGACCCTGACCTTGACGGAATACCGATAGAAGTTTTCCATGAAATGATACGACAACTTCCGGATGTCTATCGAGCGGTGGTCAACCTTCATGTCTTTGAACAGAAAACCCACAAGGAGATAGCAAATATTCTCGGCATAAAGGAGAATACATCATACTCACACTTCCATAGGGCGAAGAATTTGCTCGCGGACAAAATAAAACGATATAAACAGTTGCAACGATGAATCAGAATTGGATAGATAAAGCAAGAAACGCGGAACAGGCTTTCGAAATACCTGTTTCCGACGCGTTGTGGACTCGAATCCAGGAGGTTCGGGTGCAAGAAAAGAAGAAGCAACTGCGAGTGGTTTGGCTAAAGCGGTCTGCCGTAACCGTAGCCGCAAGCCTTGCTGCCATAGTTTGTCTCAACATGCCATGGGCAGACAAGTGCATCAGGTATGAGAACGGCAAGGTGATTGATGACAATAAGCTCGTACTGGCACAAATGCAAGAGGAACTTGGCGCTTTCGACGCTGTTTCAGATATTGTGGATGAGACAATGGAAGACGAATTGTCTGAAATGTCAAAAATTATGGAGGACGGACAATGAGGAAAATATTGACTACGCTTCTGCTTACGCTAATGCCACTGCTTCTGTCGGCACAGGAGAATATGGCAATAAACAGCCTTTTCCACGGACGCTTGGGCAAGAACAATGTTTCCGAGACAATCATCAAGGGCGAAAAGGTTGAGGAATACGGTCTTGACATTTACCACAGCCTATCAACGAAGCAGCCTGCTCTCGCTGCGAAGATAAGCCGTGCCGTTCTGGAGGATGCCGCCAAAGCCACTTCCAAGGAGGTGAAGTATGATGGCGACAAGCTCTACTATGCCTTCATCTCCATCCGTGACCCTCGCTACAATTCATATCGCCATGTGCTTTACCTGAACAATATGCTGAAGGGTGGCAAGGATGTTATCCTTATTTTCATGGAAGGCGATGCCAATGTACAACAGGTAAAAAGGATGCTAAAAAAATGAAACAGATATTCACACTACTATTGTTCCTGATGATGTCGCTCACGGTTGGCGCTCAAGAGGATGATACGATAAATATAGACCTGGACTTTATCAGCCACGACGACAAGAAGCTCTTTCGCATGGACAACTACTTCTCTCGAAAGACCCAACGAAACCGTCTGGTAGGTCCGAGAAGCCACAGAATAATCTCCCTTGATCCTCTGACGAACAATTACCAGGAAATCAATGTCAAGGATATCTCCTCTGCGCCACAATCGTCCATGCAGCAGGGAATCAAGGCTATTGACGGTAGGGGCAAGGAACACTATCTGACACCTGACAGCGTGTATGGATTCTTCACACGAGGCGACTATTACTTCCGTCGAACGATAACATTCAATGGTGCGACGAAGACCGTGTTCCTGCGGCGTGAGGATTTGTTCAGGGAATCGGATGTACGCGTGTTCAGTTATGAGGATGAGCGCGACGAGACGCATTACTATGCTCAGGTGGCTGATGGCGAAACGCTACCAATGATAGACGATGACGGAAACGAAAACATCGATGCTATAAGGCAGAGGTTCCTCCAGAACGAGTATGCGAAAGACAAGGGCGCGAGAAGGATGATTGCCAAGATGAAGCCAACGGCAGACGGCGTTCGCAAGGTCTATAAGGCTCTGACTCACGGAAGCTACTCTCACTACCCGCATTTCCGATGGGGAGTTACTGCGAATGTCGGTGTAGGTCATGTCAATACGGACAGCTATGAACTTGATGGTAAGCTGATTGCAACAGGAGGACTCTTTGCCGACATCCCGATAGCAGGAGGCTTTTCGGTTCATCCGGAATTGCAGTTTGGCAAACTGTCGGTGAAAGGTACGATGAAAGGTGTCGGTACGCTTCCCAGCTCCGTGGCCTACAATCGCACCGAGATAAGTTTTCCGCTGATGCTTCGCTACACCCATTTCGCTGTTCATGGCAATGTGATTCCGTTCGTTCAGTTGGGTATGGGCACAAGCCATGCCTTGAAGCAAAACTGCGACTATAGGCAAGTGGCGTCCATGGCGTACGACAAATACGGTTTGTTATACTCTGTGCTGGAAGGCAGCGACGAGATTTCCGATTTGCATACGAGTGTTGTCGGTGGCGTTGGCGCAGAATGGGTAGTGAGCAACAAGCGTTCGCTGTTCCTTGAACTCCGTTATGCTGAGGGCATTAGCAAGCTTGGCCATAGCGATTTCATGTTGGTTGTTGGACTGAATCTGTAAAAGTTATGAAGAATATAATAATATCAATGATAGCGTCCTTGATGCTTTTCGCGTCATGTGAAGATGTGGAGCCAGACCGCTTCGTGGTGGATGATGTTCATGTAGAGCTTGTCCAAAGCTGGGGAAATGGCTATCCTCGTTATGAAGTAAAGATAGACAATCCGAGGAACCTGAAAATAGATAGGGTAGGGTTGCGCTTGAAATATCATGACAAAGCGGCAACAGTGTATGACAGAGACGAGATGAAGGACCTTGATCTGACTGCTGAAGGCGGCAGATATGTGCATGATGTGAATGAATTTCCCTACGCTTTTGCCGGCGACAGGATAACTGCATACGCATACGTAACTGTCGATGGAATGAAACTTGGCAGCGGGGAGCATGTCATGGTTGTGCAAGGAAACCCTAATATGGAGATTACATCTGCGAAGTTCGTGTTTGACGATCCTAGTTTGACTAGTACGAACAGAGGTACAATCTATATTTCAGGGAATTTCTCTCCTCGCCATCTTATCCCTATGGAGGGCTCTTATATTACATTGCCCGACGATAACGCTGAGTACGATTATTCTCCCGGTAGATTGGTGATAAGGGGCTGTTATGCAGAGGCATACGGAAAAGTAAGCATCGTGCTTCGTCACTACAATAAGGATTACACTGTCGATATGGATATTCCAGGTGAACTCAGCATAGACGGAGTGGACAAATATAACATTAACTTGCGAAATTTGCTGACACTTACTGTTTCCGGCATGAGGGAAGACTGCACATACGACGTGCAGGATATGACGATAGTAAGCATGGAAAATGGCACAATAAAATGCAAACCTACTAGCGCAGGCTACAAAAAAGTACGTCTGATAGAGAATCATGGCACGTTCAGCATGTCTGCGTACTCGGAAAAAGAGATAAGAGTGTGGAATTATTAGACGATTTTTTGGCCTTTTTCTTGTCGGTAAAAATAATAATTCGTACTTTTGCAGCGGATTTAATGTGTAAAGTTTAATGTGTAAAGTTTATAGGGTGGTTCCTTAAACATTATACTTTAAACCTTAAACCATAAACCATAAACATTCTTTAAACCATAAACTATAAACCTTAAACATTCTTTAAACCATAAACCATAAACCAAAAATCATGTATAAACTTTTATCACTTATTGCAGCTCTGCTGATGGCAGTTTCGGCAGACGCTCAGAACGCCAAGTTCGGCAAGCCTACACAGGAGGAATGGGACCTCAACAGCGTGAGCTTTGCTCCTGATGCTGAGGCGGTTGTGCTTTATAAGTCGGTTGATGTGACATACAAGTTCTCAAGCGGCTTCGGTGCTTACGGAAGTAGTGGCAGCGGCAGCTTGGACGATACTCCTTTGGCTTCTACAGGTGTCAACAAGAACATTGACCCAGAGACTACCTCAATGCTCTATAATGTCAAGGTGCGCACAAAGATCCTGAAGGACTCTGGCACAGGCTATGCTTCTGTTGACATCATATATTTCTGCGAAGAAGGCAACCTGAACATGGCTGACGAATTCTATGAGATGAGCGTTGTACAGTTCAGCAATGTCAATGGCAAGGTGAAGAAAAAGAGAATTTCCGGTGCCAACATCAAGGACGAGCGCGTTGACAAGTTCTATGCAATCCGTCATATCCGCGTGCCGGAAGCAAAGGCTGGCGACATCATTGAGTATCAGTACCAGTTGTTCACAAACCGCATCACTTTCATCTACGACACACAGCTTCAGGAAAGCATTCCAATGCTTTATGCTGAGTGCAAGATGAATATCCCTTACTTCCTGCAGTTTAATGTCAACAAGCCTGAGATTCCGAATGTGGCAGGTCTTGTTTCCCTCGGTAATATCCAGATTGGCGAGGTTCAGAATGACTTCCAGATTCCAAAGAAGTGTCAGACGAATCTCTATACAATCGTGGCTCGCGACATGCCTGCTTACGACGGCGTGATTGATCTTGAGAACCTCAAGGAAGGCAAGGTCTATGGCGTGCGCACGGAGCTCAAGGAGAAGCGTTATGACGTGAAGCCGGAGGCTTCTGGTCCTGTAAGACACTTGATTATCGGTAAGTAATTTGCGGAACTATTATTATGGCATAAAACTCGGTAGCAATTCGCTATCGAGTTTCTTTTTTGGGAATGATATACAATTAGGTACATAAACCACTGATTGTATATTTAACCGCAGATTCAACCAAATTCACGCAGATTGAACCAAATTTATTTTTATAATTAGGGTGTATAGTTATCAGTAAAGATTTTAAGTGAGATTTTCAATAAGATTTTGAGCGCAGCGACCTAAATATCAATACCTTTCATTAT
>JAKSLI010000090.1 GCA_024401305.1 Bacteroidaceae bacterium | reverse complement strand
TACAACTCTCCACCTCTCCGCAAGGGATATTGTAAGCACTGATTACCAATGAGTTACAATCGCGGAGAGTTTGCGCAACTCTCCGCAACTTTCCGCAAACTCTCCGCACGAGAAAACAGATAAAACTAACGGTAAAACGCCTCAAAAAATGCATTTTTTGAGGCGTTTTATCGTGGATTATAGTGCGAAAGTGACGTTATTACAGTGCGAAACTTCATGCATTAGATTCTTCGGTATTCGCGTATTATGTTGCCGTCGTAGCATTTCTCGCTGACTAGCATTGCATTTGCGGGGATGGTGGCGGCTTTTGTTCCGTTGTGAAAGAGAGTAGGGGAGGTCTCTACACGAATCAAGTCCCACAGTCCTTGCTCAATGAAGTATCTGTGTGTTGCTGCTCCGCCTTCTACAAGAAGGGTCTGGTGGGGCAGGTGTTCTAGATTGTCTAGGCTTTCTAGGCTTTCTAGACTTTCTAGACTTTCTAGACTTTCTAGACTTTCTAGACTTTCTAGATTTCCTAGATGTTCTAGATTTTCTAGGGAGCTGGTAGAAAGCACATATTTCTTCGGGTTCTTTCCGTACCATTCCCTTACGTTGAGCGACGGTTTGTCGCGTTCAAGCGTGGTGCGACCAACGAGGATTGCGTTGTTTTCGGCACGAAGCTTGTGGGCAAGCATTGTTGTTTTCGCGTTTGATATGCGGATAGGCTTGAAGTCCTTGTCGATGAAACCGTCTGCCGACTGCGCCCATTTCAGCGTGATGAAGGGGCGATGGAGAGTGTGGTAAGTGAAGAAGGCGCGGTTCAACTCCTTACATTCCTCTTCAAGGACACCAACGGTAACCTCTATTCCTGCATCCTTTATGCGCTGAATGCCGCGACCTGACACCTCCGAGAAAGAGTCAACGCAGCCTACGACCACTCGCTTTACGCCTTTGCGGATGATGAGGTCGGCGCAAGGAGGTGTCTTTCCGTAGTGAGCGCAAGGTTCAAGGCTGACATAGATGGTGGCTTCAGGCAGCAAGTGGTTGTTTCCGCGGCGCTCGCAGTCGGCGAAAGCATTGACTTCCGCGTGTGCTTCGCCGCAGCGAATATGGTAACCTTCGCCAATGATGTTGCCGCACTTATCAGTGATTACGGCACCTACCATTGGATTCGGTTGCGCGTTCTGTCTGCCGTTTTCTGCCAATTGAAGGCAACGGCGCATGTACGTCATGTCATTACTCATTACTCATTACTCAAGAGTCATTACTCGTTACTCAAAAGCTTGTCTCGATAATCCATGAAAGTTTCGCCTGTTACCTTTTGGAAGGCGCGGTAGAAACTTGTGCGATGACCGAAATTGCCAGCAAGGATAAGTTCCTTTGTTGGTGTCTCCGGGTCAGCTTTCAGCAATGGGAGCACAGCTTGCTCTATTCGAAGTTTGTTGATGTATTCAGAGAACGACATGTCGAGCATGCGATTCAGATAGATTGACAGGTAAGAACTGTTTGTACCGATGGCACTCGCTACATCCTTTATCGTAATGTCCTGTTGCAGATAGAGCTTCTTGGTCATCATGAGTTCGTTGAGTCTCTCAGCGATGGCGGTGGCAGACACATAGTCGATGAGGTTGTTGGCAGGTTTCTCCTCCTTGACCTTCTCCTTGACTGCTGTCGTTGCCACTACTTTTTCTTTTTCTTCCTCTTTTTGAGCCTCCTCTGCATTTACTGAGGCAGCAGTGACTTCTTGCTCAGGAAAGGCTGTCTGGACATCAATTGGCGTGGTGTTGGCAGGTGTGGCGTTCTGGCTATTGGCTACGATATTGCTGAAAACATCTTCATAGAAAGCCTTTTCCTTGTCGGTTTTCTCCATTTCCTCGCCTTCCATTCCGATAGGCTTGTAGCCATGATGTATCTTGCGGCAAGTGTTGACAAGCAATACTGTTAGCATGAAATAATAGATAGGACAATAAATAAGAAGGTCTTCCTTGTTCAGGAAATGAATCAGCGGGAGTATGCCCATTGATGCAACGATGAGGATGAGAAACATCGTCATTTGTCCACGCATTGGGAGAATCTTAGAGTAACTGTCGGCAGCATATTTCTGAGCCTCTTTTTCATACCATTTTATTTTTATTATGGTATAAATGATAACGAATATATTACCGCCTATGACGGCAATGTCATATAAGATAGTAAATATCGTAAACAGAGTGTTGATTTTAGGGTAAGATGTATCTTTCTCTACCATAAATGCCGCTAACTGATAATAAGTGTCGTAGCCGAATGCATTGTAGTTGATCAATGCCAGCGCTGAAATGATTACCGGAATCAGGGCGAGCAGTATCAATCTAGGTTTGAGCAAACTCTTCGTCTGTAGCTGTGAGTATATGAACATGAAACTTTGCACGGCGATGAATGGCGCCGTGAAAGAGTCTATGAGCATCAAGTAAGAGTATGCCTTAATGTCACCCAACAACAGACAAGTAGTCAGGAGATAGTAATCTATCATGACTACAAGCCATACGGTGAATATTTGTTGAGAAGTACGAAGTTTACTCCAGTTAGTGAAGAATATGATGGCATATACCACACAAGCGTAGGCAGGTGTGTATATAAAACCCTTGATTAAATATTCTAGCATTACAGGTTGTTTGGTTGTTATTATTTATCCTAATCCTTTTTGACGAAAAGCAAAATTATGAAAAAATCATGAGATTGACATTAAGAAGATTGCACAATAGATATGCGGTTTGTGCTTTTCTTGATTTCGGATAAGTGACGCTGCGGTATTAATTCGTCAAACCTCGTAGCATTTTCCTTATTTGCTTGATGCGGTTCTTGTCGTCTCTTCCGGTCGGATATTTGCGATAAAGAGCGATTGCCTTGATGAAACTTATTTTTGCCATGCCATTGTTCTTGGTTTGCAGATAGCATATTCCGGTTTTGTAGTTCAGGTCGGCTTTCTCCTGCTCTGCGCAAACATTCATTGCCATCTTGTAGTAGCGGATAGCGTCATGGTAATTCTCCATATTAAGATGACTTTCTGCGGCTGCGTTGTAATAGACATTCTGTTCGCGTGGGGCGTAAACAATCAGGTCCTTGTGTATGGAGTCGAAGATTTCAGTGACAGCCGGATAGTTCCAGTCGTGATATTCGCAGATGCCGAGATATGCCTTGAAACGGGTGTTGAGCTCGTATTTCTTGTTGAGTTCGCGGAAAATGAGTCCTGCTTCGTGATATTTCTCCGTGTTGAAATACTCAACGGCGCGAGACAGCCTCTCCTTGTCTTCCGCCGTGTCTTGGGCGGAAGATGACATCGCTGGCAACAGCGAGAGTAATATGAAAAGGATAAACTGTTTCATTGTAAGAAAAATCGGCTGCAAAGATATGAAACTTTGTGAAAAACCATTCAATAAAACGCGAAAAAAAGTGGGTGCGGTATTCATAAACCGCTAAAATATAGCAATTTCGAGCATTTTTTCATCAAATGATTTCGATATTTTAAAATATTTGTTAATTTTGCAGAATAGAAAACGCATAATTATTTACCCCTTAAAAATGCAGAAAAACATGTTCTACTACGTCGACCGAAACGGACAGCAGCAGGGACCAGTCCCAGCAAACGAACTTCTATCCAAAGGAGTAACACCTGATTCTTATGTTTGGAAAGCCGGTATGGCTGAATGGCAATTCGCCAAAACAGTAGCTGAGTTGAGCCATCTGTTTGCACCTTCAGCTCCAGTTCCTCCTGTGCAGCCAATACAGCGGCCAATACAGCAGGCGGTGCAGCAGCCAATACAGCAACCTGTGCAGCAACCTATTCAACAGCCTGTGCAGCAAGCAATACAGCAACCGATGCCGCAGCCACAGCCTGTGCAGCCAGTGCAGCAGTACCCTCAGCAATTTGCCCAGCAGCAATATCCTCAGCAGTATGCTCAACAAGATTATCAGCAGCCTCAGGGAACTTCAAGGAATGGAATCGGTGATCCTGTGGGAAGCCTGAAGAAGTGTTTCAAAAACTATGCTACGATCAAAGGCCGCGCAACAATCGGCGAGAGCTTGTGGATGTTCTTGTTGTCTTTCGTGTCAAGTTTCATTCCTGTATTGGGTCAGATAGTAGGCATAGTCTGCATGATACCATCGCTGGCAACCGGAATTCGCAGAATGCACGACTCAGGCCATTCTGGCTGGTGGGTTCTTGTGCCATTCTATAGCATCTACCTGCTCTTCTTCAAGTCTGGCGACCCAATGCCAAACAAGTACGGACCTGTGCCAGAAGTGTAATGTAGAACCCTGACTTGGATGGTAAGAAAGATATTGACTCATATCCTTACGCTTTTCCTGCTTCTGCTCGTGGCTATGCCAGCGGAAGCGGGAATTGTCACTTGGAAGCAGTTCCAACTCGCTTCCGGTTACTCTCCTCGTGCCTTGCCGAAAAATCCCGAGAAGGGAACTTATTCTGACGGATATACCACCATTGACTACAAGTTTGAAGGAGTGAAGGTGGTAAAGGTGGAAGATGTCATCTTTAGTGACTATGTAAGCAACATCAGGGCTATCAAGGTCACTGGCGTATGCCATAACGGATATGTGGGTTTGAAAGGCAATGTCTCTTTCAGTGGCGTGGCGAAGGGCATGGGCATGGCTGAATTGGTAAATGCCGGAAAGGATGAGGATAACTATGAGATAGACATGGCTCCGTATTTAAAGGAAGAGAAAGAAGGAGAGGAATTTGCAAAAGAGGTAATCAGCGCTTACACGAATGCTATAAAGGATAAGATTATCCATGGCTATGGCTTGATAAATGATGCATGGGAAGAAACTTCCATGGACGCTTCTGATCTGCCTTTTAAGGTCTCGACGCATTTGGTGAATCCTGCAGTGGAGGTAATCAATACTTACGTCATAGCTGCCTCGGACGATAATGGTTCCGTCGCTATTTACGGAACATTCGTAAATCTGGATTACGGCAATGCTCTCAGTGTGATTGGCGTAAATGTCACAGATGATACTATGGCGGCTGATGAGGCAGGCGAGGTTCCTTGGGCTATACCTGCTGCACTGATAGGAGCAATCGGTGTCGGAGCGGCTGTGGTAGCTGCTAGAAAAGGCAAGTCGGAGGAGGAAGATGAGGAAAATGACGAAGAAGAAGAGGAAGAGGATGCACAGTATGAACTGTGTGTTGCTAAGTATTTCGGCGATACCCTCTATGTGGGTGGTGCGCCGCAACAAGTGTATGCCAGAGTATTGAAGACGACGAAGCACGGCACATTCCTTGACATGCCGTTGACACAGATGATCCAAATTTCGTCGCCTCAGTATCTTAGGGTTGTTCCTCGCGGTTTGCAGGGAGATTTTATGGTGGCAGATGTTTCGGTGGAAGGAGATCGTCGCCAAGCAGACTATGCTGTAGTGTCATTCAGTATTGGTGGCAATGGCTCGAGCTATACGAACAATGTGCATTTCTACATAGAGTATCCGAGCATAGAAATGGAGAAGGGCAATATTGACGTACTGGCTGGAGACAACCGCATCTATCGCTTTAACTTCACGGTGAAAGCCGCCTCTTTGCCGAAAGCTGTAACAGTAAAACCTGTGGAAGGTTTCGACATAAGATGTGAACAGGACGGAATGGATGGCTACAAGTGGGTTGCCATCATAGCCAACGAGACGCTTCCGATAGAGGGCAATGTTATTGGTAAAAATGGCAAGAAATACACTAACAGGAGTCGGGTAGAAATAGAAGCTGAGCTAGAAGGCGGCGTAATACTGAATGATTTCTTCAATATTACGCAATATCCTGATGGATTAAGCGTCTGGACTGACGAGGAGGATAGCGGATTCATGGTTATCCATACGGAGAATGAGGTTACGGAATTTGAGCGAACTCATGTGAGAGCGACCTACTTTGAAGTGCGCCATGCTTCGTATAATGAGCAGACTATGCAAGCCGAAGTGCTGATATTGGAGGGACTGCAGAAAGTGGATCGCGAAATCACTTGCGACGAACGATACACGCATCTGCATGAAGATTTCACGTACGATGTTGGTCATGTAAGGGAATCGTTCTCGATAGAACCGACACATACGCTTGCCATGAAAGAACTTCCATACGAGGCTTTCATAAATATTGAGGCTAACGTCAAGGGCGAGATTATACCTTACGATTTGCCGGTACTTATCTACGGTCAGAAACCGCTGCCTGTGGATGAGTGGCAGAAAGAGTTCGATAGTTTGAATAGGACAATAAAGAATTTCAATCTTCAGGACGATCCTAATGTGAAGCGCACGCTTAGTATGGCTCGTTCCATCAATGCCCACGACCTAAACCTCATACATCGTGCCTTACTTGAGGAAGCTGTGCAGTTCTATGAGGGTGAAGCTTTGCGCTATCAGACCATCGACAAATGGCTTGCCGCCGGTGAGGCTTGCTGCAATGTGCTTGAGTTCTGTGGCGATCAGGCATTTTCCTTCCTTATGAAGAGATGGACAGGCGAACTTGGCGAAGCGATATTGTCTCCGTTGAAGAAATTCATAGAGAAATTTTTTGGCGAATTGATAGTCCATGGACTTTGGGATGAAAAAAATCAGGCTTCAAGAGATGCTTTTGAAGAAGGTGTGGTTTCGAACTGGGCAACTACACTTTATGATATAGCTAACAAGATTCTTGAGAATGAGTTGGATAATACTATAAAAGTGTTTAAAGCTGCAGGTAGCGGTTGGACTAGTGTAGAGCATGGAAAGAGACAAATAGGAATACTTGTAGCTGGCTTTGCCCTCCTGAATTTCGTGAAGCACTATAACCATGACAAAGATAAGTCAATCCGTGGCAGTGTGTTCAAATCTATCATAGCCTCTCTCCAGGACCTCACAAACCTGGCTGTAAAGAAATTGATCGGCCAATGTTTAGAAAACTATATTTCCAAGCTTAGCGAATCCGCAACCAAAGGACTTAGCGATTGGTTAGGCAAAATGATCAAGGAGTCTGATGGTCTTGAGAAATTCCTTGCTGATTCATGCAAAGATCTCATCACAAAGGGTACTGATGCTACTGTGGAAAGCACTGTTGGCGAGGTGTTCAAGAATCCATTAACGGTACCTGTGGCTGGTCTCATAACATCTATCAAGGGAACTCAGTTTGTCTTCCAGAATGCGAAGGGCGTGATATATTACTTCAAATTCAGTTCAGTCATAGATCTTGGCCGCTTCTTCTTTGATGTTGTCACATACCCATTCCTTGGAGCATTCGAAAACCCTCAACCTGTTATCGATGCAGACAGAATATACAAGAAGCGCGTGGGCTAAAGTGTAAAATTATTCAACTTTCGCAAGTATCTAACTTGCTTAAATTGAGCGAAACTTGAATAAAATTTGAAACATTAAACATTCTACAACAATATGAAAAAAACAATCCTTTCTTTGCCACTTTACTTACTGATGGCAACTCTCACAACATTCTCGTTCTTCTCTTGTGGGGAGAAGACAGGAAACCCGGAAAATGGTGATCAGTCAAAGATTGACTCTCTTGAAAATGCCAATACTCTCGGCAAGATGGATAACGATTATCTCCGACAGTCAATAGCCATGCTTGCGGAAGGTCTTGACAGCATCACGGCTGGTGAGAATGAAGTCCTTAATGGCGAAAATCCAGAACTAGGCGGCAATCGTCTTACCAGACAGGAGATGAAGGAAAAGCTTGCCAATGTACGCGATGTTCTTGCTCGCCATAAGGACCGCATCGCAGAACTGGAGAAACAGCTTGCTTCTGCAAAGGAAAGCGGAAGTAAGGAGGCTAAGAATTTGCAAACCATCATCACTGCCCTCCGCAGTCAGCTCGATCAGAAGGACAAGGAACTCGAGCAACTCCGCGCCGACCTTGACAACAGCCGAAAGAGCATCAAGGAGATGGCTGGCAAGATGGAGCAGATGAACAACAAGATGGCTGAGATGGAGAATGTACAGGCTGAACAGAGCCGTACTATCGAGGCTCAGGCTGAGATGATGAACTATGTTTATGTAAAGATTGGCACAAAGGATGAACTGAAAGATCTTGGTATTGTTACTGGCGGCAATCTGCTTAAGAAGTCTAAGGTTGACTATTCAAATATTAATCTCGCTCGTTTCGATCGCAAGGACAAGCGTAAGTTCACTACTATTCCTCTGCCTAAGAAGTACAAGATCATGACACCACAGCCAGCATCAAGCTACGAAGTTGTGAACGGACAGCTCCGTATCCTCAATGTGGAGCAGTTCTGGAATGCGTCAAACTTCCTCGTTATTAAGATAGATTAATGCATACATTAACCCGTAAACGATAATATACTATGAGTTTTTGTAAATATTGTGGATCAGAACTGAAACCAACTTCACGCTTCTGTCCTAAATGTGGAAAGGAAATAGCAGTTGCGCCACCAGCACCGAAGCCTGTGGCTCCACCTCCGCCACCTCCTCCGGTTCCAAAGCCTGCACCAGTGGCACCTCCACCAGCACCAAAACCAGCGCCGGTGGCACCTCCTCCTGTTCCAAAACCAGCACCGGTGGCACCTCCACCA
>JAKSLI010000009.1 GCA_024401305.1 Bacteroidaceae bacterium | reverse complement strand
GAACTCTATCCAGGCAAGGAACTTCTTGAGAAGAACATCCCTACAGTCGGCGCTTCTCTCCCTTATCGCGACCAGTCTGACTGCTATATGGTGGACGAGTTAATGTCGCTTGGTAAGTCAGGAAAGATCATCACTTACGAGACATCTCTTCCTATCGGAGCTCCAGACACATGGAACTGGTGGAAGGGCACAAAGCCTACAGACACGGACAACGACGGTATGCCTGACGCATGGGAAACTGCCAACGGCACAAATCCAAGCAAGGCTGATGCCACAGTTGTTGCTGCCAATGGTTATCTCAACATTGAGAACTACATCAACTCCATCACGGCAGAATCTCGCCAGTATTTCCTCCGTGCACCTATCACGCTTGCACTGACAAAGGCAACTACGACATCTCTCGAAATATCTTGGCGCGACTACACCTACGCAGAGGAAGGCTTCGTCATAGAAGTGCAGAAAGGCTCATGGGTAGAAGCAGGCCGCACAGCGCCTAACGCCACTTCTTTCACTATAACAGACCTTGACCAGGCAAAGAACTATAATGTTCGCGTGCGTGCATTTGGCAGCAACAACGGCACTGAAGCTTATTCGGAATATGCTACCGGCACTTTCACTACTCGTCAGGTAGAGGTTGGCATCGTGGATATTGACACTTACGAACCAGACTATACTCTTGGCGACAACCAGACAGTATGGAACTCTTCCACTACAGACTGGAAGGAAGGTACTGCCTACAACGGCAGCGGCAAGGTGCTTCTCAACACAGCAACTGACCGCACGCTCACTATTTCCGACGATCCAATGCCAGAAGTTGTAGTGGTGAATGGCACTGGCAATCTCACTCTCAGCGGAACGATAATGGGTTCTGGCTCTATGAACAAAGGCAATACAGGAACACTCGTTCTTGGTGACAATCACACATACACAGGCGCTACAGTAATCCACGACGGCGTGGTAGAGGCAAGCAAACTCGCTAATGGCGGCGCAATGTCGTCTATCGGTTCGGCTATAGCTGACCCACAGAACCTCGTTCTCGATGGCGGTACATTCCGATATACTGGTGCAAACGCTTCTACAAACCGAGGCATGAGGGTTACTGCCCCTTCTGTTCTTGAAATTGCCAACAAGGCTACTACCCTCACTTACGGCGGACGTATGGAGGGCGAAGGCGATCTCACTCTCGACGGTGAAGGAACTCTCGCAGTGGCTAATGTGCCAACAGTATTCAACACTACAGGCGACATCCACTTCAAGGGCGGTATGCTCAACCTCACTGATATTGAAGGTGCTTCAAAGCCTTTCGGTGCACTGAAGAACAAAATGGTCATGGAGGGCGGTCATATCAAGTTTGCCTTCAAGAACGAGGACAATCAGACTCATGCTTTCCCAATGGAAATTGTCGATGGCACTACATCGCAGCTCACTCTCATCAACCACGGTACAATGACCAGCGTTCTTACTGGTAGCGGTACTCTTCAGATGAACATCCCTTATCTCCGTTACTACTATCGCTGTAACACAAATAACTTCCACGGTCGCATCATTGCCAACGGAACAAAATCTGATGTAATCTTCTGCCACAGCTCTCAGTTCAACGACCCTAACGCCGTGTTCACTCTTACAGGAACAGCCTTCATGTGCGGTTGGACCACAAATGCAGTGAACGTCATTGGCGGTCTTTCTGGCGATGCAGGTACAAAGCTTGCAGGTTCTTCCAAGAACACGAAGGGCTTCAAATGCTCATGGGAAGTTGGTGCGGCAAATACCGACGAGGAGTTCAAGGGCGTTATCTGTAACCTCCCAGCAGGTAAGAACAGCGCTTATTCTGGCACAGTTTCGCTCATAAAGGTCGGTAAGGGCGATTGGCGTCTCTCTGGCGCAAACGACTATGCCGGAACGACAAAGGTCAATGGCGGTCGCCTTATCGTCAACGGCACACATACAGGTACAGGCGCTTTCACAGTAGCCAAAGGTGCAGAACTCGCTGGTAAGGGTTCCATTGCAGCTGCGGTAACAGTACAGAGTGGCGGTGCCATCACATCGGGTGACGGCGGTACTATCGGCGTGGAAAAGCTCTCTATCAAGAACAATTTCACTGCAAATAGCGGTGCTATCATCAACATCCCAATCAATGGTGAAAAGGTTAGTCCTCTGTATGTAACAAAGACCATTACCCTTAACGAAGGCGCAATCCTTAACCTTGACATTAACGGCGAACTTGCAGAAGGCATGGAGCTCCGTGTCATCCAGAACCTTTCAAGCATCAATGGTGATGTGCCAACAATACTTCCTGCCACACCAGGCGAAGGACTTGCATGGGATACAGAACTCTTCCTTACCAAGGGAACACTCAAGGTGGTTGCTTCTTCAACAGGCATCAGCTCTGCTACTACTAATAGCAAAAAGTCAGTTTCGTACAATCTAAACGGTCAACGCGTTTCAGGCAAAGAACGCGGAATCATTGTAAAGGAAGGCAAGAAGATTCTGGCAAAATAAAACAAAGACTATTTACTTGCAAAACACTCTTCACTCATAAACCAAAACAGGGCAGACACTTTTATTTGTGTCTGCCCTGCTTTTATGCCTTTATCCTATGACAAGCGGATTAATGCTTCATAATCTGCTTCACGATGCCTTCTATCTTGCCGTAGCCGTTGAGCATAAGTTCGCATGCAAGAGGAGAAGCGCTGTAGTGGTTATGGTCAGTGAAACAAGAAATGATTGCCTGTGCAGCTGCATCACGACTCTCATAACCGTTCTTCTTATAGTCATCAATATAGGCATTGAAAATCTTGTCCGCATTCATGCCAATCTCTACGAAGCCGAGGTAGTTCTGATCATTCTTTGCACGGAAGTCTGCAACCTTGCGAGTAATAACATCATAGGCATCACGACGATAGCTGTCGAAAGTCTGCGTTTCGCTGTTGTAACCCTTTATCCAACGAGACACAGCACCATGCGGAGTATAGCTGTTCAGCATAATCTTTGCGCCAAAACGTTCTGCTGCATCAAGATAGATATTGAGATCTTCTTCGAAGGTCTTGTTCATTCCGTTAGTGCCATTGTTTCCGAACATAACGATGTCGCCCGGATGAATATCACAGAGCACCTTAGCCAATCTTGCCTGCTGATAGTAGGTACGAAGGTTGCGACCGCCGGCACCATCGTTGCACATGTCATACATTGCTGCAAGTTCCTTGTATTCTCCGTTGGCAATGAGTTCCAGAAGATGGTGCATCCATGAACCACGGTTTGCGGAAGTGGAATCGCCGATATGGTGGAACTTACGCTTTTGTCTTGGCTGTTTCTTGTCCTGAGCTGTGATACTTATATAGGAAATGCTTGGCGTTGCGCCGTTGCCTTCCGTTGCGAAGACATCAATTTTTCCGTTGATGCAAGGCACTGCATAGACAACAGTATCAGCTTTCTCCTGACGACCAAGTTCATAGCCAGAGAGGTCTTCATTAAGATAGCCTGCCATAAGCACACCAGTATATGCAATCTTCACATCATACACCCTACCCGACTCTGCCGCAATCTCTACTCGCTGTGTGTTATCTGCCGCATTCGCCACAGTGTTCTCCGCAGGAGCAGAGATTGAAGCGACATATTTAGCAGCAGCAAACTTCTTCTTGCCGACGGTGAGAGTGGCGGTCATATTGCCGATAAAGTTCATCGGAGTGTTGCGGAGGTCGAAGGTTGTGGAGAGACTGCCCTTTCCGTTTACAGAGAAAGCTCCGTAGGAATCGCAGTATTGACCTTGGGTATCATTCTCTGTCTTGAAGCCGTCGATGTCCCAAACAACCGAGAAATTCTTCAAATCCGTCTCGCTGAGCGTTTTTCCTTTTGCATCCTTTACCACGAGAGCGTATTTGTTCTGGAATGCAGTGTCATGGTTCTTACCCGAAGTCATCAGCTTTTCGCCCGATATCTCCACCGAGGCAATGTTCTGAGCATGTAGCGTTGAACCAATAGTTATGGCACAAAGCGTAAGGATTGTAGCAAAAATTCTTTTCATCATAGTATATAAAAACCGTGCGACATAAATTGCCACACGGTTTTTTATTATAGTCTATACTATTCGTCTGTTTACCAGCTTGCCTTCTTAACGCCTGGGATAAGACCTGCAGATGCCATCTCACGGAACTGAATACGAGAGATACCGAACTGACGGATATAACCCTTTGGACGGCCTGTGATCTTGCAACGGTTGTGAAGACGGATAGGGTTTGCATTCTTAGGGATGCTCTGGAGCTTACGAGCTGCCTCGTATGCCTCAGCTGGATCTTCAGAAGTTGCAATGATCTTCTTGAGAGCAGCACGCTTTTCAGCGTAGCGAGCAACGAGCTTAGCACGTTTTACCTCGCGAGCCTTCATTGATTCTTTTGCCATTGTTTAATAGTGTTTTTAGTCCTCTTCTCCCTCCCTTGTGGGGAGGGTTGGGAGGGGTCTTATTTAGCGTTCTTGAATGGAAGACCGAATGCCTTGAGGAGAGCAAAACCTTCTTCGTCAGTCTTAGCTGTTGTCACGAAAGTGATGTTCATACCCTGGATACGGTTGATCTGGTCGATGTTGATTTCAGGGAAGATGATCTGCTCCTGAATACCGAGAGAGTAGTTACCGCGGCCATCGAGCTTAGTGTTGATACCCTTGAAGTCACGGATACGTGGGAGAGCGATGCGCACGAGCTTCTCGAGGAATTCGTACATCTGCTCACGACGAAGTGTAACCATAACGCCGATAGGCATCTTCTTACGAAGCTTGAAGTTAGCGATATCCTTCTTAGAGTAAGTAGCAACCGCCTTCTGACCAGTGATAGTAGTAATTTCATTGATAGCTACGTCGATAAGCTTCTTATCCTGTGTAGCATCACCGAGACCCATGTTCACAACGATCTTCTTGAGTTCTGGCACCTGCATGCAAGATGAGTAGCCGAACTGCTTCTGAAGAGCAGGAGCGATAGTCTCTTTGTAAGTTTTCTTTAAACCTGCTGTATTCATTACTTAATTTCCTCTCCTGATTTTTTAGCGATGCGCACCTTGCTGCCATCCTCCTTAACGCGGATAGCGATACGAGTTGCCTTACCACTCTTAGGGTCAATTAAACTTAAGTTAGAAATGTGGATAGGAGCTTCCATCTCCACGATGCCGCCCTGAGGATTCTTAGCTGATGGCTTAGCGCTCTTCTTGACGATGTTTACACCCTCAACGATAGCGCGCTGCTTCTCAACGAGAACCTTAAGCACCTTACCAGTCTTGCCCTTGTCAGTACCTGCAAGAACGATTACCTGGTCGTCTTTCTTGATATGTAATTTTGCCATTACTGTAATTCCTTTTTAAAGATTAAAGAACTTCAGGTGCCAAAGAAACGACTTTCATATTCACAGCGCGGAGCTCACGAGCAACAGGGCCGAAGATACGGCTGCCGCGGATTTCACCAGCGTTGTTAAGCAATACGCAAGCGTTGTCGTCGAAGCGGATGTAAGAACCATCTGCACGGCGGATTTCCTTCTTTGTGCGAACAATCAAAGCCTTTGATACTGCACCTTTTTTCAAATCACTTGAAGGGATAACATTCTTGACAGCAACAACGATTACATCACCTACACTAGCGTAACGGCGCTTAGTACCACCGAGAACGCGGATGCAGAGAGCCTCACGTGCGCCAGAGTTATCGCATACTGTAAGTCTTGATTCTGCCTGTATCATAATTACTTAGCTTTTTCAGTTATTTGAACTAATCTCCATCTCTTAGTCTTAGAGAGTGGACGAGTCTCCATGATGAGAACTGTATCGCCCTTCTGAGCCTCGTTGTTCTCATCGTGTGCATGGTACTTCTTAGTCTTCTGCACGAACTTACCATACATAGGGTGCTTCTCCTTGAACTTAGCAGCAACAACGATGGTCTTGTCCATCTTAGTGCTTGTCACAACACCCATTCTGGTTTTTCTAAGATTTCTTGTTTCCATTTCTTATAAATCGTTATATGAGTGAGTGTTAAGTTACTTGCGGAGGCTAAGTTCAGTCTGCATACGTGCGATATCACGACGAGCTGCCTTAATCTGTGCAGGGTTCTCAAGTGGAGAAATGGCGTGGTTGAGCTTCATCTTGTTGTAAGCTTCTGTAGCCTCATTGAGCTTCTCTGTAAGTTCCTTAACAGAAAGCTCCTTCAATTCCTGGATCTTCATAAATTAAGCGTTTTTATCGTAATCACGTCTAACAATAAACTTAGTCTTAACAGGGAGCTTCTGAGCACCGAGGCGAAGAGCCTCCTTAGCGATGTCAAAAGGAACACCCTCTACTTCAAAGAGGACACGGCCTGGAGTTACTGGAGCAACCCATCCTGCTACATCACCCTTACCCTTACCCATGCGGACATCGGCTGGCTTACGAGTGATTGGTTTGCAAGGGAAGATGCGGATCCATACCTGGCCTTCACGATTCATATAACGATTGATGGCGATACGAGCTGCCTCAATCTGGCGGCTGTCAATCCACTTAGCGTCAAGAGTCTTGATGCCGAATGAACCGAAAGCGAGCTGTGTACCTCTGTGGGCGTTGCCTTTGTTGCCACGACCATCTTGAGGTCTTCTATATTTTACTCTTTTAGGCTGTAACATGATAGAATCTTTTTTTAGCGGTTGTTATTTCTCTTACGACCGTTGCCACGACCACCTCTTTCGTTACGGCCACCGTTGTTGTTGCCGCCGCGTGAAGGCTTCTCGTTAGCATAGTTAGGAGTGAGATCTACATCTCCATAAACTTCACCACGGCAGATCCATACCTTAATGCCGAGAAGACCTACCTTAGTAAGTGCTTCTTCCTGGCAGAAGTCGATGTCTGCACGGAAAGTGTGGAGAGGAGTACGTCCTTCCTTGTACATTTCAGAACGTGCCATTTCAGCACCGTTAAGACGGCCACAAATCTGAACCTTGATACCTTCAGCACCTGCGCGCATTGTGTTGGCAACAGCTGTCTTGATAGCACGACGGTAAGCCATCTTACCTTCGATCTGGCGAGCGATGTTGTTACCTACGATTGTAGCATCAAGTTCTGGCTTCTTAACTTCGTGGATGTTGATCTGAATGTCCTTCTTGTAGAGCTTCTTCAACTCTTCTTTGAGTTTGTCAACGTCTTGACCACCTTTACCGATTACGACGCCTGGGCGAGCAGTGCAGATAGTAATGGTAACACGCTTAGCGGCACGCTCAATGAGGATCTTTGAGATCATTGCCTTAGCAAGGCGCTCGTTAAGATACTTGCGGATCTTCTGGTCTTCAACGAGGTTATCACCGAAGTTCTTACCTCCGAACCACTGAGAGTCCCAACCTCTTACAATACCGAGACGGTTGCTTATTGGATTAGTTTTCTGTCCCATACTATCTGATTAATTAGCGTCGTTAGTTTTAGCATCTACAAACAAAGTTACATGATTGCTGCGCTTGCGGATACGATATCCACGTCCCTGTGGAGCAGGACGCATGCGCTTCATAGTAACGCCTTCGTCAACGAACACCTTAGAGATGTAGAGTTCGCCGTCTTCAGCTTTGCGATCGTTTTTCATTTCCCAGTTTGCTATGGCAGAGCGGAGAAGCTTCTCTACGTCGGCTGCAGCAGCCTTCTTAGAGAATCTCAGCACGCCGAGAGCTCTATTCACTTCCATACCACGAACCATGTCAACGACATAGCGCATCTTGCGTGGAGAAGAAGGAACTCCTACGAGCTTTGCGAAATTCTGTGTTTTGAGCGCTGCCTTTCTCTTTTCAGCAGCTAATCTTTTTCTTGCTCCCATTTATTTTAGAACATTTTTTGGGTTAGCCTTACTTACGATTACCAGAGTGACCGCCGAAACGACGTGTAGGAGCGAACTCACCGAGCTTGTGACCTACCATGTTCTCTGTAATGTAAACAGGAATAAATTTGTTTCCGTTATGAACTGCAACGGTATGACCTACGAAGTCAGGTGATATCATTGAAGCTCTAGCCCAAGTCTTTACGACATTCTTCTTGCCGCTTTCATTCATAGCGAGAATCTTGTTCTCAAGCGACACGTTGATATATGGACCTTTTTTTAATGAACGACTCATACTTTGCTAATTTAAGTTGTTTATTTCTTGTTAGCTCTTTCAATGATATACTTGTTAGAGAGCTTCTTAGGTGCACGAGTCTTGAGACCCTTAGCGTAGAGACCCTTACGTGAACGTGGGTGACCACCAGACTGACGGCCTTCACCACCACCCATTGGGTGATCATGTGGGTTCATAACAACACCACGGTTGTGTGGGCGACGACCCAACCAACGTGAGCGACCAGCCTTACCAGACTGTTCGAGAGCGTGGTCTGAGTTACCTACAGCACCGATAGTAGCCTTACAAGCGCTCAAGATCTGACGAGTTTCGCCAGAAGGGAGCTTAATAACACAATAGCTTCCTTCACGTGAAGTAAGCTGAGCAAAGTTACCAGCCGAACGAACGAGGAGTGCACCTTGACCTGGGCGCAATTCAATGTTGTGAATTACTGTACCCACAGGGATGTTAGCGAGTGGAAGAGCATTACCTACTTCAGGTACTGCGTCTGCGCCAGACATCAGTGTAGCTCCGACTTTCAGTCCATTAGGAGCAATGATGTAACGTTTTTCACCATCAGCATAGTAAAGGAGAGCGATGCGAGCTGAACGGTTTGGATCGTACTCGATGCTCTTTACAGTTGCTGGGACACCATCCTTCTCTCGCTTGAAGTCAATAAGACGATACTTCTGCTTGTGGCCACCGCCAATGTAGCGAACTGTCATCTTACCGGTATTGTTACGACCGCCTGTCGAACGCTTACCGTAAACGAGAGACTTCTCTGGTACGGATGCAGTAATATCCTCGAACGTACCAATAACTTTGTGTCTTTGACCAGGTGTAACTGGTTTTAATTTACGTACTGCCATTTTTTATTATAAATTACTATAGAAATCAATAACCTGATCGTCCTTGATAGTAACGATCGCCTTCTTGTAAGCGTTCTTGTGACCGCGAACAAGGCCAGCACGAGTGTAACGAGATGAACGCTTGCCAGCATACTTTGCTGTGTTAACCTTCACTACCTCTACACCATAAAGATGCTCAACTTCATTCTTAATCTCATACTTGTTAGCATTTGGGCTAACGATGAAGCCATAACGGTTAGGCATCTTCTCTGAAATCTTGGCCATCTTTTCTGTGACCAGTGGTTTAATAATTACTGCCATGTCTTATGTCTCCTTATTTGTTTAAGATTGAGTTGATTGTCTCAAGCGACTTTTCTGTAACTACCATTACATCGGCGTTCATCACCTTGTAAGCATTGATAGAAGCAGCTGTCATAACCTCTGCCTTCTGGAGGTTGCGTGCTGAGAGATATACATTCTTCTGAACCTCAGGAACTACTACGAGAACCTTCTTGCCTGCTACATTGAGAGCAGCCTGAAGAGCTACCATATCCTTTGTCTTAGGAGCTGCGAAATCGAAGTCTTCAACTACGATGATAGCGTTCTCCTGAGCCTTGTATGAAAGAGCACTCTGACGAGCGAGGATCTTAGTCTTGAGGTTGAGCTTGAAGCGATAGTCACGTGGCTTTGGACCGAATACACGACCACCACCTACGAGTACTGGTGAGTTGATGTCACCGCGACGAGCACCGCCGCCACCCTTCTGACGGATGAGCTTGCGAGTAGAACCTGCAATTTCGCTACGTTCCTTTGACTTAGCTGTACCCTGGCGCTGGTTAGCGAGATACTGCTTTACGTCGAGATAAAGTACATGATCGTTTGGTTCAATTCCGAAGATAGCATCGTTCAGAGTAACCGTTCTGCCTGTTTCGGCACCTTTGATAGTCAATACCTTTACTTCCATAATTACATCTGAATTAAAACTGTTGAACCTTTGCATCCAGCAACAGAACCCTTAATGATAAGAAGGTTGCTCTCTGGAATTACCTTTAACACTTTGAGGTTTTGAGTAGTAACGCGGTCGCCGCCCATCTGGCCGCCCATTCGCATTCCCTTGAAAACCTTTGCTGGATAAGAACATGCACCGATAGATCCCGGCTTACGAGCGCGGTCGTCCTGACCGTGAGTGCTCTGACCAACACCGGCAAAACCGTGGCGCTTAATTACACCCTGGAAACCCTTACCCTTAGAAGTACCAACTACGTCAACGAACTCAGCACCTTCGAGGATGCTTACGTCAACTGTGTCTCCAAGGTTGAGTTCTGTTTCGAACTTGAACTCGGCCAAGTGCATCTTTGGTGTTGTACCTGCCTTCTTGAAGATACCCTGCATAGCTTTAGTGGTATTCTTCTCCTTAGCTTCACCCCAAGCGAGCTGTACAGCTGCATAACCGTCCTTCTCGACAGTCTTAACCTGAGTCACAACACAAGGACCAGCTTCGATAACAGTGCATGGTACATTCTTACCATCGGCACTGAAAACGGATGTCATTCCGATTTTTCTTCCAATTAATCCTGGCATTTCAGTTATTATTATTAATTAATGTGTATTTCCTCCGGCCCGAAGACCTTTGGACATATAAAAAATTTTCTTCCTTTGCAGTGTTTTGCTCGCTTGAAGCCACACCACACAGAAAGAAAACTCATTTTGAGCATACCAAAAAGACTCACCTAAGCCCTTTATTTTCAGTGTGTTGATAGCCTATAGCCAGCGCAACATTCGCATAAAGCGGTGCAAAGGTACAACTATTTATCCGTTTACGCACTACTTTTCCCCTTTAATTTTCAGTAAGTTAGCGATTTCTTGATATAGTTTCCTAGAATTGTTCAATTGTTGAGACGCGACCACCAAATGAACCTAGACCTCTCCTTGCCATAGCATGCGCAGGAAGTCTATTGAAAGCGGGAACACGGTATCCTATCAGCGTATCTTCGAGAATGTCAAAATAAGAGCTTACCGTTTGGGCACTGACACCACAGTCTTGCGCGATGTTATTGTAGTTTATCATCTCGCCATCCGTCAGGACTATCTAAGTCCTTGTTAATATGAGAGATACGTTGAAATAACATAGACATAAATCCACCTTTCTATTTACGATTTTCAATGAAAATCCTCAACTATACTTCCGATTTTCAAGGAAAATCCGACTTACCACTTCCGATTTTCAAGGAAAATCTGCTGCAAAGACAGTAGTTTTGGATTAAATACGCAAGTAAAAGAGGGAAAAAATCACTAATCACAAACATTTCTTGCGGAATAACCTGGGTAATGAAAGCGATTATACATTTTAACGCACGTAAATGAAGTGAAAACAATTCCGTAATAATCATAATAATTTATTTTAATTTTCATAATAATTACGAATTAATTACGCGTATTACGCGCATTTGTGTCAGTTTCTAGGGTGTATAGTTATCAGTAAAGATTTTAAGTGAGATTTTCAATAAGATTTTGAGCGCAGCGACCTCAATATCAATACATTGCATTATTTTCAAAAAGATTTTTTGTTATGATTTTAAAATCTTTCTTGCGCTCCAGTAGGTGCTCAGGCGCAAGCGGAGTTCTTAAAATCTTACAGAAAATATCTCTACGATAGTATTTAGATGGTCGAAGCATAGCTTCTCAAAATCTTAACCAAAAATCCTACTGAAAATCCTAACTAAACCAGAACCACAAACTGGACACACTATATGTTTACCCAACAAAAAAAACTGCCGACTCTCACAAGCCAGCAGCTCTATAAAATAATAATAATAAATAAAAACGTAGGACACCGCTTCACAGCATGTGGTAACGTCCTTAACAATATGTAATATCTTTAAGTTTCAGCAAAACAGCCCCACCCACATCTCGGTGAGCGAGGCTGATTATAATGTTATAGACGAAGAATATCGTCTGTACGAATTGAGCGTTCGGATTATTCTATTGTAGTATGTGTAGAGTAATCGTTTTCCTCAACTGTCATGTCGCGTGGTCCTTCTACCTTGTCGAAGAGGTCGTCGAAGATAGTACCGTTCTCTTTTGAATATCTATAACCACCTGTACCATTGTCAACATCAGTGCCACTTATTACAACACCAACATTCATTATATCTTCTGTGGTCAATGATATAGCTTTTGTCCTTGGAACTCTATATAACTTTTTCATGCGTTTTTACTTCTTTATGATTTTCTTAATAGAACCATCGCTCATGCGAACGATATTTACACCTTTCTTGAGTTCAGACTGCTTAACGCCATTTATGTTAAATACTTCTGAAATAATATGACTTTCGATGCTAGCAGAAGAAACAGCTGTAGTTTCGTCCTCAGGGTCCTTTATTGCTATTGTAAGACTCTGCGGATCATCTAAATCGAATGACTGCGGCGTGTAATTCTGTTGCGGATCAAGGTATGCTCTGAAAGGAAAAACATGGCTTCTTCCATCATCGAAAGCATGAACAAGTTTCCCTTCACCAACTTTATATTTATATGGTCCTGTAATCTTTGTCTCAACGTATGATCCGACCAAGCTATTGCTATTAATTTCAAATTGTACATCTATCAAATCAGAATACTTTCCTAATGCATTTTTCTTAGCTTCTCGCTGAAGATCCAATTTTCCAGTCACATCAGCATCACACATCAGCAAACATGGAGTTCCTGCTGGAACCGTTTCCATATCCGCAAACCACGCTTGATCATCTTTAACTTCAACGAAATTTAAGAACCTAGCACTATTTTGGACATTAAAAGGCAAATCGTTACGACTAATACTAAAAGGCAAACATACAGAATTTATGCCACCCGGTGCTAACTGGCGACTATAAATAATACTTTGCGTCTTAAAATTTATAGGTGAATACCAGTTGTAATTATCATCTATAACCAAGGTTGGACATTCATAGCTGTAAGTTCCTGTAGGAAGCTGCATTTCAAATATTATGTTTTTACTATCCGAAATAACACCACTATAACCTATTGGAGTTACGGCAACAGCATTTGGATTCTCCTTTCTTAGTTCGACAAACTCTGCAGGAGTCATATCCTTCTGATTTACATTAACAGGATAACTTGGTTCAAAGCACTTTGTTCCGTCGACCCAAAAAGCTATAAAATAGTCTTCGTCCTGGGCACTGACATTACCCACGACCAAAAACAACGCTATTAGCCATAGCGATTTAAGTAAATTTTGTTTCATTTTCTCTAATTTTTATTTTATTATTATTTGTTCTTTCAAAAGAAGTGTGGAGCGTACTTTCCACCATATTTGGATGCAAAATTATATAAAATGGAGGAATAAACTTCTAACTCTCATATATATATATATATATATATATTGATTCGCATCAATAAAATAAAGCTATTCTATTCTTTTCAAGCGGATTTTGACCGATTTTTATCCCAAATCGATTAGGCACAACGCCAGATGATGATATAACAAAAACATTTCGACTGAAAACTATATCTGATCAATAAATTTAGGTGATTATATACAATTTGGCACAAAGTCAAAGAATTACAAGGATTTATGGTAAGATTTCTGTTAGATTTAAGGTGAGATTCAAGCGAAGCGCCTTTTTAAATCTCGTTCTAAAAAAATTTATGCATGATTTATGGAAAGATATCTTCGTTAGGATTTAAATCTCACGTAAATCTTGTCGTAAATCTCGCGTAAATGGATTGTGAGTATTTATTTTAAGGCGTCGCGTTGCTCCTTGAATCTTACCTTAAATCTACCATAAATCTATTTATAAATCTTTTATATCATTCTGTCTAAATAAAACATATCTGTGCCTAATCGTATATAGTTGCCTAAATTTAACTTATCATACTTATCGTGTGCATCAGTTGTATAAGTATAATTTATTGATAATCTTCAGTTGACTGCGACCTTGTTTTTAGCGAAGCGTTGTTTTTTGTCTAAAAGAAACCAAGGGGCATTTGTCTCTGTGACCGTAACCGGTAAATGCGTTAGGGAGATTGATGGGCAGCATCGCGTACATATATTATATATTAATTTTATTAATGAAATTCATTAATAATATGAAATAGGCTGAAAGTGGATGTGTGTGCATTTCGCGGTTACGGTTGCGGTTACGGTTACGACCACGAATCCTATGATACTATTTTGTCAGACGACGACTTGTCTTTCGTATTCCTGCGGAACTCTACTCAAAACTCACGGTAAAACGGTTCAAAACTCACGGAGATTTTTTATTTTTACCGTGAGTTTTTGGTCGTTTTACCGTGAGTTTTTTCGCGCTTTCCTAACACCCTGAATATTAATCAGTTGCAAAGCTGTCCAAATTCGGTCAAAATAGCAATATATGCCTCGGAGAGACTGATACTATTTTGTCAGACGCCAGAAAAAAAAACTCAAATAAATTTGGTTTTTCGCTCGCTTATTGGTAATTTTGCACCCAAATGCAACTATTACCTTTCAACTTTCAATACCTTGAGCAGACCACTACATTTGTGGATGACAAAGAATTGCTTGCAGAACAGGCGTCCTCACCAGGGGGATGCGCAGCTATTGCTGGCGACTATATAGTACAATTTTTCGGCACGCCATACGCAGGACTTGCCATAACAGCCGCGCTTTGCCTTCTCATAGGACTGATGACCAGCAGCGTCATCACGAAAAAGGGCGGCAAACCGTGGCAGCTACTTGGTTTTCTACCAGCTGTGGCAGTGTTCTTCCAGCATTACAACACAAGCTATCTCTACAGCGGAACTGTTTCGATGGCGATCATGCTTGCCGTTCTCTTGCTAACGGAATCCATCGGAAACAAGAAGTGGCGACTTGCCGTTTCTTCCATCATTGCCATTCCTTTATATTATATATGTGGACCTATCGCGATGCTCTACTCCATCCTTTCGCTCAACATCATAGGCATCGCACTGGTTCTGGCACTCGGTGGAATGAGCATCTATGGAGGTGAAAGCTACGAAATGCTACGAATGGTAGGTCCGCAAGGTTACTACAACTCATTCATCGACGCTCCCTCATCGGCTTTCATTTCATGGAGCATAATGATAGCCTCAGTCTTTGGAGCCGTTCTTCTTGCCAAGATTCCATTTATAAAGAACCTGAAACCGGTTTATATCCACACATTCGGAGCTCTGGCTGTAGTAGCGTCATTGGTTTTCGGGGCAAATGCATTCATCGACAAGAATGCGGAATTCTTCAAGGAGTTGAATTGCCATATCCACAACAAGGAATGGCAAGCAGTGACCGACCGCTGCGCCGAGCACGACATGAACAACATTCTTTTCCAGAACTGCGCTTACATGGCATGGGCTGAACTCGGAGAACTTGACAACCACATCGGCGATTATCCTCCGAAATACTTCTACAGCGTACTCGCTCCAGCCGACCGCACCCCGCATGTGTCGGCAATGCTCAGCGAGATATACTACTCCATGGGACACCTCGCCTACGCGCAACGCTATGCCTTTGAAGCGAACGAACTCTTCGGCGGACGCTCTCCACGAATGTTGCAGATGCTTGTAAAAACGAACATTGCATACGGTTCATACGCGGTTGCAGAGAAGTATATCAACATCCTTTCAAAGACCCGCTACAAGGAATGGGCAGAACAGAAGCGCGCCTTGCTATATGACGACAAAGCTGTCCTTGCCGACAAGGAACTCGGAAGCAAGCGTCGCTGCATATTCCCAGACAATCGCTTTTCCGGCATAAAGGGCATCGACAACGACCTGAAGCATGTTCTCGCAGCCAACCCAGACCACAAGATAACGCTATCTTACCTCAAGGCATTGTATATACTGAACGGCGAGCAAGAGAAGTTGAACCATATATCCATTGATGACGAAGAAGAACAAGACGCAAAGATGGAAGAATCCGCTGCTTCCACAGTCCTATGAGATACACCTTCCTGATGCCCGCCTTCAAGGAGCCATACCTTAAGGAGGCAATAGGCAGTATTCTTGCCCAGACATACAAGGACTTCACGCTGATAGTTTCCGACGACTGCTCGCCACATAACCTGAAGGCTATCGTGGACGAATATCACGACAACCGCATCATATATCGCCGCAATGCGCATAACATAGGTGTGGAGAAGCTCGTTGACCACTGGAACCTTCTCCTCTCACTGGCAGAATCCGACTATGTGATACTTTCTCCTGACGACGATGTCTATGCGCCAACATTCCTGGAGGAAATAGAAAAACTGACACGGAAATATCCACAGACAGGCATATTCAAGAGTCGCGCGCAAATCATTGACGCGCAAGGAAATATACGCAAAGCGGACAATGACTTCAGCGAAAGGATTTCCATGGCGTACAACATCTACAACCAGATAGCGGAACAGTCATTCTACGGTATAGGTTGCTACGCTTTCAACACCCGCCAACTGCGTGATATGGGTGGTTTTGCCTATTACAAAATGGCTTGGGGATCAGACACGATGACCAATATCCTGATGTCACGCAACGGCATGGGAGTAACGAAAGACATACTCTTCTCCTTCCGACAATCAGGCGAGAACATATCATCGAGGAAGGATTCGCCAAAGGTACAAAGCACGAAAAGCCGCAATGACCTGCAAGTGCGGAAGGACATACTGACTGTCCTGGACAGCATGAAGCCGGAGAACAATGACGACCTCGTCTATATGGAAGGTGTAAGGAAGCAAATTCAGGATGAGTATTATGGGCTGTATGTTGGTTGCGCACCATCATATTCATTCAAGGATCTGCTGAAACTGATAATGTCAAAGCCAGAGATCTTCAATACTCCGAGGCGAAAGATGGCAATGATAAAATCTTGGATTACAAACAGATGAAAACAAAGAACAAGCATATAACTACAATCATAGCGTTAGCATTGCTGCTTCTGTCAAGTTGCAGCAAGGAGATCATCGTTTCCCGACACATAGACAAGCAGCCGAATATTTATCCGGAATACAAGAATGCCATGCTACCTGCGAACATCTGCCCAATCCACTTCACTACGGAGAAGCCCGTGAAGGACATGAACGCAATCTTCGAGTCGGCAGATGTCAGGATAGAAGTGCCTAACACCGACGACCAGATAGCCATCAGCGAGAAGGACTGGAACAAACTGCGTGAGGCTTCAAGCAAGATCCGCGTGCGACTGCAAGTGATGGAAGGAGAGCAGTGGGTGGAATATGCGCCGTTCACGCTCGAGATAAGCAAGGATTCCATCGACCCCTACATGGCTTACCGACTTATTGAACCGGGCTATGAGGTATGGAACGAGATGGGCATCTACCAGCGTTGCCTCGAGAATTTTGACGAAGAAGCCATCATAACAAACAAGATGACCGGCCACAACTGCATGAACTGCCACACCTTCTGCAACCAAGACCCGGAAAAGATGCTCTTCCACATGCGCAAGGACTATGGTGCGACATACATGATCGACGGCGACAACATAGAGGCGCTCGACACGAAAACGCCTGACAACATCTCCGCTTTCGTCTATCCTGCATGGCATCCGTCGGGCGATTTCGTGGCATTCTCCACGAACGAGACCAAGCAGATGTTCCACACCACCAACCGCAACCGCATCGAAGTGTTCGACTTCAAGTCGGATGTCATCGTCTATGACGTGAAGAACAACGAGGTACTCTCTACCCCACTCCTCAAGCGTAACGACAAATTCGAGACTTTCCCTACATTCTCTCCCGACGGAAAGACCCTATATTTCTGCCGTGCCGACAGCGTTCAGATACCGCAGCAGTGCGACAGCGTGCGCTACAATCTCTGCGCCATTGCGTTTGACCCTGTAAAGAAGGAGTTTGGCGACTCAGTCTATACCGTGATAGATGCTGCAAGTGTAGGCAAAAGCATCTCATTTCCTCGCATCTCTCCAGACGGAAAGAACATAGCTTACACCGTTGCCAATTATGGAAACTTCCACGTTTGGCATAAGGAGGCGAGTCTTTGCGTAGGTCCAACTCCTGAACTGAATAGCAGCTACAGCCTGAGAGATCATATGAAAGTAATGATGTTCCCAGTTTTCACAGACGATTTCGTAATGAAGTTTGTCAATGACAAAGCGAAACAGGGAGGAGGCTACGGCGGTGGACTCTCTTGGTCTTCAAACAGCAAATGGCTTATCTTCTCATTTCGTGATGACGGACTCTACACCCGGCCATACATAGCTCATATCGATAAACTAGACAAATCATTCATCCTTCCGCAAAACGATGCCCGCCATTACGACCGCCTGATGAAGTCGTTCAACCTGCCAGAGATGATTCGTGGCAAGGTGAAGGCAAGCCAGTTCAGCATCGCCCACAAGGCACATGAACAAAATCCGAAAGAGGTGAAATAGAAAGCATATCTTTTATAACAAAGATTCAACCTAATTCTACCTAATCTCATCGTCTATATTCTGGTAGAATTTGGTTGAATCCTTGTTCTTTTATGTATCTCATTTCTTCTGTTTCGCGAACGCCTTTGCCTCGCCGAGATTCCAAACGATGATACGGCCATCATCAAAAACGCCGCCCTTCTCGTGGAAGGACGGCGAAAGGATTGGTGAAAGGATTAACACTTATTTCTTCAGATACTTCTTTGTACCATTGACAATTATTCCCTTGTAGTTGTCAGCAGATACACGCTGTCCAGCAAGGTTGAAGTAATCTTGGTTTCTTATTTCAGCATTACGCATTGACTTGATACCTGTAGAAGAGTCTGCATCAAGGGTAACACGATGCTTTGCACAGTTCAAGACATGATGCGTTTTATTGTCATAGACATAGACAATGGCGTTGAGTCTGGTATTGTCCTGAACGAGATTCTCTTTCTTGCCATAGTTGGAGTTCATGTCAGCAATGTTGAATGTCATGCTATGATGATACTCGTCAGCCTCTTTGCAGTCAGCAGGAATGACACCAGAGATTGTCGCTCCCCCCTTTCCCGAGGTAGCTATTACGACATCATCGTAAACAAGGAACTGGTATTCTGCACCATAGTTGAACATGTCCATGCCTTCTTTGTACATTTCGCTGTAAGCACCATTCTGATAGTCCTTGCTGTAGTAGTTATGCTGGAGCCAGTTGCTACCTGTGCCATGAAGACCATCGGCAGTAATGATATAGCCAATGCCGTAGTTTGCATCGCTGATGTCCTGGCAGAGCACGAAGTCAGACAAAACGGTAAGCACACCATTGTCAGAGGAAAGGTTTGCCTTTACATCAACATTTAGTGGTGGAATCTCCTTGCATTCAAGGCTCCATGTGTCGTCGATGCCCATATCCCTTTTCGTATCACCACGATATGCATCCGTCATGTGATTGCGATCGAAATAAGCTTCTGGGAAACCACCTACGGACACAGGATAGTTCTCCGTAATCTGCATACCATCTCCATTATGGTATGAAGCACAGATGAACTCGTCAGGATGACGCTCGTTCATCAGTTTCATGCCGATATAGCCCGAAGGACAGAAGCCGCACCATGCGCCAGTGAACTCCTCCATGAGAGGTCGCTTAGTAGGAACGACGTTCATCACCTTCACTGTATGTGTGCCAGACGCAGGACTTCCAATGTTCGTTACGCCGTTTACCTTAGTCACAGTAAATGTACCCTCGTACTCGCCGTTCTCTTCAATGGCAGGAACATCAATGTTGAAAGAACCCTGAGCACCATAGAAGTCAGCAGAAACAATGACATCAGTATGACCTTCCACAGTCTTTCCAGCCACGCTGTAAGTCCAATCAATGTTAGTAACCTCATTGCTACCATTGTTTGCAACTGTAACCTTTGCCTTGGAAGCCTCGCCATGCTTTGCGAACACGCGGTCAACGTTTACAACACTGACTGCATTGTTCTTTACAACATTGCCATGAACAATGATCTGCAACGGCAGGCAGGCACCAGGAGCATTGCCGAGGTCAGTCCACTTGCGGTAAGTACGGGCGGTCTTTATGTAGGTAGTCTCAAGCAAATCTGATGGCATGAGCAGCATAGGCGAAAAGTCTGTCGCGGAAGCAGTGAATGTTACGCCCACATAGAAATCGCCTTCGCCAATGGTATAAGGCTCAGGAAGCGTTATCTCATTCCAACCATTGGTCGCTCCGAACAGCACATTGACATCATCGGAGATGCCCTGACCGGAGTTACTCTGCAACTCACCGCGCACAATCCATACCGCACAGCTGCTGAGCGTAGAACTGTTGAGCGGTATCTTTATGGAAGTGATCTTGCTGCCTACAAGCGAAGCGTCGTTTATCTTCATGCCCACATAGTAGGTCTCCGCTTTGCTTGTACCCCATGCGCCAAGGTTCTGGCTACCATTGTAATAGCCCCAAGTGACGGTCTCTGCGTCGTTTGCTGAAATGGTTGCCACACAAAGCAGTGCGGCAACCATTGAGAATAGTTTCTTTATCACAATATCAATTTATGATTTGATGATTTATCGATTATTACTTCACGAGAATCTTTGCAGTCTTACCCTTTACGGTAACGATGTTAACACCCTTGTGGAGCTTCTGGAGCTTGCGACCCTGGAGGTCGTAGATGCCATTGACTGTCTTGTTTGTGTTGACATTGCTGATGCCTGCTGCAAGTTCGTCCTCTGTAGTAGCCACTTCGTCAACCTTCTCGCTTGCCCAAATGATGTTTGACTGAGTGCGGACATCACCACCGTAGTAGATAGTCTGGATACCGAAGTCGTCAAAACCAGTCTGGTAGATACAGATGTTAGAAGCGCTTGCAGCGATGTCCTCGTAGTCTTCAGCATCAAAAGCAACAAAGTTTACAGGAACCTCTGTCATTTCTGTGATACCGAGAGCCTCGAAGCCCACATAGTCAAAAGCGTCAAATACGAACTGCTCCTTCTCGCCATCGATTTCAACCCAGATAGTATAGAACACCTTATCCTGATTCATATACTTGCCGTTCACGTCCTCAAGTATTACGTTGCAAGAAAGCATGTCGTAGCCATAGTCATCAAACCACTCGCTAACTTCAAAGAACTCAGGGTCTGCAGGAATTGCAGGAACCTCCTCGAAGTAGTTGAACTTAGGATGCTTTGCCATAGTGACATAGAGGATATCCTCAGCACCCTCGCCAGCGTTCAGGATGAAAGCAACCTCCTCGTCAGAAACGAGCATCTTGTTCTCTGCATCGTAAGCAAGAGAATACTCTGGAAGGTACTCGAAATCTGTCATTTCCATGTACTCATCATAGTATTCGTCATAAACCAGCTTTGTAGTGATGTTTGCGAATACTCCGTAAGAAATGTAACCGCTGCTAAGACCCATGTATTGGTCGCTTGCAAATGTAACCTTACCATCAGAGATAGTACCTACCATCGTAGCTTCAGGATCGTATTCTGACATGCCTGCGATGTACATCTTGTCGCCATCGATTGCCACGTCAACCATGCGAGCAGAAGAGTAGTCGTTGTCGTCTTTGTACATCATTGCCCAAGTCTCCTTGTTGAGACCTTCAGGGATGGTAGCGTATTCGCCATGGAATGGAGTATAGACAGAGTTGAAGTCGCCAAGCTCTGCCCATACCTTGTTGTCAGTATAAGCAAGACCGTAGATCCAGTCTGCATAGCCGTACTCATTCATCTCTGACTGGTGGTCCAAAGTGACTGTGCCGTCTTCGTTGATAGTGAACACAACCTCTTTTTCGTCAGTCATCACATAGTCGAGGTAAGTCTCGTCTGCATCCTCATCATAAATCACTTCCGGACGGAATGTTGCTGTCATGTAACCCCAGCCTTCCTTATCAGAGTAGAGAGTACACTGCTTCAATGGCACGTGGATCTTGTTGCCATCGAGCGTACCCTTAACCCATGAACCGCCCTCTACAGGAGCCTGTGAGATAGGGTTCTCCATATATACATCGTTGCCGTTTGTAACGATCTTGATGCTTGTGCCACCCTGTGTAGTTTCAAGGATATAGCCCCAGAAAGAGTAGTAAGCGCCACCGCCACGAGTGTAGCCCGTGAGTTCGCCTTCTGGCTGGTCATAGATTACGTCAGTGTTGATTTCCTCCCCTGGAGTACCCGAACCATTCAGTACGACGTTGCAGATGATGTCAACAGCGTCTGTGCTCTCTGGTGCTACTGAGAATGAGATGTTTGTGTTTACCTCATTATAAGTATATGTGTCGTTCTCGGCATCATACTTGAGAGTAAAGCTATCATAGATTTCCGCAGGCACGTCTTCGTCTTCCTCATCTGAGCAAGGCACAACATAAACGTCAAAGCCCTGGACAGTACCGAGATACTGGTTCTTTACGAATGTGATGCTACCGTCTGCATTGCGAGTTCCCTTTAACCATGCTGAAGGAGCATAGAAGAAAAGTCCCTGAATGTAAGCGTCATCGCCATCGAAGCCTATTTTTGCTGTGTATGGCTTCTTTGCATATTCATAGTTTCCGAGAGACCTTACGGTAGTAGAATATTCCTTTGTTTCAAGACCTGCAGGTGGAACAACGATAGTGCGGTCTGCGCCCATTGGCTCTACGAACACATTATAGAATAGGTCAGCAAACTTAAATGTTATTGGATCAACATTCTCTACAATCCATGTTGTAGGATCGAAAGTGAGAGTGCGCTCTGCAGGATCCCATGTTGCAAGAGCATCAATCAAGTTCATGTTAGGATCTTGTGGGTTCAAGCCCATGAACCAGATGTCGAGCATGCCACGATACTGACCAAGGTACTGGCCCTTAGGGAATGTCACCTTATTGTTTGCGCCGATGGTACCCTTTACCCAACCAGAAACGTCTGGACAAAGACCGAGCACATAGATGTCATTGCCATCGATAGCCATCATACCTGTGTTGGAAACCTGCTTTTCAAGGGAAAAGCTTGTAGCACTGATATCAACGCCAAACACCTCTGCACTGGCAGGAGGAGTAACAAGGTCGTAGCTCACGTCGCCTAATGCAGACTTTGGAGTGAGCTGGCTGCTAAGCAAAGCGTCAAGCATACCCTCGTTGCCATCATCGAAAATCAAGGCTCCATATCCGTCAGCATCAGTAAGAACGCCTGTCTCCTCATTGACATCGAGAACGAAATCAGTAATCTCGCCAGTAGTACCGTTCTGGTACATGAGCGAAACAGGAAGAATGCCGAGGTTCTCATTTGTCTGAGCGTCTATCACCTCAGTTTCCCCAAGGCACTGACCCATAGCGAAAGTAATCTGGTTGCCGCTCTTCACGCCCTTTATCCAGCCCTTTGGAAGCACGCGGAGAAGACCCTGGATATAAACATCATTGCCATCAAAGCCTACTTCAACGTCGTATGTAACGGCACCCATATCAACAAAGCTGAGACCGTTATAGACATACGTCTCGGTGTCAAGGCCGGCAGGAGCCTCTGTAGGAGTTGCGTTTGCCTTGCGAGGAGCCTTGCTTGCAGACTTCTTGCCTGTTTTCTGAGCCATCTTTACCTTGAAAGACTCAAGCTTCTTTGCAGCATTATTGTTCAAACTTTGCTTCAAATCCTTGGCAGTCAACTGCTTCTGGTTTGCATTGAGCTTATGGCTGACCTTGTCTGCCATACGAGCCTTCATCGGACGAACCGGACTTTTAAGTTGGATTTTTGCTTGACGTCCCTCGACCTTGCCGATGACGTTCTTTTTCTGAGCTTCAGTCAGTTGCACCTTCTCCGGCTTCTGCGCAGCAAGCTTCTTGTTGAGCGTTATTGGTGCCTGAGCGAATGCTACTGTTGCCATAATCATGGCCAATAGAAAAAGAGTAAATTTCTTCATACGCTTTTGTGTTAGAAAATTATAAAATGTTAATTATTGATGTTATTTTCTGCAAAATTATCAAAATTTACGCATATTACATTATATATAGTAAGCAGAGACTTTTCACCCCCCCCGATTTCTTAACAAATATCAATAGCCACATTCTCTCTGCTTTGCACACTAATTTATGGCAAAAATATCAGCAAAAACACACGAAAAAACCCTGCCGTTTCAAGTGAAACAAGCAGGGTTTGTATTAAAGGAGGAGGTGGTGCCAACGGGATTCGAACCAGTGACACACGGATTTTCAGTCCGATGCTCTACCAACTGAGCTATGGCACCTTTGCTGTTTAGCGGGTGCAAAGGTATAACTATTTTGACAACTGACAAAAGGTTTTGGCGATTTTTTTCGTTTGCGGGGCGTTGTTGGCGGCAATTGTTAATGAATATCAATTGGACTATAAGAATTAAAGAACTCATGCAACTCGCGTTTTGACAATAAATGTTGAATTATATAAACACGGGTTTCCCTAGTGTCACGAGTTTTAAAGTATAGGTTTCTGAAGCTTCATGAGTTTCAAAAGTTTCATTGAAACCGTTGAAACCATTGAAACCGTTGAAACATTTTGAACTTGTGTTACTCGTGCAACTCGCGTTTGACAATAAAATATTAGTGTTAGTTTGCCAACAAACCTCCACTTTGTTCGCACAAATAGTATAGGAAAGATGTTTTTACACAAAGAAAATGCAAAAAAAGCATGGTTTTGTTTGTTGATGTAAATTAATTTGTTAACTTTGCAGTCTCATTTGAAAAACAATAACTATTTAATAAACACTTAAAACTTATTCAACACATGAGTCAGAAAAGAGTTTATACCTTCGGTAATGGACAGGCTGAAGGTAACGCACAGATGCGTGAGGCACTCGGTGGCAAGGGCGCTAACCTTGCGGAAATGAACCTTATCGGTGTACCAGTACCTCCAGGCTTCACTATCACTACTGATACTTGTAACGAGTATTACGAGGTAGGTGAAGAAAAGATCAAGGAACTCCTCCAGGAAGAAGTGATGGCTGCTGTTGCCCACACTGAGAACCTTATGAACTGCAAGTTCGGTGATGTTAACAACCCTCTCCTCGTTTCAGTTCGTTCAGGTGCTCGCGCTTCAATGCCTGGTATGATGGATACTATCCTCAACCTCGGTCTCAACGACGAAGTTGCTGAGGGTATGGCTAAGAAGACTAACAATCCTCACTTCGTTTACGACTCTTACCGCCGTTTCGTACAGATGTATGGTGACGTTGTTTTGGGTCTCAAGCCAGTGAACAAGGAGGATATCGACCCATTCGAGGCTATCATCGAGAAGGTTAAGGAAGAGCAGGGCGTTGTTCTCGACAAGGACCTCTCTGTTGAGTCTCTCAAGAAGCTCGTTGAGCTCTTCAAGGCTGCCATCAAGGAGCAGACTGGTCAGGACTTCCCTACAAACCCAATCGACCAGCTCTGGGGTGCTATCTGCGCTGTATTCCGTTCTTGGATGAACGAGCGTGCCATCCTCTATCGTAAGATGGAAGGTATTCCTGATGAGTGGGGTACTGCCGTTTCAGTCATGGCAATGGTATTCGGTAACATGGGCGACACTTCAGCTACTGGTGTTTGCTTCTCTCGCGACGCAGGTAACGGCGAAAACCTCTTCAATGGTGAGTACCTCGTTAACGCACAGGGTGAGGACGTTGTTGCTGGTATCCGTACACCACAGCAGATCACTAAGGTCGGCTCACAGCGTTGGGCTGAGCGTGCTGGCATCTCTGAGGAAGAGCGCGTAGCCAAGTATCCTTCTATGGAAGAGGCAATGCCTGAGATCTATGCAGAACTCGACGCTCTCCAGGATAAGCTTGAGCACCACTACCACGATATGCAGGATATGGAGTTCACTGTACAGGAAGGCAAGCTCTGGTTCCTCCAGACTCGTAACGGTAAGCGTACAGGTACTGCCATGGTTAAGATTGCCATGGACCTCCTCCGCGAAGGCATGATCGACGAGAAGACTGCTATCCTCCGTTGTGAACCAAACAAGCTCGACGAACTCCTCCACCCAGTATTCGAGAAGAGCGCTCAGAAGGCTGCCAAGGTCATCACTCAGGGTCTCCCTGCTTCTCCAGGTGCTGCTTGCGGTCAGATCGTATTCCACGCTGACGACGCTCAGGAGTGGCATGCTAACGGTCACAAGGTAGTCATGGTACGTATCGAGACCTCTCCTGAGGACCTCGCTGGTATGTCAGCAGCTGAGGGTATCCTCACCGCTCGTGGTGGTATGACCTCTCACGCTGCCGTTGTGGCTCGTGGTATGGGTAAGTGCTGCGTATCAGGTGCTGGTGAAATCAATGTTGACTACAAGGCTAAGACTGTCGAAATCGGCGGCGTAGTATATAAGGAAGGTGACTACATCTCACTCAACGGTACTACTGGTCAGGTTTATGCTGGCGAAGTCAAGACCATCGACCCAGAGCTTTCTGGCGACTTCAAGGCTCTCATGGACCTCTGCGACAAGTACACTAAGATGGAAGTTCGCACAAATGCTGATACTCCTGCTGACGCTAAGAAGGCACGCGACTTCGGTGCTAAGGGTATCGGTCTTACTCGTACAGAGCACATGTTCTTCGAGGGTGAGAAGATCAAGGCTATGCGTGAGATGATTCTCGCTGAGAACGTTGCTGACCGTGAGCTCGCTCTCGCCAAGCTCCTCCCATACCAGAAGGCTGACTTCTACGGAATCCTCAAGGCTATGGACGGTCTCCAGGTTAACATCCGTCTCCTTGACCCACCACTCAACGAGTTCGTTCCTAACAAGGAGAACCCACAGGGTCAGCAGGAAATGGCTGAGCAGATGGGCGTTGATCTAGAGGTCATCAAGAAGCGTGCAGAGGCTCTCGACGAGGCTAACCCAATGCTCGGTCACCGTGGTTGCCGTCTTGGTGTTACATTCCCAGAGATCACTGCTATGCAGACACGCGCTATCCTTTCTGCAGCTTGCGAGTTGAAGAAGGAAGGCTACGATCCACATCCAGAGATCATGGTTCCACTCGTAGGTATCCTCTATGAGCTCAAGCAGCAGAAGGAAATCATCAAGAAGGTTGCTGCTGAGGTATTCGCAGAGTATGGCACAGAGATCAAGTTCGAGGTTGGTACAATGATCGAGATTCCACGTGCTTGTCTCACTGCAGATCGCATCGCTACTGAGGCTGAGTACTTCTCATTCGGTACTAACGACCTTACTCAGATGACATTCGGTTACTCTCGTGACGACGTTGCTTCATTCGTTCCTGAGTATCTCGAGAAGAAGATCCTCAAGGCTGATCCATTCGCTGTTCTCGACCAGAACGGTGTTGGCCAGCTCATCAAGATGGCTTGCGAGAAGGGTAACGCAGTTCGTCCAGGTATCCGTACAGGTATCTGTGGTGAGCACGGTGGTGAACCTTCATCAGTTAAGTTCTGCGCTAAGCTCGGCATGAAGTACGCATCTTGCTCTCCATTCCGTGTGCCTATCGCACGTCTTGCTGCCGCGCAGGCTGCTGTTGAGGAGTAATCCTTATAGGATAATACTAGAAATAATAGATAACATAAAGGGCGAGTATCTTTCCGGATACTTGCCCTTACTTTTTGTTTCCGTCTTCATTTTTTTGTTCGTTCGTTCGGAAACGTGAAAAACTCGTTAGAAGAAATCAGTAAGAAAAATAGTAAGAAATATGATTACAATATACCATGGCACGACAAAACTCTTCAAGGAGTTTCGCCCACAAGACACAATCGGCACTGGTGAAGGAAAGTCGAAGTTCGGTTGGGGCTCCTATCTAACTTCCGCTTTTGCCACAGCCGTTCTTTACAGCGGCAAAGGACCAGGTCGTAATGCTGCCGACCACTATGTATATTCGGTAGAAATACCTAACCCTGAAACCAACGAAGGCAAATACTTTGTGCTGCATAAGCCTGTGCCTAAAGAGATTTCCTCTCTTGTAGAAAAGGAGATTGGACCGATAAAAAACAGTTCTGACTTGGAATGGGGCAACGATTTCCGCACCCAATTGGAGACCATGCTCTTCATTAAGGAATATGGTCGTAAGCCAAAGGGCAAGAACGAAGTGGGAATAGCACAGAAACTTTGTGCCGACTGGTTTTATGGACATGATGTCATCGGACTTGCCTGGCCACAAAGCAAATGGCCTCGGCGCGGAACGATGATGCCTGTAGAGAAACTGAAAATCGCCATGTTCAACGGTAGCGACATACGCATCACTAAGATTGAGCGGGTGGAGGTTGAGTTCAAGGTAAAGGATAAGAGCAAGCCAGATAAAGTTACCTGCATTGAGAAGAAGAATTCCGAGAGAACAGAAATAGATATTAACACATTATAATTATCCTAAAACAAACTCATCATTTTCAAATAAACCAATACTATTATGACAAACTTGATAAGCATATATCAGGAAACCATAGCAGATAGCTTTGAGGGTGAATTTAACAATCCTTCTCTAAGTAAGTTGTATTCTGAAGAAGTGAAATTGGGACCTTCTGAAAAAGATTGTTTCAATACAGCAGTTAGCGTAATCAACAAAGATTGTCTGGATGCAGCAAAGGAGATGCTTGACGAAGGGCTTAATCCTGCTGTCCTTAACATGGCTAATGCTTTTAGACCTGGTGGTGGAGTATTGCATGGTGCAAGGGCGCAGGAAGAATGCATTTTCCGCAGAAGCAATCTGTTCATGTCGCTCTATCGTTTTGACAAGGATTGCTATGACTTCGTTATAGAACCAAACAAAGATGAATACACCTGTGACTTGTATGATCTGGATTTCATTGAGCAGGGCTATCCTTTAAACACTAACTTCGGAGGAATATACTCTGAAGGGGTGACCGTGTTTAAGGATACAAGATACGAATGGCTTTACGAACCATTTGAGACCTCTTTCATCACTGTAGCTGCCCTGAACGTTAAGCGTGCTTTCCTTGGCGATGAACCTGCTGTCAAGAATGGCTTATTGACAGGAAGTGCCGTAGCCATCACAAAGAACAAGATTCGCACGATATATCGCATGGGCATTCTGCATGGCCATGACTCACTTGTACTTGGCGCATGGGGATGCGGAGCCTTTGGCAATCCTCCTTGTCATATGGCACAATTATTCATTGATGTTCTAAATGAGAATGAGTTCAAGGGCAGATACAAGGACATCCGTTTTGCCATCATAGAAGACCATAATTCAAAAGGCATAAACTATACAACGTTTAAGGATGTCATTGAAAAATGTTAGTTCGCTTTTGGATTTTCATAATAAAATCGTAACTTTGCAAACGAAGAAACTAATAAAACTATGATGACATTATACCATGGCACGCCATTCTTGTTTGACAAGTTTGACCTTACGGGCGCTGGTGAAGGTACCGGCATCAAATATGGCTTTGGCGTTTATCTGACAGAGGTTGAAGCTTCTGCCGTACACTATTCGCAGCCACGTAACATGGAGCTAATGCCCGAGCATTATCTCTATACAGTCGAAATCCCTGAATTGACAGAGGAGAATCACCTTACATCAGCCCTCCCTGTTTCTCCTATTATAATAAATAAGGTAGAGGAGAAACTTGGTGCAACTGCTCCAGAAAAGGTGAAGGCTAAAGGCAAGGAGTTCCGCAAGTGGGTGGGCAAGACCATCACTGGCGCCAAGAAGGCTGGCTTTGAGGAAGAGAAAGCTGCGGCAGAGTTTCTCAACAGCCTTGGTGTGCTCTACAACGTATGGCCAACAGCTCAGACAAAGCCTAATGGACCGAAGAACATCGCTGTATTCGATGCGGCTAATGTGCGAATCGTCAAGCGTGAGCGGATTGATATTGAGAATAAATGCAAGAAGTGGGTGCTGACAAGTAGAAAAGAGATATTGTCATCTTCAACTGCAAACTTAGAAGTGGACATTGTTGATTATAACATTAACAATATACCCGAGGAAAAGATATTCACACAATATGTGTCATTTCAAGACGAGACATACACATTCAAGACAAATGGATACTACAGCGTCAATGGAGAGAGGGTGAATGAAATAAATATCACTCTTACCCCAAAAGAAGTTATTTCTATACGCCAATGGTTTTGGAATAGGAAGAAAAAATGGATTGGATATGTACCATTAGAGTTTCGTAGCCATGATCCAGAACTGTATGACAAACTATACAAGGCAGAAGTGGATTTCATAAACCACAGCGATCCGCTCGAAGATTGGGAAATAGACTTGGTAGAAGGTGACTATGATCCTGACTGTGTGTTGGAATACGATTCATCTTTTGACATAATGGATAATAATTGTCCAATACAACCTCTTCTCTGGCCAAAACAGTTATTCGAGGAAATGAATATTACATGTCCAAACATTAGTATTTGGGTTAAGGAGAAAGACGAGAAATTATGGGGATTGGGGTATCCTCTTTACATTGAAGATAGTTTTGTTCCTGTATTGAAAGAAATTGTAGAAAACAGAATCTTGATACCCAAAACGACTTCATACGTAGACATTGAACTCCTTAAAGATACATATCCTGAACTCCATTCTGCGCTAAAAGAAGGTATTGAAGAATGGTTCCCTGAATATGGTGTCGACATAAGTGATACAAATCTAACTTATAGCTTATATCAACTTACAATCTTAGATAGTACAAAAGATATTTGATTATGGCATACATGAGAATTCGTGATATGATTGCTTTGCATCATTCACAATACTTGAGTGAAGAGAGCTATCCAGCAGACAAAGTAGCTGCGATTGTAGGTGTCGCAGGCGAATGGGGCATCTTCGGAAACTTCTACAAGCATCCTGCCAAGAAGAAACAGCGGAAACCGATGGTTGAGATTGACGGAGTTGGATTTGATTGCACCGAGCGACTCTTTCAACTAATGAAGATTACTGACCGCGAGTGCTTACAGCTAATCAATGCTAAGCCATGTGGCATCTGCTTTAAGCGACAGATGGCAAAGATTCTTCAGGCGCACAACCAAGAGTGGCGCAGCGACTGGAAGGATATGATTATGGATGCCATGAAATTCTGCCTACAGAAGAAGTACGAGCAATGCGAGGAGTTCCGCAACGAACTAAACCGCAGCAAGGGACTCTATATCGTTGAGGATGAAACAGGACATCTCCGTGGCAAGGAACCACTGTGGGGAACAAAGCACGAAGGTGATGTCTTCGTCGGTCCTAACGTATTGGGTAAACTGCTCATGGAATTGCGCGACAATGGCAAGTTGGAATATAACCTGCCAGAGGATGCGTTGGAGTTTATAAAGCTCTTGAAAGGCTAGCGACAATTCTTCTGCATAAACTTCGTAATAAAAAGTCAATAATCTGCAAGCAGGTTTGGAAAAAGTCAACTGATGTTGTATAATATAAGCGAAATTACATTAATTAACTAAAAGCAGAAGACTTACAAAGATGGGAAACTTTTATGATTCTATGGGCCGTTTCGTAGGCCGTACAGATGGTAATTCGCACTACGATGCTATGGGCAGATACCTCGGTCGCACGGATGGTAATTCGCACTATGACGCTATGGGCAGATACCTCGGTCGTACGGATGGCAATTCACACTATGACGCTATGGGTCGTTACCTCGGTCGCACAGATGGCAATTCACACTATGACGCTATGGGCAGATACCTCGGTCGTTCCGATGATTGGGGAGCAATGCCTCTTTGCCTTTACTATTAATCCATAGAGAGCGCCAACAACTATTCTACAGACAAAGCCTACAAAGCCCTCATCTTCGATACCGACTATTTCGATGACAAGTCTTCAGAGGACATTGCAGCACTGGCTGAGTATGTGAAGTCTCACGATGTTAAGGTGTGTATCGTCACCACATTGGGTAAAGCGGATCACACCAAATGGTTGAAGAAGTCGCATATCGCTGTAGATTGTGTCGTAGGTGGTGGCGACATCAGAAGCGGAATGTTCAGCTTCATCAAGAAGCCTAATCCAAGACCAATGCTATTGGGCCTCGAACGTCTTGGCTGTGATAGCGATGCTGTTCTATCCGTCTGCACAAAGGTGATTGACAAGGAAGCATCAGAAGGTGCTGGTATTGACATCATCGTAAACCCAAACCCAAAAGATATTATCCCTTTGCTCTCAAAGTAGCAAACGAATATGGAAAAGAAACTTAGCATCATGGGTGTAGGTTCCTATAACCTCGACACCATCGTAAAGCGCGAGTACCCTGAGGGAATTGTTCCGGGCAAGCGCAATAAGTTCGTGGAGAATCTCATCATTGAGGAGATCGGTTCCAACCCCGGCAATGTAATGTGCATCCTGGGTTGGTTCGGCTGGAACTCCTACCCTATCGCTCTCTTCGATGATAGCGAGGAAGGCATGAAGATGACCTCTGATATGCAGCGCTATGGCTGCAATACCCGTTTCGTCAGCAATACCCCAGAAGGTGGCACAAACCTCCTGAAGGTCACTCATGCACTTGATGATAATGGCAATCCTATAAGGAAATTCTCCAAGCGTCATGCTCCTGGCAGCGGTTTCCCTCGCGATAAAGCTTTTACGGTTATGGGTAAGGATGCTACCCTTCCGAAGTTCATCGCTAGCCTCGACTTCCTTCCTGATGTCTATTTCTTTGAGAGCACTACGGCTGCTTGGCGTGATCTAGGCAAATGGATGCGCAGCAAGGGAGTGATGGTATATTACGAGGTGCAGCGTATGTATATGAAGGAGTTCCCAAAGTACCTCAAGTGCATGAAGGAGAGCGATATCGTGAAGTTCTCCGATGAGGCAGTGGAGGATTTGGGCTTTGTCGATGAACTGAAGGATAAGCTAGTCATCCAGACGCTTGGTTCCAAGGGAGTGCGCTTCAACCTTCGTGGAGCAGGTTGGGTGACATTGCCTCCTGTCGTCAATGAGAATGTCGTTGACACTGAGGGCTGCGGCGACTGGACTACGGCATCGTTCATCAATGCTTTGGGCAAGAGAGGCTATACCAAGTTTGCCGACCTTACCGCTGACATAGTGAAAGAGTGCTTGATGGAAGCTCAGGAGTATGCCTCACGCAATGCCAGCTACCTCGGCACAAAGGGAATCATTGCTGCGGAAAAGGAAACCAGTTCTCTTTAAAGCCTATTTCTCAAACAGCTTATCCTTTGCAGACACCTGCGAAGGTGCGGAGTCAACCTTTCCTCCGAGCGTGCAGTTGCGAAGGACTATGTCCAGAGTGTTCACGGAAGAGAATCCTATCTTGCACTCCTCCACGCTGACATTCTCAAAGGAAATGTTGCGCAGAGGCTTTGCCGTTGTACCCTGAAGCACGATTGCCGCATTGTTCGCCTTCTTGCAACTGACATTCTTTACGTGAATATCCTCAACATCGGTGAAGTGATTGTCGTCGGCTCCTTCACCGGCATACATCGATGTGATGTAGAAAAGGTCCTCCACCTCGCCGAACTCCACATCCTGGAAATAAATATCGCGCACGAAACCACCACGGTTTGGGTTTGTCTTTATGTAAAGTCCACGCTTTGTATAGCCAGCGTATGTGCAGTTTTCCACGAACACATTCCTTACTCCCGCCGACATCTCGCTGCCAATGACTATGCCGTGAAGTCCCTTGAAGCGGCAGTTGCGTACGATGATGTTCTCCGACGGACGAGCATCCTCGCGCCAGCCATCATTGTCACGACCAGCCTTTATGGCAACATTGTCGTCGCCATTGTTGAAGTCGATGTCCTCAATGAGCAGGTTTCGTGTCATTTCAGGGTCAATGCCATCATTGTTCACAAGCTTTGCGTCGTAGCGAAGACCACGGCAAACAACATTCTCGCAGCGCAGGAGATGCACGCACCAGAAAGGACTGTTCGTTATGAAGACACCCTCCAGCGTGATGTCCTTGCAGTCGAATAGCTGTAGCAGATGCGGACGGAGCTTGCTGTCCTTGCCGAAGTTGCGATCTTCAATAGACTTCCCCTCATGGTTATACTGGCGCGACCTCATCTGGTCTTCTTTCTGTTCCTTCTTCCATTGCGGGAATGTTTCCATGCAGTTGCCGTCAATGCTACCCTTTCCTATTATGGCAACATTCGTGAGACCATAGCCATAGATGAACGGAGAGTAGTTCTGGCAGAAAGTGCCTTCCCACGATGTGCGCACAGCTGGCAGATAGTCCTCCGGCTGTGCAGAGAACTTCAGCGTGGCACCCTCCTGTAGTTCCAGCGTCACATTGCTGACGAGGTGAATGGGACCTTTCACGAACCATTCGCCCTTTGGCACGATGATGTGCAGACCGTTCTTCGTCTTCGCCGCCAGCTTCATTGCCTTGCGAAAGGCAGGCAGACAGTCGGTAGTACCACCAGCCTTTGCTCCGAAAGCGGTGATGGACTTGCGTTGTTGCGAAACGGCAGACGCCGACTGCGATGGAGCACCGCTGATGACTGACAGGATAGAATCGTGTCGCACCTGAATGTCGCCGTCGTAAGCCATGGCACATAGCGCAGACAGCAGCATGGAGAGTATTATAAAATGCCTTTTCATGTGTTTATTATACAAATCGTATTATAATAATTCCATAATGCAAAATTACACTTTTTTTCTATATCTCCAAACAAAATGGCAGAAAAAGTTTTATCAAAAACAAATGCCTGCGCAATAGTGATGCGCAGGCATTTGTTATATATGGGACATAACCTTATGTTACATCATTGTGTATCGCAGAATCTTCCTTGTTATTTGTTATCCAGTTGTTTTTGCAATACCTTGTATCGTCTTTGTAAAGCAACAAGTATGCTGCGTTCAGCCATTGAAGAGAGACCATGAAAAGTGGTGTGACGTTTTAGCTGTTCAAGTGGAATCTCCATCAGTAGCTTCGCTATACATTCGTCAGCAAATGAATTTGACACGACATTAACGCCAGAGAAATCAAGCATTATACGTCCGTTCATTTTTATCATTGGAAGTAACTGCTCACGAATCTTTGCACCCATCTCACGAGTGCCAAAATCTGTTCCATACTGAACGAATGGGAAATTCTCATCTGCCTTTTGGTCTTTCCAGAGAACGTCTAGTTCATTAGTTTCCACAAAAGCCTCATTGTACTGGTCTGCGGCATCTGTGCGATGGTCAACGACCTCGTTTGCATCAATCTCCCTTGAAGTTGTTATCTCCATATAGACAATCGTTCCCTGCCAGAAGCCATTCTCAATAATCTCTGTCTTGTCATCTTGATAAACAAGTTTATGGCATCCCGAATGAAGGATAAACTGAAGTCCTATATTCTTCATCAGCCGTGAAGTGGCATACAGCCCAAAGCCCATTCCCTTACCATCAGTTACAGAGTCCTCTACACAAATGCGCACAGCCTCTGCTTCTGAGATGTCATGGTACTTCTCATTCTCTGCCAAAGAAGCGTGAATGCCCATGCCATCATCAGCTACAAGCACGCGGAGTACATTTTTGGAAGCATCGAAGTGAGTCATTGCGGTTCCCAACGGTCGACCAGAATGGATATGCACATTATCCAATATCTCATAGAAGCAGTAGCTCAATGATTGCAACACGCTTACCTCTATTTCAAAATGAGATGTAAGCGTCTGCAGAACCTGCTGATAGACATTATTCAATGTGTGGGCATCAAACACATCTATCGAAACATTGTCCTTGTCAGGGAAATATTTATTTAGCAAGAATGATACATTCATAATTTCAACAAATCGGAATTTACTGCAAAATTACAACATTTTCCGAATATGCGAAAATAAAATCTCTTTTTTTACCGTTTTTTCGCATTGAGGACATCGTTTCTTTCCATTGAAACCCTTGTTAGGATTAAGGTACACTTAATAGAAGACATTCATTCTATACGAAATCAGACAAAACAAATGCCTGCGCATCATTATTGAGCAGGCATTCTTTCTATATTGGATATTATCTATGTTACATCATTGTGTATCGCAGAACCGTCCCAGAGATTCCAGATTCCTAACGGAATAGAAGCAGTGAGCCTCTAGGGGATCACGGTACCTGTCTCTGTGATTCTTGTTACTCATTCCCCTATTGGTTATTCTCAAAAAGAACATCCGTCTCATTACGCTTCATAACAAGAGGATAGCGTTCTGGATGCTTTAAACTTTCTACCTCAAGATCAATATCCAGAGTAGGCCACTCAATAGCGCTCTTCCCAGACATCCTAACATTTAAAACATCTGAAATTCGGGCATCCTTCAGCCATGGGAGACGATTATAAGAAACGAAATAATCATTACCCAAGACTGATAACATCAGCCCCTGATTGTTAATCATTAATACGCTTGCCAATGTGGAGCGAGTATTGTAATCTGAACTGATCTGCATGTGTCTTTATTATTTGAATTATCTTTTTTAATTCTGAACTTTGGAATTTGTCATTCCAAGCAACTTCAACCTGAGGCTCCAACCATATTTTGGCTTCATTCTCAGCTTTAATTACATGGATATGTTTTCTTTCTTCTTCATTCGAATGAATCTTAAAAACAAATCCTTCTTCACGTCTAAATACTGGACTCATAGCTTGTATTTGCTTGCAAAAGTAAGAAAAAAAATGAATACAAAAAGAAAAATGAATACAAAATCTATTTTTTGATTGATTTCTACGCTATTTCCAACGCCAGAGTATACAATTTCAATTATCTATCCCCCCAACTTACCCTTCCCCAAAACTATAACAAATGCCTGCGCATCATTATTGCGCAGGCATTTGTTCTATATGGGATATTATCATATGTTACATCATTGTGTATCGTTGAACCGTCCCAGAGATTCCATAGAGATTCCATTGCTTCAACAAATCCACGTTAGCGGATAGCAGAACCGTCCCAGCTATCTGACCAATCCTTGCTAGCAGATATCAGAACCATCCCTGCTATGTCTTGACTTATGGTACGAGAACGAGGCGGAGTCCAAGGTAGCGGTTACGGTAATCAGGCGTGACGTAGTAACGGATCGACACGCGACAGGCCCCCGCGCTGCTGAGCCAGTCACCGCCACGATACACTCGGTTAGAACCAGTATAAGCACCGCGCGGATTGTTGCTGTCGCTGTTCTTATAGTAGTTACTATCATACCAGTCTGAGCTCCATTCACTTACATTTCCACTCATATCGTATATGCCAAGTTCATTAGCTTGCTTAGTGGCTACTGCATGAGTCTTGCTATTGGAATTGTTAGTGTACCAAGCCACATTATCAATATAGTTGCTACCGCTGTACTTATAGCCACGGCTATTGTTGCCGCCACGAGAAGCGAATTCCCATTCTGCTTCTGTAGGCAGACGGAATGTGCGGCCAGTCATAGAATTGAGTTTCTCAATAAAGGTCTGACAATCGTTCCAAGAAACATTCTCTACAGGAAGAGTAGTTCCATTTAATACACTTGGGTTAGTTCCCATTACAGCTTGCCATAAAGCCTGAGTAACCTCTGTCTGCCCTATATAATAACTATTGACCGTAACCGCATGGGTAGGCTTTTCGTCTTTCCACACATCCTTGCCTTGTTCTGAGGTTGCCCCCATCTTAAAAGTTCCACCTTGAACATAAACCATCTTATAGGTCATGCCATTAAAACACAATGCTTTCTGAGATTCATCCCAACGCAAAGCATTACGCTTTTCTTGTTCAATTCTTTCACGTTCTGCTTGTTCTCTCCGTAACTGTTCTTGACGAGCCTGTTCTTGGCGAGTCTGTTCTTCACGTTGAGCTTGTTCACGACGCAACTGCTCTTGACGAGCTTGCTCTTCACGATCCTTGCGCAGTTTCTCCTGTCGGGTTTGCTCGGCCTTTTTACTTGCTGCGGCTTGTTCCGCCTTTTTCTTTGCCGCTGCTGTTTCTTCTGCTGCTCGCTTTTTTGCCGCAGCTTCAGCCTCTGCCTTACGCTTGTTGGCATCTACAGCCGTAGTCTGCTGTTTCTTCTTCGGTCCCGTCACCACCGTCGTTTGGGCAAAGAGGGTTAGGGAGAAGAGAAGGAGGAGGGTTGTTAGAATTTGTTTCATAGTTGAATATCGCGTTTAATTGATTTAGAACTTTATTGTCACGGAGCAGTCTTCCGTTTTTGTTTTACATAACCAATCTTTTAAGTTACTCGCATTTTGCAAGATACGGTCTTTGCATCCACATGTAAGATTTGTTGATACGGTAATAGAATCTTCTTGTATATCCCAAAAGATATTATGTAGAAGATTCACATCCTTCACCACCTTTATAGGTTCTATAGAATCAACCAAACAGAACAGGAAGAAGACAGGATAGTCTTCCATCTTATATGGATACTTATACATATCACTTCTAACTTGTTTTGACAATTCTACTAGTTTATTCAGATTATAATTAGAATACTTTTCATAATCTTGCTCTTTGGGAAGGTATATGTTATGGCATAGGACAATAGAAGAAGCCAATGCAAAAATCTTTTCCAGTTCATCATTCCACAAAATGTCATCAGGTTCTTGCTGAACGGATTTTTTCTTGTCACGCCTAATACTGCATAAAGTATAGAATAAATGCAATCCACCACATATACCATGATCATATTTCTTGCCTATTTTAGCTCTGTAGATATAATATGACTTAATAAGATCATCTATAGTATAGTGTTCTGGTACACCTTTAAGTTCAGAGAGTTGATGAGGTGGTTCAGAAAGCATCAAACGAGAATGTAGCTTTTCATATTCTTCATATTCCTTATCAGAATTAATCGTTTTCTTTTCGTATTGGTATCCCAAATCATGAAAGAGACAAATAAGAAACCACAAGTAAGGGAATCTTGCTTCTTGATGATATCTTAATGCGCTTTTGTATTCTTCAGAATCACAAAATTTATCGTTAATGGCTTTCTGTATGGAAGTACATTTGTCATATATAGCAAGTCCCAGAAAATAGGTAAAGACAATGTGCTGATAACGTAGCGCATCAATGCCTTCAAAGTCATCTTTATCAAGAACACATGTGAACTCATGCAGATTTGAAACGGTGCCCGCGGATTTCATGTATTGACGAATGAAATCTCGACATTCATTTTTCTTAAATAAGTCTTTAGACGGAACAAATAGTTTATAAGACCATTTGTTCTCTTCTATTTTTATATCTTTTATGATTTGTATTACATCCTTTTTCATATTTTCATTTTGTACTAGTACAAGTGTCAATAAAGAAAATAAATGAAACAATTTTGTTTATTTCTCTTTTTCGTTTATAGAGAATATTATTTCTTCGCAAATGCCAGTATAGAGAAACTTTCCATTAAGTCATAATATTTTTTGAGATTATCTTTATCTAACTCTATAAAATCAATTTTCCAAGGATTAGAAGGATTAGTTATAAAGCATGGTAGATTCGGGTATTTAGTTATAATATTAATCAATTCTGGTATTTTTTCCTTTTCAAAATTGTGTCCAACGATTATTTGCTTAACAGAATCATAAGGAAAACTCACCTTATAGCCTCTTTCTTCTGTTATTACAGAATCCGGGAATATGGTCGCCATTGCATTTTTATAATTCCCAATGAGAAGTCTGAATTCCTTTTCACTAGACCATGCTTCAGCCTCTTTCGTGAAGCATAATCTTATAAAAAGTCTATCCATCTTCTTTTCATCATGAAGACAGTTCTCAATTATTGACTCCTCATAATCTTCAGTATTTCCTTCTCTGTAAGCGACATTATCAAAGTTATCCAAATCCAACAATACATCAGCATAGTCCACAGATCCTTTGATCATCCAATGAAATGGAGATCTCAAAGCATTGATGTTCATGTGTTCTGCTATACAAGGAATATGATTTTTCCAAGATATTTCTGTTTTGCAATCAAACTTATCTTCATCAAAAGCTATACAAAAGCCTTTATAATCAGATGCATACAACGCCCATAGATTCTTATTGTCACTTAAGTATGAAAATGAACAGCTACCATATTGTCCCATAAGCATTTCGGCTTCGGCTGGATTTTCCTTGTATTCAGTTCTTTCCAAGAAGGCACTGAATTCTCTTACCAACTTGAATGAAGCATCAAATGGGTCATTGAGTTTTGACACTTTTGAGAAATAAAAGTATCCCTTCTGTAGGGCATCAAAACTATAGTTTGTAGGTGGATAGTATTTATATATCATAGTCTTACAATTTTTATTCTCCATTCACGACATCACTGTTGAAGCTGCCGTCTTTGTTATACCACTTACCGTTGTATGGTTGACCTTTGCTGAATGTTCCTTCAAAATAAGAGCCGTCGGCAGTCAGGGTAAGTTTGCCTTTTTCGTACTGGTCGTTCTTGAAAGAGCCTTTATACTTGTTTGAACCATTTTTAGATTCAAAGGTACCGTCTTTACCTTCTCTTAGTCCATTCTTGTATTCTCCAGTATAAGTGCCATATTCATAAAGACCTGTACCTTTGCCATTAGGCTTACCATCAACGACTTCGCCAGTGTAAGTGTAATCCTGACCGCCTGCATCTTTGAAGGTTTGACCGGCAACATGCTCTACTTGTTTCTGTTCTACTTTTGGAGTTTCATTATCCGAAGGAACAGGTTCTTCTGTGCCAGAAGAAAGCCATGCTATAAAACCGATAACACAAACCACCACAGCTATTGCTATCCAAGGGATTTTCTTGGATGATGTTTTTTGTTCAGTCTTTGGTTTGGGAGTTGGTTGTGGCTCTGGTTTCGGTTCCTGTTTCGGCTCAGAAATCTTCGCCCTACTGCTTGATTCATTTGAGCTACTTGAACTATTAGAACCTTTCTTGCTACTCTTCTCTGTTGGTTTTTCTACCATTCCTGCATAAACGGTATCATCGTTATCCTTCTCAGGAAGTACGGTGTCGTCTGATGCTTCAAACAGTTCCTTGAACTCCGCCATGCTCTGCGGGCGAAGGTTCTTGTTTATCTGCATAGCCTTCTCAATGGCATTGCGGGTAACCATAGAAATGTGCGGAGGCAGAGGCTTCTGCTTCTCACCACTCGATATGGTTGCAGCACTTATCGGTTTGATGCCAGAAAGTATGTTGTAGAGCGTAGCACCGAGGGAATATACATCAGTTGCAGGAGTGAAGGTCTTGATGTCGTTGCCCATCTGCTCCGTTGGGGCGTAGCCGACGGTAAAACCTGCAACGGTGGAAGTATTCTCGCCTGATTCCTCCTCATACTGCTTGCTGGCACCGAAGTCAATGAGCTGCGCTTTGCCTTCGGCGTTGATCATGATGTTGCCTGGCTTGACATCAAGGTGCAAGCGATTGTTCTTGTGGACATACTCCAAAGCATCCGCAACTTGAAGGATATATCTGACGGCGTCTGTTTCAGTGAGAGGTCCTTTGGTATCAACAATGTTCTTCAGTGAAGGACCATCGATATAGTCCATCACATAGTATGATGTGCCGTTCTCGTTGAATACATCTGAGACCTTGACAATACTTGGGTGATTGAGTTTCGCAAGAGCGCGAGCCTCTTCCTCAAACTTACGTCTTAGCTTTTGGAAGAGAGCTGACTTTGCCGTAACGCCAACGGTGATCTGTGAAGTGGTCTCGTCGCGGTTGCAGAAGTCTTTTACGAAGAATTCCTTGATTGCCACACGCTTGTCAAGACCTGTATGTACGCCTTCGTAGGTGCAGCCAAAACCTCCTGCAGCTATGAAACGCTTTATTTCGTATCGGCCTCCCTGAAGGAGTGTTCCTGATGATAAATGATGCATAATGCTTATATGTTTTTATCAAGAATTTAAGAATTTAAGAATTTTGTTTTTATTCTATCCTAAACTCTTGATGACAAATACTATGATGGTTATGATGATGAGAGCTGCTATAAAACATAGCCAGAAGGCGTTCTTCTTGCCTTCTCTCTTTGCAGGAGTACTATGCCGCGGACGAAGAGGGACCGTTGCAGACTCTGGGTTTTCTGATGCAATGCTTTTCTCCACATGGGTTATCTCCACATATTCCGTCTGGTCAACATAGTCTTCCGTGACCTCACCCTCCACCTTTTCTATAGGAATGAGGTAGGCTGTGTAGTTGTCGCGAGTCTTGTCGATGCTCTCTGCTTCTATGAGCTTGAGTTTCTCTGCATCGGAGCACGTCATGGAAAGCACCTCTGTGAGGCGTTCGTCGGTAAGGTTTTCAAGTACACCGTCGCAACAAAGGAAGAGATAATCGCCCGACTTAACATCGGTGATGTTCTGCACCTCTGCCGAAAGATGCGCAGAGTGAGGCTGGATAGCCTTGGTAATGACGTTCTTTCGTGGGAAGGTCTTAGCTTCCTCCGGAGTAAGTTCGCCTGCTTGCAGCAATGCCTGTACCAGAGAATGGTCGGCACTGCGATAGAGAATGCCGACATTAGGGCGGACATGGTATATGCGGCTGTCGCCCATGTGGGCAGCAAGCACGCCATTGCCATGCAGACATACGCAAGTGAGGGTAGTTGCCATCGTGCATCTATCCTCACTTCCGTCCTTGTCTATGCTTTCCAGAAAAGCGTAAGCCTTCTCCACAGCTATCTGCACGTCGCTTTCTTCAACAACACCTTTTGCGGCAATTGCCTTGGAAAGGTGCTCACCAATGATGCGAGAGGAGTTCTGGCTTGCAACCTCACCATGCTCACTGCCACCAACGCCATCACAAAGAACGATGCAACGGTTGTCGGCAGTGACATCCTCAAAAAGCGGCCATACAGCATCTTCCTGCTGATCCTTGCGACCAATATGAGAGTAGCCTATCGGCTTTCTTAGTTTGAATTCCATTTTATTCAAGTTTTACTTGAGGCCATTAGCCATTAGCTATTAGCCATTAGCCTTCGCAAGCTTTCGGCTTGCGAAACTACTTTGTATATTCCGTAGCATCCTCAAAGTATCGTGGACGCTGGAAGAGCACTTCCGTTGAGCCCATGAGCAGCTTGTCGCCCCATGAGAGACAAAGCACCTCGCCTATGCCAACATTATTGCCATTGACCTTAACGAGGTTTCTGTCGTTCAGGCTTTCAATGTGATGCTCCAAACCGCTGCCACCTTCCTTCACCGTAATGCGAACCTGGACGCGACTCATATACTTGTCTGTCACATCCAGTTTTATGCTTGCTTCACAGGTTGGGGCGTTTCTGCCAGCGGTGTTCACGCCTTTCACAAGCGGATATTCCGTTCTGCCAACATAGAGCGATCCGATAGTGCGATCTTCCTTCTTGAATGTGAGTGCTGTCTCGGTATCGTCATCCGTCACAGGAGCCGTATTCTTAGGCATAGCAGCTTCTATGAATACGGACACCTTTGATCGATGTCCGCATATAGAGCATTTGAGCATTCTGTCCTCAATACCGGCATAATACGGTATCGTCAATACCGCCTTGCATGTAGGACAGGTTACTTTTATGGTATTTGCCATATAATTTATACCATTACTGCATCGTTAGTATAATCCGGCATATCGTCGCTTGCCTGCATGAAGTCGTCGCCAGAAGTCTGCTCAGGCATTGGCACGTTGTAGTCGGAAATGTCCTGAACTTCATTCTCAGAGATAGTACCACTGTCATCAATATCAATAACAGCTACATCAGCAGTACCTTCCTGGTCAACATCAACGAGAAGTCCCTGATGGCCATCCACGCTGATTACAGCAACATCAACATCCTGTCCGTTCATGTTCACATCATGCTCCACACCAATAACGCGGATGTCAACGTCCTCGCCACCGCTTGTCTGCTGAATGTTTGGATCTTCAATGTTCTGTGGTTCTTCAGGAGCATTGTTCTGCGCAATCGGCTCCTCTGGTTGTTGCGGAGCTGCTGCCTGCTGTGGAGTTGCCGCATGATGGTGGTGATGATGTACCTCAGTATTATGATAATGATGAACCGTGTGCTCTACAACCTGTGGCTGTGCTGGAGCTTCCGCTTCAGCAACTTCCACTTCAGCAACTTCCACTTCGCCTTCTTCTGCACCTTCGGCAGTTTCTGCTTCAGCAGTTTCTGCAGCATGATTGTTTATTGCAGCCTGTGCTCCCATAGAAGCGGCAGAACCGACTGCTGCACCAGCAGCCGCTGCACCAGCCATCTTGAGGTTGTCACTTACTGTAGATTTCTTTTCGTTCTTTTCCTGTACTTCTTCGTTCTCAACGTTTCTGTACAAAGTGTCATCGTTTGCCATAGTATTTTTAGTTTTTATTGTTTTTCTGAGTGCAAAGGTAATTCTTTGGGGTCTATTATCAAGAATGATTCTCCGTATAACGGACGAAACCGCCAGTTTGGCTGACGAAATCACTTCTGCCAAACAACAATAGGCATCGTATTGTTGAAATTGCCCCACATTACCGGATGTTGCTTTTCTGCCGTAGCATATGCCACACCCTGATGCACGAAATTGTATAATTCCTTTGCAGTGATTGTTCTGTTGCGGTCGGCATCAGCACCGCCTCCAAGTCCACGTATGAGGAAACGCGTAAACTGCCCGTTCCTACCGCCAGGAATCTCTTGCGACGTCTCATTGGTGCGAGAAGAAAGGAAGAACATGACATCGCCATTTCTGGCTTCGTTTACGGCAGAAGACTTGTCCTTGCGCAAACCGCCACTGAAGCAAGCATCGGCGAAGACCATCTTTCGCCTTGCCTTGCACTGCTTGAAGGCTGTCTGCATCTCTGCATAGCTCAAGCCTGTAGCCTTGCTTCTCATATCTACGGGGCAGAACCCACCCGGATAGCCATGACCTGAGAAGAAGAACACTACAGCATCGTTGCTTCCCGCCTGTCGGCATACCGCCTGCAATGTTGAGAGTATGTTCTGCTTTGTAGCATTGCGGCCTTTGAATATATGAATGACGGCATCTTTCTTCTTGCTCATCAGCGCATAGTAGCTGTCGGCATCAGCCTCACAGCATCTAAGGTCATTGACAGAAGGTTCGATGTAATCATTGATACCTGCAATTACGATAAATGTTCTTTGAGCATTTGCACAGATTCCGCAAATCAAGAATAATATTATCAATAATGTCTGTCTCATAATTTACCACTTCGTTTTGCAAGCTGTGCAGCATCCTCTATTCTTCAGGTTCTCAAAAGGAAGGAAACCAAGGAAGCTCTTGCATTTTGGGCATACGTAATCTACCATGAACTGCTTGTTCAGATTCTCCATCTTCACAGGGTTATCCTGTTGTCCCTTATAGGCGAGCCATGATGACAAGATTATACCGCCAAACATTATGGCACCCATTATTGGCTTTATGGCATTTACCGAATCGCCAAAGAGGAATGTAAGGGCAAACAATACTGTAGTAGCAACACCCGGCAGCGAGCGCATGAACTGCTTCTTTGCATTTTCCTGTTGGATCTTTATCTTTTCTGCCTGGTAGTTGTCATATACTGCCTTTAGTTTTTCAAACTCTGTTGTACAATTTTCGGTTTGCTGAGTGCTGCTTTGCTGACCACCAATAGGCTTGCTGCTTGCAACCAACACATCACCAATGCGAATCTGAAACGTTGGTCCAAGAGTCACTATAGTGTCCTCAGTAACTATCTTCTTGATGATTCTCGCTCCATCGACAAAGGTGCCGTTTGTAGAGCCGAGATCTTCTATTTCCACCTTGCCATCCGCAAGCTTTGCCACCTTAAGATGGCGTCCGCTTACGGACTTCTCTGTAATTGCGAAAGGCTGATTGCCTTTGCGTCCTACTATTATTTCCATTATGTTTTGTCTATTCTGTCATTTTCTGTTTAAGAACCTTCAATGCCTCCTTTGGTACGGATAATGACACGGACTTATCAGTCGCCATATTGCTTAATGTCAGCGTTTGCTTTGGGAGGCAAATCTGCACAATGTAACGCCTGTCAACGATGTACTTTCTTCCTATACGAATATACATGCCGCGAGTCTTGTCAGTTACGGCATTTTCTATCAGTTTCTCAAACTGAATGAGCGACATCGTAACCATCACACGAAGTCCGTTCTGCATAGTGATATACAGATAATTGCCGTCTGCTTCCGCATAAACCATCTTATCAAGGTCTATCTTGACAAGGTCGTCACGAGTATTGAAAATTATAGGAGTCATAAGTTATAAGTGCAAAAGTAAACTTTTTAAGGCAAATAGACAAGAAAAATCAAGGAAATGTGTGGTTCGTAGTTAGTTTTTCTTATTGAAGCACTAAAAAACGCATACAACTCTCCACCTCTCCGCAGGTCCTTTGTAAGCGATTGAAACATAGTTGTTTGCAACTGCGTAGAGTTGTCTGAACTCTCCGCAACTCTCCGCAAACTCTCCACAGGACTTACCAATCAGGAGTCTTATGATTAAGGGTTATAACTCTAAGGAATACGCCTCAAAAAATGCATTTTTAGAGGCGTATTCCTTAGTTTTACGTTACAAGTTTCTTGACTTCACGCTTCAAATTTTTTGACAACTCATTCTTGTCGCTTACGTATCATGGTCGCTGAGACAGCAACTTTCCTGCTCATTGCGGAGAGTTTGCGGAGAGTTGTGGAGAGTTAAAGTAACTATCCGCAGGAGTAAACGAATGAATATCAAGTTGTTACAAAGGACTTGCGGAGAGATGGAGAGTTGCAAGCGGATTTTTATTCGTAACACATAAATATTTGTGTCATTTCAGATCCAACAGATAGTTGTTGTTCGCATCCATGGTCACGGCTATGGGATATATGCCGGAACGGAGATGCATGGTGATCTGTGGGTTTGGGGAGTCGAGTTCCGAGATGTCTCCAGCGAAGAACATGGGAATGTCGTAACCGGCTAGCTCGAGTGCCTTGCCTACGATTAGTGCGTTTCTGCCTACTACCTCGTCGCCAACGAGCTTTGAGTCAGCGGGTGGGGTGATGTGGGTTCTGGAATCAGGAGTCAGCTTTCCGTCTTTAGTGTAGAATGTTGTAAACTTTAGCATAATGTTAAGGTTTGGTTCATATATTACTTTATACCAAAGTTCTACAAAATGTAAACATAGGGTTCGCTTCGCGAGGCTGAAGGCTAAAAGCTAAAGGCTAAAGGCACTACCACAGAGATGGGATGTCTGCAATCTCGCTGATGAGTTTGTTGGCACTCTTGGAGATGGCTTTGTCAGGGTCGTTCTCGGCAATGATTGTGGTGAGGATTTCCCTTGCTGCATCGCGGTCGCCGTCCTTAAGGTGGGCGAGAGCAAGGTTCCAAGCAATGGTTTGGCGGTATAATGCGTAATTAATGCCTAATTCGTAATTAGGCTGCGCATAGTTGCTGGTTGCCTCGTATAGCTTGCGGAGGCTGGCGATGGTTGCGTCAAGATTTTCGCCTTTGGCTACCATGCCGAAGAGTTTCTGCATGTTTGACACGCTTTGGGCATCAATGTCTCCACGCTGACTGGATATGTCGCTTGATACAAGATTATAGTATGTGTCGCCGAGTGCTGTGGTACGATTGTAGGCGTTGTATTGTATGCCACCAATGGTAAGCACTCCTATCATGCAGGCTGCAATGGAGAACCATCTGTATTTATGATTTTTGATGTATGACGTATGATTTACAAATTTCTTGCGGAACTCAGTTTCGCTCATGCTGGACATTTGCTGTACGGCGGCTGTTTCCTGTTGTCTGCGGATGTCTCTCATCTGGCTTGCCATGAGCGCCATTGCCCTGGCACGCGACTTCTTGTCAGGGTCGGCTGCCAACTCGTCCTTGAGCTGCTGCTCTTCGGCTTCGGTCATCTGCTTGCGCAGGAACTTCTCTACGCGTGCGTCAAACTCCTCGTACATATCAATCTCTTGTGTCATAAAACTCTGCTTTTATCTTTTCGAAACGTGCTCTTAACTTACTCATGCAGCGAGACTTCTGCTGCTTTGCGACGGCTGCATTCTTGGAGCCGATGATTTGGGCTATGGTCTTCATGTCCATGCCGTCGCCATAGAATGACCAGAGGATTTCCTCGCAAGGTGAGGGGAGGTCTTTCACTATGTCACGCATCATGGACTTCTGCTCGTTGGTAAGGCCATCGTCATCGGTGAGGCTTAGCAATGCGTCTATCTGCTGGTCGTCTAGGGGGTTGGAGGCCCCGCCGATAACGGCGGGGAATAGTCGGTCGTCAGGGGCGAGGAATAGTCGGTCGTTCTGGTTGGGGTGGTTGGCATTGTTGCCCTTGCTGCGAAGGTATTTCAGCGCTTGGAACCATGTCACCTTATTGAAATAGGTAAGGAGGGTGCTGCGCAAATCTTCGAGCTTACCTTCGTTGAGAATCTTAATCTTGCCTTCCGCAACTTGCAGTTCTCCACGATGCACCTTCTCAAACAGGGCAATCTCCGAATTGCCGAAAATCTCCTCTATGTCGGATTCTGACATTGAGGAGAAGCGGCTTCTAAGGAATGCCTTGCTCTTCGTCATGACACCATTGATGTATGTGCCTATGGAGTTGAGGTTGTCGAATTCTTCTGCCATGCGATTGTTGGTCGTTTAGGAGATTGTCGTTTGGTCGTTTAGGGTGGGAAGCCCCGCCGAGAACGGCGGGGAATAATCCGGGTTTCAGTTTTCTATTCTCATTGTTTGGTTTGACAGTGCCGGATCGACTGCCATCAGTTTCTTTACCTGAAGAACCCACGCGGTATTCTTGCCGAGGCTATGCTTTGTCATGACTTGGTGTATATAATATGATAGCGGTCCGTGGTATTTGCCGTTCCTTCTGATTTCGGTGTTCAGTTCCCTGCCTTGGCAAGCTTCCAGGAACACGACAGGTGCTAGGCCTTTCTGCCTCTTTGCATCGTAATGGACAGGTCGCTCACGCTCGGGCTTGTATTTCTTGTCCTTGGAAAATCCGCGCATTGTTCCGCGTGTCACATCGCTGGCATCCCTAGATGCTCCGCCTGCATGACAGGCATCTACCGTAACATACAGCATACCACTTTCGCCAAGTCTGCGGCGTATTGCGGTTGTGTAGTTGTTCAGTTCATCATCTACCAAGTGGTTTTGTCCCTTGTACCTCTCGCTATAAGAGAGTGCTGCATCCACAGGCACGATACTTTCGTCCCATTCCTCATCGCCTATCCTTTGGCTCAAGGCATCGTCGAACGACTGTCCGTGTGTGGAGAAGTGTATGTAAACAATGCTGCCTTTGGCTACGGTGCGCGACAATTTGTCGAGTGCCTTGATGATGTTTGCATGCGTTGCATTTCCGTCGGTTAGGGGAGTGACATTGAAGCCTTGCTCCTTGAACACAGGCATCAGCATTTCCACGTCGTCCTTTCCATGGATGTTGTTCCATTCATGGGCAATAGGCATGATCCTATAGTTCGAAATGCCTACGAGAAGCGCGTACTTCTTCTGCGCAAATGCTGTTGCTGCAATGCTGAGCAGGATGATTATGGATTTGAGCCGAAACATTTATGGATTTACGATTTACGGATTTACGATTCACGGAAGCCCCGCCGAGAACGGCGGGGAATAGTCAAGTTATTTAATCCAGAGCGTCAAGGAGAGTGAAGTATGCCCAATATTTGGGGTCTTTGTATGGATTTATGCCATCTTCCTCATAGTTTCGCAGGAAGCTTTGGGCATTTCGGAGCGCGCGGGACATGGAATTGCCTGAGAGATACTGGCGGTAGAATTCCTCCATGAGGAGTCTTGTGGCATGGTTATCAACTTCGTGCAGAGTCATAAGAATTGTCTTTGCGCCAGCTGTCTTGAAGGCTCTCTGTAGTCCAAGGCTGCCTTCTGATGCGTCAACATCGCCAAGTCCCGACTGGCATGCCGACAATACCACGAGCTTGAGGTTTGGAAATGTCATCGTGGATATTTCCTTTGCCGTAAGCACTCCGTTTTCCGTACCTTGCTTCTTCGTGCCACCCTCTATAGCTTCCTGTGCTCCTGCAAACAGCAATGCAGATCGCACCATAGCTTTTTCATTATCAGGAAGCTTTGAATCTTCCAACTTCAGGAACGAGTAATCAGCGGTATTTGAGGATTGGTGCGGTGAGGGCACCGCACCTCCATAGGCCTCCCAATAGAATCCGTGAGTTGAGATGTGAATGGCGTCAACATTGGTATCCGCCAGAGCCTTGAACGTCTCCTCCGTGCCGTCTTGCCGTTTGAAGACTTTTGTTTCCATGCCTTTCTCTTGCAAGAGTGAGGCTATCGTATTGACTTCTGCTTCCGACTGTTCGGAGATATCGTCCAACGGTCCTCTTGCCGTGAAGTCGCGCATCTGTCTTGTGTTAAGCATTGGCGACATTTTGGACTCATTTGAACGACTATATCCATTACTTCCATACTCCAAACCTCCATACAGCACGCATGTTCGCAATTGCTGTTCTAGAGTTTTTTGCCGTTTCAGGAGTTCCTTTGTAGAGGTAAGGCGATGGTATAGCCTTGTGGTGTCGCAGTTTTCCAATGGCAGGCTATGCAGGATTCCCGATGCCGAGAAATAGACACTTTCCACATCGACCAACTCGTCCTTCATTGCATTCCACACCTTGGCAGAAAGCGCATAGCGTTTAGAGGTTTCAGAAGTTTCAAAGGGTTCAGAGGGTTCAGAGGTTTCATTGGAACCATTGAAACTATTGTAACTACTTAGAGATTCCTTCTTATCCTTCAGCACGGTGTATAATCTTGGGATGGAGCTGTCGTGCCTGTAGGTTATGGCTATATAGCAAAGAGAGTCTGTGTTCCAAATCGGGAATTCCTGGAACTCCACTGCCAGTTCCTTCGGTTTGAGACTATTCCTGACAGAATCCCATTCTACGAGAAAGTCTTCTGTGTTTATCGGGTGTGATTCTTGATAATCGGTGTATTCTTGTTTCAGGTTCTTTATTTCCTCCGCTTTCTGATAAACGCTCTCGTCAGTAAGTCCATCCTCATACATCTCTGCGAGTGCGGCTGATTCTGACTGTATCTTACGGTAGAGGACAAGGGGTGTTTCTGCTGTTTCGGAGGTTTCAGGAGTTTCATTGAAAACATTGGAACTATTAAAACTATTGAAACCACTAAGCCGCTCCTTCATATACCTGTCTGCGTAATACCTGAACGCTTTGGCATTCAGTATTCCGTCCAAAGCATGGCAGATGATTTCCGGATTGTTTGTCTCCATTGCGAAGTATGGTATTGTTTCCAATAATGGAGTAATTTCCAAAAAGTTCCACACATCAGAATGCATGCCACCGTATGAAATAAGATATGAACGCGGAATGTTAACCTTCTTCACTAATGTTGAATTGCAATCCGCGTAAATGCTATCGCAATATTCCTTGAAATTCTCTTGTGACAGGACTTTGTAGTTGAAATGGATGCTGCTGGGACATAGAGCGTATGCCCCTGCATAATCACCAGCATTATATTTGTCCAAAGCTTGGTCATATACATTCTTTACCGACTTAAAGCTCTTTCTCAGGGAGAATATGTCTGCAGGATCGCCAAAAGACACCAACGTGCGCTTGTAGAGTTCTGTTTTCTTGTCAGCCTCCCGAAACACAGTTTCCGACTTCTCCCTCATCGCCTTGACATTGTCAGCAGATAGTATCTGGCTTTTCCTGTATGCTTCATTTACAAACTCTGCTACGCGGTCCAGGTACTTTTGTTCCGATTTCTTCAGTCGCTTGCCTGTGATACCATGGTGAATCTCCTTTATTATGCCCCAAGTATTGAGGATGTGCTTCGGATAGGAGTTCATAAAGATTCCATGCGCATCATAGCAGTTGCCAAGATATGAGCGGGCTATTGCTGCGCTGTCCTTATGCATAAGACTCAGTTCCTCTGCACAATGCGATAGGTAACGTAGGCTTTCCATCTCGCCAAATACGTCATCCTGCCTTTCAAGAATCTTCTTTGCGTATGTGGTGTACTTGCGTTGGAGGTCAGGTTTTATGTTTATGCAGACGTTGGCGATGTCGATATCAAAGTTCTCATCTTTGTAGCTCACCGTGCCGTTCAGGCTCATTATTGGCTCAAACTTTTCCACAAACATGATTGTGTCGCCACATTGGGATACATTTTTAATCCAGATGTTCTTTAGGGGCAATGTTGTTTCCAGAAGTCGGTATTCCTTTCCGTTTGCTTGCAAGACCTCCGTCTTCTCTGTCCACACCTCACAGTCATTCTTTCCCGGAATGACATGCCCACTGACTGTAGTGTAGTCGTCATTGAACTCAATGGATGTGAACACCCACTTTGCCCATCCCAAGTCCTTTTCACAACAAATATCCGTCTTCTGTGCAAAGGCACAGGAGAAACCGAAAAGCATTATTATATAGAGGGAAAAACGCAGCATCGTAGAATATTTTTTGCAAAGATATGATTTTATAAGGTATTAACCAATGTTTAACCATGACAAAACAATCGCAAGTTAACATAAAATATTTATTCATCGCTTCGTAAATAGATGGAATTTGCGTAAATTTGCAGCGGAAAAAACAAAAAACATGTCCAGAATACTTCGTCTTGCCCTTCCCGCCATAATAAGTAATGTCACGGTGCCGCTTCTAGGTCTCGTGGACATGGCTATCGTCGGACACATGGGTGACATTGCCTACATCGGAGCGATATCCATTGGCGCGATGATATTCAACTCGGTGTACTGGATGTTCGGTTTCCTTCGCATGGGAACAAGCGGTATTACGGCGCAGGAGTTGGGAAAGAAGGGGGATACGGAGAGGATTTTCCGACAGACCGCCGTAACGGCATTGCTGCTGAGCGCAGGAATCATTTTGCTATGCTGGCCTATTTGCGAGTTGGCGATGTGGCTGATGTCGCCAGAAGAATCTGTAGCGCCACTCGTACGCACGTATTATTATATATGTATAGCCGGTGCTCCTGCCGTACTTCTACAGTTCTCTCTCACGGGATGGTTCATCGGAATGCAAGACACGAAGCGACCGATGGTAATCTCCATTTCGCAGAACATATTCAACATCGCGATGAGCCTGCTGCTCGTTTACGGCTTGGGACTGAAGGTTGAAGGCGTGGCACTTGGCACAATGCTATCGCAATGGTTTGCCGTGGTGCTGGGACTGACTCTAAGACCCCATCCAAACCTTCCCCACAAGGGAGGGCTTAAAGACATTAGCCCTGCAAAGATTGAGCCGCTCTTCCGTGAAGGTGAATTGAAACGGTTCTTTACCATAAATCGCGACATATTCCTTCGCACTCTCTGCTTGCTTTCTGTAATGTTCTTCTTCACATCCGCAGGCAGTCGCCATGGCACGGATCTTCTTGCCGTGAACACTCTCCTTATGCAGACATGGCTTATATTCTCCTATTTCATGGACGGTTTCGCATACGCCGGAGAGGCTTTGTGCGGCAAGTATCACGGAGCAGGCAACAGACAGATGCTCTTGCAGACAGTAAGACATCTGTTTGCTTGGGGCATTGCATTGGCTATTGTGTTCACACTCCTTTACGCTTTCTTCACGGAAGATTTCCTCTCTCTGCTGACCGACGAGAGGGAGATAGTGGCATTGGCGCATGAGTATCGCTTCTGGATGATAATCCTTCCGCTCATAGGTTTCTCGGCATTCCTTTGGGACGGTATCTTCATCGGCATGACGAACTCGCGTGGCATGCTCACATCTTGCGCTACGGCAGCTTTGGTCTTTGTGCTCGTGTACAATCTTTGCCCTGGCATCGTGACCCTTTGGAATGATGGCCTTTGGACTGCTTTCGCACTTTTTCTTTTCACGCGAGGAGCCTTGCAGCTGCTTATTTTCTATAGTTTCGCGAGCAAGTCGCGAAGGGTAAAGGCTAAAAGCTAAAGGCTAAAGGCACCATCCGGATGGAAAAGCTATTAGTTATTAGCCATTAGCCTCAACTTGAGTTGGCGAAAGTTGAACATTTTAACATTTTTTTAGAAGATTTCCTTTTACTTTCGTTGCAATAGCCGTTCAAACAAGTGTTATGAAAAGGTTAATTATGTTGTTTGTTACCGCTATTGCGGTATTAAAAGTGTCAGCGCAGGCAGAGGTCTTTCCCCAGACTTCAGCCATACAGCCAGTAGATTCTGTGAAGAATAAAGCTCAAGCTGTCGCAGACTCGCTTAAAAAAGTAAAGGAAGATAGTATCGAGTCTCGCGCGAAATTCGTGCGAGACTCAATTGCTTATGCAAATGAAGACATTTGGAAAGACTATGACATGCAGGAGGTCGTGGTTAAGGCCATGGCTCCTCGTGTAATGGTAAAAGCAGATACTGTCGTATTCAATGCCTCTGCATTCCGCACACCGGAAGGTAGTGTGATAGAGGAACTCGTTGCAAAACTCCCTGGCGCCGAAATTGATGACGACGGTGGAGTTAAGATCAACGGCAAGACCGTCAAGAAGATTCTCGTTGACGGAAAGGAGTTCATGACTGGCGATACAAAGACAGCCCTCAAGAACCTCCCTACATCCATCATTGATAAGATCAAGACTTACGAACAGAAGAGTGACCTTGCCCGCGTGACCGGTATTGAGGACGGTGAGGAAGAAACCGTGCTTGACTTCGGAATCAAGCCGGGTATGAACAAGGGAACGATGATTAATGCCAACCTTGGTATCGGTACTAAGGATCGTTTCTCAGAGCGTGTCTTCGGCGGCTATTTCCAAGATTCCCAGAAACTTATGGGTATGGCAAGCGCCAACAACACTAACGACCGTGGATTCCCTGGTGGCGGCGGTGGCCGTGGATGGGGCGGCGGTGGCTCTGGCGACAATATCTCAAAGATGGTCGGTTTGAACTACAACCTCGACGTGAACAAATTCAAGATGGATGCTTCTATCCGTTGGAACCACAACAATGGCGACACTCACACAGAGTCATGGACAGAGTATTTCATGGCAAATGAGAAGAACGGTAAGTATTCCAACTCAATAAGCCAGCGTTACTCTCGTTCAAACTCTTGGAACGGTCAGATGCGCATCGAATGGACTCCATGGGAGAACACAAACATCATGTTCCGTCCTACTATCTCCTACTCTACAAACGATGGCAGAAACTTCAGCACATCAGAAACTTACAACGAGAAGGATAAGGATGGCAAACCTGTTGACGATAGCCGCATCAACACTACCAACAACCGTGGTTTGAGCTACTCTGAATCAACAAACATCAGAGGTATGTTGCAGATTAACCAGAAGTTGAGCGATAACGGACGTAACGTTACTCTCCAACTCAACGCTGGCTATACTGACAGCGAGTCGCAGTCAATGACTGCCAATGAGAACACTTTCCATCAGATTCTTGATGAACTCGGCAACGACTCTATCCGTCGCACTTACCGCTATAGCACAACTCCTACCACTCGAAGCAACTATAGCGCTCAGGTAACGTATAGCGAACCAATCTTCAACCGCACTTACCTCCAGTTCTCTTATCGCTATGCCCAGGACTTCAACAAGAGTCCTCGTTCTACATACGATTTCTCTTTCATCGACGGACTTGACTATTCTGGCATCACTCCTCGCTATCGCGATTGGGGCAGCTACCTGAATCCAGTTGGCGATTACGAGAAATATCTGGACAAGGATCTCAGCCGCTATTCTGAATATACTACTTATACAAACGACATCAACGTGACTTTCCGCATGATTCGCGATGACTATCAGCTCAACGCCGGCTTCATGCTCCAGCCACAGTCAACAAAGTATCTGCAGGATTACCTCGGTGTCAGAATAGACACTACCCGTAGCGTGACAAACTTCGCTCCAACGCTCGACTTCCGCTACAACTTCTCTAAGCAGCACCGACTCCGCGTTCAGTATCGTGCGAACACTTCACAGCCATCACTCACTGACCTCCTTGACATCGTTGATGACTCCAACTATCCTAACGTGTCAATGGGTAACCCGGGCTTGAAGCCAGCGTTCACACAGAACATGAATGCATTCTACAACAACTACATAACAAGTCACCAGCAGAACATCATGGCTAATGTGCGTTTCTCTACTACGAAGAACTCCATCAGCAACATGGTTACATACAAGGACGATATGTCCGGCGGTCGAATCACTCGTCCAGAGAACATCAATGGCAACTGGAACTTCGATGCTGGTGTAGGCTACAACGCTTCAATCGACTCAGCCGGCGTTTGGTTCTCTAGAACAAACACTGATTTCGGTTTCCGCAACAACGTAAGTTATCTTTCGCTCAATCCAAAGGAAGCTTCCAAGAAGAATACTGCAAAGACAATGAGCATCACAGAACGTCTTGGCGTAGGCTTCCGCAACGACTGGATTGAAGTCGAGCTCGATGGTTCTCTCCGCTACGAGCGTGTTCGCAACGGTCTTCAAGCTACAAACGACCGTGACACAAAGGATTGGCGCTTCGGTGGAAACATCCAGATCACTACTCCTTGGGGCACTTCAATCTCAACAAACATGCATGAGCTTATGCGTCGCGGTTACCTCAGCAAGGAAGCAAACACAAGCGAACTCATCTGGAACGCACAGTTATCACAGTCGTTCCTCAAGGGCAAGCCACTCGTAGTTTCCCTCCAGTTCTACGACCTTCTCCATCAGCAGAGCAACCTCTCTCGTACAATATCAGCTCTCCAGCAGAGTGAAAGCCGCAACAATAACGTGGTTTCTTACGCTATGCTCACCGTATCATATCGCTTCAATGCCTTCGGTGGCAAGAACGGAAGAATGCCACAAGGTCCTGGCGGTCCTGATGGCCCTGGTGGTCCTGGCGGTGGTCGCAACGGTGGTCAATGGACAGGTCCTGGCAGCGGCTTCGGCGGTGGCGGCTTCGGCGGCGGTCGTCGTTGGTAAGAACTTCAACTTTCGCATTCACCACAATAAGAACATAAAAATTACTCTATATAATACAACATCAAAGGCGCACAGGCAGATTTTGCTTGTGCGCCTTTTTTCATGAGTATGTTCCCTGTCAGAGAAAATATTGTCCAAGATAATCTTCAATAGTCTGTTCGTGAATGTCTGCATCAAGTTTCTTTTTCATTCTGTGCTTTCTAGTTGATACGGAAGAAGCCGCAATACCATAGACATCAGCAATGACGGAGTTCGGAACGCGCATGGAAACTAGGCAGCAGAAGCGGACATCCTCAGCAGTTAGTGAAGGATGGGAGCGGCGAAGCTTTGACGTAAAGTCCGGAATCACCATGTCCGTATTTTCCTCTATCAGCTTCCATGAATGTTCTTCAAGGTTTATGTGTCCCGACTTTCCGCGGTTAGCATTCATGATAGGGAGTATGATGGCATAGAGATGCTCGTAATAGAGTTTCTGCAACTGTCGGTTTTCCTCTTTTACAATAGCCTCGCTCGCCTGGAAATTGTCGGCAAGCTGCAAAGCTTCCAGTTCGTTAGCGTGGGCTACGATGGCTTTCTTTCTGAAAAAGAGTGCAGCAAGGCTCGCCATGAGCAATAGAAACAGTACAACAGCCATACTGAAGAATAGTGTGGCACGCTCCGATTCCCTATCAGCACGGTTGCGTTCCATCTGCTGCTCGTGTTGGAGTTCGTGTATGCGAGCCATTGATTCCGACGCTTCCTTCTGCGAAATGCTGTCTGTCAGTTGCAGCAGCTCCGTGGCGTCACGGTAGGCTTTCTGCCAGTTGCCTAGGCTCTCGTGCGTTGACATCAATAACCTCGTCAGCTCTGCGCTGAGGAATACGCTGCCGTCAGCCTTGTATTCGTTGATGGCAGTTTCCATTTTTCCGTTGTCGTTCATGGCAGAAAGCACATACGCCTCAGACAGGCGATACATTTCTCCCTCAATGATCTGCGGACATATCTGCTTTGCCGCCTTGAGATGGAAGTCGGCGGAGTCAGCCAATTCTTTTTGCAAGAATACTTGCGTCTGCATAAGTTGGCAGTTTGCCTTGAATTCAAGTGAATCAGCCAATGCCAGTTTGTAGGCTTTCCTTGCGTCAGTGAGCGACCTGTCGAGTTCTCCCATCGTCAAGTCCGTCATGGATATCCTGAGGAAAGCCTCCGCCTCTTTCTGCTTGTTGTTCATCGCTTTGGCAGCATCAGCCATAAGCCGCTGATACTTCTGCTGTTGGTCGCTGATGTTCTTCGCCTCGTACATTTCCGAGATAATCTTATAGACATCATATCTCAGTTGCGGTTCGCATCCCTTGCCGTAATCCACAGCATTGAGAATCAACACCAGTGCAGAGTCGGCATTATCCTCTTTTATAGCCTTGCCTTTTTCAAGGAAAGAGCGAGTCACGGCGGTGGAGTCGGAACTACTACCCCAGCCAATGCCATTGCCAGTGCAGGATGCCAGCAGCACGCAAGCACTAAGCAGTATGAAGAATCGTTTTACCATCATTTTGTGTTGTTGGAAACCAGTAGTTTATTTTAGGTATTTTTTACCGTTCTGTATATAAACGCCCTTCTCTGGAACTGAATATAGCCTGCGCCCTTGAAGGTCATAGATATGATTGTCTTTGTCAATGAATGTGATGCGACGTACAATGCCCGTTGTAGGATCGAAGTCTATTTCTGCATGAGATCCTTTCCTTGTGCCAAAAAGAATGTGGCTAACGTTGGTGGTCTTAGGCTTCGGATTGTTTCCATCAAACTCATCTTCAAAAAACAGTCCGAGAGGTCCTTCTGTCGGACCTAATTTATATATGATGTCATTCCATATTGGCAAGCTGTCGCCTTCTTTTATGACATTATGGATGTATTCAATAGGACGTTCATTACTAATATACATCTTGTCTATTCCAAGTTCGGTTCCATAACGGAATGAGTCACCGTATTCAAAGCTCTTGGTGAAATCAAAAAGCAACATGTCCGGATACAGATAACCATCAAATCCAACAACCCTAGAATACACGAGAGAGTCGCCACGTTCGCTGCGGATGTAAGCGACGATATAGCTTTTCTCTTCTATGGTTCTTACCAAGGGGAAGTATGATACGCCTTCCACTTCCACGCTCGAAGTAAGGGTGTAGGAGGTTTGAGGATGTTCTACCATTTTCTTCTCATCATCATCCCATATTTGGGCGTTAAAATCAATAACCCAAGTTGTTCCTTCCGTCCAGACATCTTGGGCGAAGGCTGCTGATGAGAAAAGCAAGATAAATAAGAAAAGGTATTGCTTCATGCAAGATTGAAATTGTTATGACTCGGCAAATTTACGAAAAAACTTTGATATTCTAATACGAAAAGGTAAAATGTCAATGCCTTTATTTGAGATTTTGTAGGGTAATGTATTGAACATCAATGTGATAAATAAAAACAAACTGTAATGGTGTTTTGTGGAAATGTATCGAGAGAAAAGATTTGTTCAGGAAACATCAGCCGCAAAACACATTGCATTTTGTTTTTTGCATTTGCATGATAATCAGTTATATAGCCTCTTTTTGCGCGAAAAATGGCATTACAATCTCAAGAATGGTTTGTTAGTTACAAAAATACTTAATAATTTTGCAGCAGAAAAAACTCAGAAACCAATTAAACCTTACACTGATATGAAAAAACTATTTCTCTCTGCTCTGGCTATTGCCACGTTGCTATCATGCAACAGCACGCAGGATGACATCACTCCTGACAATCCTATAGTAGATGTACCTGCAGAGGAACCTGTAGAAAAGGTTGAAAACATCATCTCCGAAGGTCGCATCAATGTGCCGGAGAAGTATCTTGAACTTAATGGCACCACCAACGACTTCGCATGGAAGGTGTTTGCCGAAATCCTGAAAGACCATAAGTCAGAGAACGTGGTGTTCTCTCCTTTCAGCATGGCTGTTGACCTTGCCATGCTCAACAATGGTGCAAACGGAAAGACAAGTAGCGAGATCACTTCGCTGTTAGGACTTGACGGCATGAGCAAATCGAGCATCAACTGCTACTTCAATGTCCTAACAGAAGGTCTTACGCAGATTGACCCTACAGTGAAGTTCGTTTCTTCCAATGCCATCTGGTATAATCAAAACGTGACCATGAAGTCGCCGTTCATCAATACGTTGAAGGACATGTATCTTGCGGACACAACCCCTGCTGATCTGCAAACGCAGAAGACCGTTGACGACATCAACAGATGGTGCTCAGAGAAGACCTTTGGCATGATTCCTACACTGATAGACAATCCAGGCTATCTGCCAAATGTGTTTGCTCTATTGAATGCCACATACGTTAAAGCACCTTGGACAGAAGCGTTTGATAAATCTTGGACAGAGCAATATAGGTTCACAACAGAAAATGGTCCTGTATTAACAGACTTTATGTTAGCGGATAAGAATATCATTTGGTATAAGGACAATGAGATGCAAATGGGCTTCTTCAACATGGGAAAGTCAGAGAAGTTTGAAATGTTTTTCGCACTTCCGGCTGAAGGCAAGTCGCTTGAAGCTACATATAACTATATGAAGGAGAATTGGGATAAACTGTCTGACTGCAAAGATACTCAACTTGTTTGCGTCCTTATTCCGAAATACGAAGCAAGTTTCAGTATAGTACTAAATGACTATTTCAAGAAGCTTGGCTGTCCAAGCATGTTCAATGAATCAACAGCAGACTTCAATGGCATAGCAGACAGGGGTATCTATATTCAATCTGCCTTTCAAAAAGCAAAATTCATAGTTGACGAAGATGGTGCGGAGGGGGCAGCCGTATCAGTTCTGATGGGAAACGAAGGAGTATCTACAGTAGAGCCGCCTTCACTTATCCTCAATCATCCATTCATATTCGGTATGCGCGAGAAGACAACAGGAGTAATCCTCTTCCTCGGCGTTGTGAATAATCCAAAAGCTGAATAAAAAACCGTAGAAACTGACAAAATAGTATCAGTGCCTCCTTCTATATTTCTGGCTTTCCGGCGACTATCATAACTCTTTGATAATGTGAGCGTTAGGAAGGCACAAAAAATCTCCGTGAGTTTTAGGTAAAAACTCACGGAGATTTTTTAAAAAGTCACAGTAAAATTGGTCGTTTTCCACAGAGTTTTTATTCAAAACTCATAGGGTTACGAAAAACACCGTTCTGAGTGACAAAATAGTATCAGTGTACAAAGGACAAAATCCAGTATGGAAAGTATAGCTTCTTACATCTCCACGAAACTCTTGAGTTGCTGTATGCCGAGATGGTTGCAATCGGTTTGGAGGAGCTGGTGGATAAGAGTGAGTGCCTTGTCTTTCTGTCCGAGTCCGTAATATCCGAGTGCCATCATATAGCGGCAATGGATGTCGTTCTTTGACTGTAGGGAATCTTCCCAAATAAGCAGGTCAGGGAGAGAGACGGCGAAATAGTCCATCTGTACCTTGTCGAAGAGGTGCTTCTCGCCGTAAGAGGCAAGTGCATTGAAGCGACTGCGAGCCTTGTCTTCTCTTCCCAAGGCACGAAGGGCAAGCCCTTGATAGAAAATCTTATCCGGTTTTGCGTCGTTGTAATACATGGCTGCTACAGGCTGGGCATCGCCAACAGCGGCTTTCTCAAACATCTCAACAGCCTTTTCCTCGTTGCCCTGAGAGCGATAAGCCATGCCAAGGAAGTAGTAGAAATCGTTCTCCTGGGCATTGTGGAGCTTTCCTTCGCCAAAATGGTGCGGATATTCAAGACATTCCGACAACAGGGCGATGGCTGTATCCAATGAACCGCCAGTGGCAAGGAGCTGCTTAGCCAGTTCCACGCGAGCAAACTGATACTGCGCTGGCACCTTTCCCTCGCCTCCTTCCCATGGATGGAAGATGTGGGCATCGAGCTGTTCCTTCGCCTCCTGCATCTTGCCCGTAAGGTTCTTCAGCGTGATGACTTCAAGAATGAGGTCGTCGCGCTGCGCTATGCAGTCAGGATATTGCTCAAGGAAGGCAAGTCGCTCAGCATGAGGACGCTGCAAACGCTTGTAGAGTTGGTCGAGTTCCATGAGTATGCGAGCATCTGAGGTGTCAAGTGCGAAAGCCTTCTCCATACAATGAAGGGCAGACCCCCTCTTATCCCCCTGTAAGGGGGAAGATGCCATCCGGATGGAGAAGTCTCCCTCAAAGGGAGATTTAGAGGGTCTTTTATTGAAGTAAGCAAGTGCAAGACAACGCCACACGGTAGGGAACTGAGGATTAGCGTCGCGAGACATTTCCCAATAGCCGACAGCCTCGTCATACTGACGCTTGTCGTAATAAAGGCAGCCAAGAAGATACGCCGCTCCCGAGGTCTTTTCCCTGTCAGTCTCAACGGCAAACTTCAAGGCAAGAACAGCCTCTGGACGGTTAGGGAAACAGAAATCAAAGTTCTGCTGCTCAGCCTTGCTGATAAGGTCAGCGACAGACAGCGAGCAAGAAGCGCCGAAAGCATTGACAGCCCAAGCCATGTAATAGTATGTCATAGGCGTCACGGCACCTTCCTCAATAGCGATATTCCAAAGGGCGAGAGCCTCATCAGCAAGACCAGCCTGGCAGTAGTCGAGAGCAACCTCGTCATAGTTGTGCGACTCGCCACGCATGAGGTGCTTAAGGGTTTCATTGAAACCTTTTTTGAGCAAACATTGCTCAAAGAGACATCCATAGTTGAAGGCGTCTATCTTGAGAGAATCGTCTATAAGGGCGAGAGCCTCGTCCGTTCTGCCGAGATGGCGAAGCACGGCTGCTTTCAGAGCGCGTGCCTTATGGTTGTGCCAGTTGCGGAGCAGTGAACGCTCCACCTCATACAAGGCATCCTCGAAACGACCTTGCATGGCTGAGATCTGTGCACAGGCGAAATAGCCGGCATCCTGCCAAGCGCCGTTCCATGTGGATTTGTAGAAGCGGTCGTAAGCCTCGCTGTATCTACCTTGATATTTCAGGCAAAGACCGAGATTGTATATCGGTTCACCGTCGTAAGGGTTAGGATTGCGCTTCTGGAGAGTCTTGACGGCTGTCTGCAAATATGGTTCAGCCTTCTTGAACTGACCCTTACGGATATACCAGAGTCCGAGGGCATTGTTGCAACGAACATCTATCGGGTCGCGGCGAAGAGCCTCCTCGTAGTAATCTACAGGCGAATAAGTGGCGTGGCGGTATTGCTCAAGATGCAAGCCTGTGAGGAAGAGTTGCTCCGTAGTCTTTATCTCATGAGGCAGAAGTGCCGCCTCCGCAGCATCAGGAATAGGCTTCACCTCATCGGATTCAGCATGCCATGTCAATCCTCCACGACCGCCCTTGAGCGGAAGAACCTCTACGGTTATCGCGTTCAAGGCATTGCCCTTGAGGTCTATTTCCTTAACATAGACTTCCTCTGGCGAGAGTTCGGTTGTTTCCGAATAGATTTCTTCGTCGGCATCTGTCAGGATACGGATGCTATATTCACGCTTTGAAGTGGCAAAAAGCTTGAGGATAGCAGTAGAATCGGCAGCTTTCTCAATGTTGAAGAGCAGGTCTTGCGTAGCATTCTTCACGATGCCGAGTTCGCGATATGGCAGGAAATACTGCGTGAAAGACTTCTCCTCGTATGGTTGCAACCACGAGAAGTCCGGCTGATTCTCGGTATAGACGCCAGCCATGAGCTCAATGTAAGGACCATCCTCATCGGTGAGGTTTCTGTCCCACGCACGACCGAAATCGCCATTTCCCCATGTCCATTGCTTCTTTCCCGGCGACACATGATGGTTTGCCACATGGAGCATCCCCGCCTTTGTGTCGTTCTCATAGCCTCCCTCGAAGTTGAACTTCGAATTTACCGCCATATATGATGTAGGCACGAAGATGTTCTTGTAGTTTGAGATGTCAACACCTGCCGAATAGTCCATCTTATAATACTCTCCGGTAGCTATTGGGAATGATGAGACAGCTCGCTTTCCATGGTCGAAAACGGCATTCACATCCTGCGGGAACACACTTTGGTAGTGGTCGTTGACAGCCACAGCAGGGTTAGCCCACCAAAGGAAAGTCTGCGGAACCTCAGTGCGGTTGTACAACACTCCCTTTATCTCAAGGTAAGCACAGCCAGGGCGAAGCGTGAAGCCAGCCATACCCTTTTGATGGAACATTCGCTCCATCTCGTTTACCCACACCGTTACGCTGCCGTCTGAGTTTTCCTCTATCTTGCAATCTACCGGCATGAATGTGGAAGGGCGATGGTGCTGCGGCCAGTTGAACTCTATACCGCCTGATATCCATGGACCAGCCAATCCCACCAACGCAGGCTTGATGACCTGATTATAGTAAACGAAATGGCGCTTGGCAATCTTATCGTATGCCATCTGCACACGACCGCCAAGCTCCGGCATTATCATAACCTTAATATATTCATTCTCAATCCATACGACATTGTATTCCTTATCCACCTTCTCGTCGCTCATCGACTCAATGACGGGATATGGATAGACAACGCCACTGCTTCCCTGATAGACTCGCTTCTCAAGGAATATTGGATTCTTTTCCGGCTTTCCGGGTTCGTAGGTAGGAATGACTACCTTTTCTTTCCAAGCTTTTACCATAGTAAAATTTTATCACTTAAAATTTTAAACACTTAACTATGGTGTCCAGTTTGTGGTTCTGGTTTAGTTAGGATTTTCAGTAGGATTTTTGGTTAAGATTTTGAGAAGCTATGCTTCGACCATCTAAATACTATCGTTGAGATATTTTCTGTAAGATTTTAAGTAAAGATTTTAAAATCATAACAAAAAATCTTTCTGAAAATAATGTAACGTATTGATATTGAGGTCGCTGCGCTCAAAATCATATTGAAAATCTTACTTAAAATCTTTACTGACAACTGGACACCCTACTTAGTAATCCGATTTAGTGTTTAGTGTTTATGTGTTTAGTGTTATTTCCTCGTCAGTTCCTTCTCAAGCTGCTCGAGGCTCTTGCCCTTTGTTTCAGGGCAATTGATGTAAAGGAATCCGAATGCCACAAGACATATCGCGCTGTATATCCAGAACGATCCGTAGCTTCCGAGCGAGGCATTCATTATCGGGAAGGAGAATGTCAGTGTGCAACAGCCTGTCCACAGGGCAAATGTGCATATTGCCATTGCTACACCTCTTACCTTATTCGGGAATATCTCTGAGAGAAGTACCCATGTGATAGGACCCAATGTCATGGCATAGCATGAAATGGCTGCCACGACAAGCACTACCATCATCACTCCCGTAATCTGCATGTAATAACATGTGCCGAGGATAAGATATATTATACCAAGTCCACCCGCTCCAATGAGCATGAGTGTGCGGCGTCCCCACTTTTCCACTGTATAGAGTGCCACGAAAGTGAACAGCACATTGGCAATGCCGGTGATTACGATGTCCATGAACATTCCGTCAACATCATAGCCGGCAGCAGAGAATATCTCCTGTGCGTAATTGAAGATTACATTCGTGCCACACCACTGTTGGAACACGGCTATCACAAGTCCAAGCACAAGTACCTTGCGGAATGAAGGATGCAGTATGGAAACCGAGGATGTCTGTGAACTTTCTTCTGCCAAGCCAGACTGCTTGCCTTCGCTCTTGAGTTTCTGGAACACTGGACTTTCCGGGATGAAGAAGCTCATTACGAGGAAGAGAACAGCAGGCACAGCCTCTGCCCAGAACATCCAGCGCCAGCCTTGCTCCCTACCCCACTCTGCCGTAACGCCCTGACCGATGAGCATGTTCACGATCTGCGCTGAAAGGATACCAAGCACAATGGTCATCTGATTGACACTTACCATTCTGCCTCGTATCTCGGAAGGTGACACTTCTGCAATGTACATCGGAGAGAGTGCACTCGCAACGCCTATTCCGACGCCACCAACGAAACGCGCTATATTGAACAATGTGAAGTCGTTGAAGACTCCCGTTGCCACGGCGCTGACGGTAAATAGCACAGCAGAAATGGTGAGTAGCGGTTTTCTGCCATAACGGTCGGCAGCAGCACCAGCCACCATTGCGCCCACCAAGCAGCCTATCAGAGCTGTTGTCATGGCAACACCTTGCATCACCGGACTGTTGGCAATGCCAAAGAAATCTTCATAAAACGGTTTTGCACCGCCTATTACTACCCAGTCGTAGCCAAAGAGCAAACCGCCCATGGCTGACACGGCACAAATAAAAATCAGGAATGCTTTACTTTTCATTAGGAAATTATCTACAATTTGGCATTTTAGTTTGGATTCTTTTAGACAAAAACATTAAAAACCAGGTCGCAGTCAACTGAAGATTATCAATAAATTATACTTATACAACTGATGCACACGATAAGTCAAATAAGTAGGGTGTCCAGTTTGTGGTTCTGGTTTAGTTAGGATTTTCAGTAGGATTTTTGGTTAAGATTTTGAGAAGCTATGCTTCGACCATCTAAATACTATCGTTGAGATATTTTCTGTAAGATTTTAAGTAAAGATTTTAAAATCATAACAAAAAATCTTTCTGAAAATAATGAAAGGTATTGATATTTAGGTCGCTGCGCTCAAAATCTTATTGAAAATCTTACAGAAAATCTTTACTGATAACTGGACATCCTATATAATAAGTTAAATTTATTGATCAGATATAGTTTTCAGTCGAAATGTTTTTTCTGTTTTTTGCATGAAAGAGAAGAAAGCCCGATAGGGTGATGATGTAGGTGTTCAAATTCTATGGGAGCTTGCTCACAAGATAATTTGGGCAGCTACAGCATCAATGGCAAAGCCATCTTCTCTTTCATGCGGTTTTTATTGTTTTTGTTTTTTATCAAAAGAAATTTTCATGTGTTACAGAAGATCTTCGACGATGTCTATGATATCACCATATTCAAAGCCTCTGGAGATGGCGAAGCGAAGGAGTTTCTGCTTCTTCTTGAATTTGTCGGTTTCGTTTCTAAGGGAGCGGAGCTTTTCCTGAAGAAGTTGGCGAAGGGTGTCTTCCGTGCTTTCCTCATCAGCGAACTCCTCGATGGCAGCAGATATGATGTCATCATCAATGCCCTTGGTGCGCAGCATCATCTCAACCTTTCTCCTACCCCATCGGTTGTACTTCATCTTATCTTCCACATACGCCCTTGCATAGCGCTCGTTATCAATGAAGCCGTACCTTATGAGCTGCGCCATGATCTTAGCCTGCTCCTCTTCCGGTATCTGCCAGAGACGGAGTTTCTTTATTGCGTCCTGCTCACAAATCTCACGTCGTGCGCAGGTGGCTGACAGCCTCTTCAGGGCAACTTCCGGCTGTATAGGAGTATTTGGCATTTTATCGTGTTCGTTATTATAATTCACTTAGAACTGCTCAAGAATCTCTATGCGCTTCTGTATATCCGGGTGTGTAGAGAACATTGACGAGAAGAAGTTCGCGCCATCAAGACTCTGCGGATAAGCTATGAACAGCTGCGCAATATCATCGCGTTTGCATTCACGCAGACCCACATTACCCGAAATCTTGCGCAATGCAGAAGCCAGGGCAAGCGGATTGCCACATAGTTCTGCACCTCCAGCATCTGCCATATACTCGCGCTTGCGGGAGATGGCAAAGCGCGTGAGAGAGATAAACAAGTAGGCTATTGCCATACATATAATGGCAACAACGACTGCTGCAAGCATGCTTACGCCCTTTCCTTTGTCGTTACGACCGCTGCTGCTTCTGAAGTTTGATCGGCTCGAGCTATCGTCATACCAGAATATGCGCCTGACTACTTCATAAACCATTCGAAGAGTTGTGGAAACAATACCGACAAAGATGATGGAAGTGATGAGCAGACGAGTGTCGCGATTGCGGATATGCGTGAGTTCGTGACCTATGACGCCTGCCAGTTCCTCATCGTCCAAGACCTGCATTATGCCTGTAGTAAGCGTTACGGCATAGCTTCCCTTGTCGATACCAGAGGCGAAGGCATTCAGCTGTGGATCATCCACGACATAAACCTTCGGCATATCCATACCGCAAGTCATGCAGAGATTCTCCACAATGTTATAGATGCGCTTATTCTCTCGACGCTCAAGAGGACGAGCACCAGTAGCAGCACTGATCATCTTGGCATTGTAGAAGTAGGCTATCGTAAACCAGATGGCAACTGCTATGATAACAAACGGCGCTGTCTGCAGGAAGTTGGAGTTGACCTCATCAATGTAAAAATACTCGCTTCCCAAGCTCTCCATAATGGCAAAGAAAACCCATAGCATCACCAACAGAATGGTTGGAAATGCAAAAAGCAACAACAAGCTGAGCCTGTTGTTGCGTGTTATTTGGGTTTGTATTCCTACGTATTGCATAGCGGTTTTAACACTAAACACTAAGCACTAAACACTAAATCGAGTTAGACTTACACGCGGTACTTTATTTATACACGAATTATGTATATTTTATTCAAACACGGGTTTCACTAGTGTCACGAGTTTTATAGTTTATAAAAGACACATGAGTTTTACTTATTGCAAAGAAATTTGTGAAACTTTTAATGACTATAAGAATTTAAGAACTTGTGTAACTCGTGCAACTCGCGTTTGATAATAAAAGGTACTCAACACTTGGCAAAAGTAATCCGATTTAGTGTTAAGTGTTTAAGTGTTAAGTGTTTAAAATTTTAACACCTTAAAATTTTACCTCTGGTGCCTTTGTTACTGTAGCACGCTCTTCCTGTGAAATCTCGAACATTGGCTCCTTGTGGAAACCGAAGTTCTTTGCAATGAGATTGCTTGGGAAAGTCTCAACCTGGTTATTGTACTCCTTGGTAGCAGAGTTGAAGAAGCGGCGAACAGCAGAAAGCTTGTTCTCAATGTCAGAGAGTTCTGCCTGCAGTTCAAGGAAGTTCTGGTTAGCCTTGAGTTCTGGATAAGCCTCAACAGCCACCTTCAAGTTAGCGAGAGCCTGACCAAGCTGCTGCTCAGCCTGGATCTTGTCGCCGATAGTCTGTGCGCCCATAGCTGCTGCACGAGCCTGGGTAACCTTCTCGAGAGTGCCTGATTCATGGGCAGCATAACCCTTCACTGTAGCAACGAGGTTAGGGATGAGGTCATGACGCTGCTGGAGCTGAACATCAATGTTGGCGAAAGCCTGTTCGCGGTTGTTGCGAAGCTTTACAAGAGTGTTATAGATTCCTACGAGCCAAAGCACGATAAGTACTACAACAACAAGAAAAATGATAAGTGCCATATTGTTTTTAGTTGTTTAGTTATTTAGTTTATAGGTTTAGTTTCCGCAAATTTACACATATTATCTAAAAAAAGAAGCATTTCAGCGAAAAAAATGACATTATTTGGCAAATATTTCATTTCTTTCCCCATGTTCCAGTATTCCTGAAACGAAAAATGAATTCAGACATACGAAAAAAGGCTGGCACTTCAACGAGTACCAGCCCTTTCTGAATTTATTGGGAAATGTTTACTTTTTAACGCGCTTTCCGCCCTTTGTAACATAGACTCCAGCTGCCGTTGGGTTCTTCACGCGGCGTCCCTGGAGGTCGTAAAGTTCAGCATTACTGTTGTCATTGGTATTTCTGATGCCTGTAGTTTCATCGTCGAAGATGATGCCGCACATCAGCGGAGTAGGCTTACCAGTAAGACTTGTAATGTCAAGATAGAAGCGGAACGGAGAAAGCACTGCCTCTGGAGTGAGAGCATACTTGAATTCGCCACCACTCAATCCGTAACGACCTGTCTCATACATCACTGTTGGCTGGTATGTACCAGTAAGAGTGTATATGTCGGTAGGTATTGCGAACTCTATTCTGCCATTATTGACGGTAGAGCTGAGCGTTGTGTTCTGTACCTCAACGACCATCTTGCCTACAGCGTAAGGCTTGATGAGGTAAGGCTCGTTAGGTTCAAGTTTGCCGCTTTCCATATTCTTGAGCTGCAGATATGCCATGTCGCCTACACCGTCGTTGTCAGAATCGTGCATATAAACATTTGTAAAGTATGCCACGTCAGCCTTGCCTGCAAACTCAAACACATCAACAGGGAATGGAACATAGAGAGCCTGCCAGTTGGTATTCTTGAACTCGCGAGTGTAAGTTACCTTGTCAGCCTCCACATCGTATGGTGTAAAGAATGGCTGTGCATCAACAAGTTCGATGTTCTTTGAAGTCCAGATAGAGCCTTCGTCGGTCATCTTCTTGTATGCAAGGTTGGCAAACACGTCTGCCTGAGTTGAAAGGTCAGCCTTTGTGAATACCATTGCGTTGACAGCCGTAGCCTCAGCAGGCTTGTTAGGGAGCGTGAGCGCAACAGGTATTGCTACGCTGTTACCGTTGTAGAGCAATGTGCCCTCGTTGAGCATAGGGTTCTGCATTACCCAGCAAGCATTCTTTCCTTCACGACCGTTATAGCCTTCATCATCAGTGATTTCGGCAGTCTGCACGGTAAGGTTGTAGAAGCCGTTGCCACAGAGCTTGTTGATTTCTGTGAGGTCGAGGGTGAAGGTCTTGTTGTCGGTTGTAGAGATGCCGATGAGCGAAACATCCTGCTTCTTGCCTTGGTAGATCATTGAGAGATCGTCAGTAGTGAATGTGGCAGGATCGATGGTCTTGTTGAAGATCACCTTAACTGTCTCTAAAGGCTCCTCTACGTATGAGCTTTCATCAGGGATGTTCTCAAACGCCATTACCTCAAGGAGAAGGTCTGGCAGCGGAGTGAACGTGAGGATGTAAGTCTCTGCAGAAGGAGTTTTGAACTCGTCAGCGAAGTGGATGCGGTTCTCGTAGAGAGGATCCTTGTTGTCACGCAGAGTGCGGTCAGTCTGCCAGAAGTTACGGAGCGGGATTACCTTTCCATCGCTCTGACGAACAATGCCTGTAAGCTCTGCTGCACCGTATGTAGGATCAAGGAGGTTACCATAGTTCCAGCCAGTAGCAGAAGGAACAACCGTGAGAGTGTATTCCGTAGAAGAATTCTTCACGATGTTAGAACCTGTTGCGCTGACAACATCCTTGATTTCGCCATTAGAAAGGTAAAGCATGTCAGGAACATGGTTATTGTCCTTGATGTCGTTAGCCAAGAATCCTACCATCTTCTCTTCGCCGTTAGAGAGATCGAGACTGCGGATGAGCTCGTGGATAGTAACGTCGTTAAGGAGAGAGAGGTCAGGATTGTCATAGCTTGTCACATGAGTATCCTCTACGTTATAGTCAGTGAAATGACCAAGCAAAGAGCTCTTCATCCACCACTGAGCGTATGCTGTGCTGTTTGCAGGGATTGTTCCGAAGTCGGTTACCACATCGCCACCGAGAGCGAGGTTCTTATCTTCGCCGTTGAACTGACTGCTGAGAATCTCAAAGTCGATGACAAGATTCTTTTCGTTGTCAACAATCTCCGGCTGCTGAGTAGCAAACTGTACACGCTTGGCATCTCCATAGCCCTTGTTGTTGATAAGGAGAGCAAACTCAGCCTCCTTGCTTGGTTCGATGGTCTCTGTCATAGGGTCGTCGCCAAGTACGTCACGCTGCATGAAGTATGTAAAGTCAAGCTGAGGAGAAGGACTTACAGTGAGCGTGATAGGGCTCATTGTTCTTGTTACCAAGAGTCCGTTGCTTGGCTCAATGTATGAGAACGAACCGCCGAAATTATACTGTTTAGGAGCTGTAGGTGCTGCATTCTTCGTTGGGATGAAGATTATTGTGGCAGTTCCATTCTCGCCACGTTTCAGAGTCCAACCCGCTCCGAGTTCAAGGTCGCCCTCGAAGCCTTCAAGAGATTCTGGATTGATCTGGAACTTGTCGCTGCCAGCCACATTTCCGTCTTCGTCAGTAATGGTAAGGTTGAGCTTGAAGTCCTTAAGATCCTCTTCCTGATAACCGTTGTTAAGTTTCAGAGTACCGCGGAATGCCTGACGAGTAACATAAGCTGTCTGCTTGAACGAGAGTGTGATAGTAGAGCAGATGCCTTCGCCGTCGTCACCAGTAGGTTCCTTATGAACAGTCAGTGGTGCTTTGCAAGTGAGACCTTTATAAGAGAATGTTATTTCGTCCTCACCACCTGCGATAGGCACAATCATTCCGTTCTCATACTTTGCAATGCCGTTCTTGAACACAGCTGTCTCTGGAACAATACGAGTTTCACTGCCATCATCCCATTTTGCTGCAAGCGTAACAGAGTAGTTCTCTTCTGAATAAACATCAAAGTCTGTGGCAGAGATTTGTGTAGGAGTAGCACGTGGAGCAGCAATTGTTACAGATGTTTCATCAGAATAAGTGTTGCCATCCTCAGCCTCGGCAATTGCGTTAATTTCTATTTTACCACTAAATGTTGGAGGTATATATAATCTTGCTATTTGTTTAGTGGATGTGTAGTAAGAATCATTAAGCTTCACCATAAGAAGAAACTCTTCTGCATCTATTTCAGAAGACACATACAGAGAGTCATTCCTTACGTCAACATTAATAAACTTCTGAGCGATGAACTTTCTTTGAGCAACTTTTCTTTTAGCCTTACTGTCTTCTTTGATCTCCTTCTGCTTAAAGACCAAATTCTCAGGTTTGAACCAAGTTGTACTGAAATAGGTATTATCAGTTCTTGCTGAAAGTAATTCTTTGAGTTTATTTCTTACACTTGTACTATTAGGACTTTGAATATGAGTAAGATCTTCAAATTCAGAAAGTGCCGGTTTTTTCAATCCACCTGTTTGACTGACAAATGGTACAATTTGATCATTCGTATTGAACTTCTTTTCCAACTCCTTATTCCCTTGGTCAGGAAGTGGAAAAGCATTGACCAACACATCCTTGCCATCAGTTAAATCCACACCATTACCATATACCTTATAACCAGTTGTTGCTATAGCATGAACAGGCACAGTTATATTCTTGAATACATCAAAATCATAATCTTTGTTTAAATCTGTATCAATAGCAGTAGAGTTAACTGCCAAATCAAGAATAGCATCTGGTTTAGAATATAAGCGATTAGCTCCTATCCTAAACATGTATTTATCTTCATGCAAATACATATCACCTAAATGGCTACCAGCATGAGGAGTATTGATGGTAATAAACTTGTGAATAGCAGGAATATTGCCGAGTTCGTCCTGTTGCTGAGTGTAGAATCTACCAAGGATACCACCCATACTATGACCAATATAGTCCACCTTTTTTGCCTCAATATTCTTTTCTCTGTAATTCTTCAACAGATGCTTAATACCAATAGCAGGCTTATTATAGTTGACATAGAAATGGTCACAATTTGTTTCACGATAGTCGAAGCATACTATCTGGTAAGGATAATACATTTTATCTGCAACAAGGATTTCTTTTAAAGGTTCCTCCCATGCATCTTTATCAGAAGCTAGACCATGCATCAACAACAAAGGAGGACGAGTTATAGTAATCGGTATCTCAAAAG
>JAKSLI010000089.1 GCA_024401305.1 Bacteroidaceae bacterium | reverse complement strand
CTGAACAAGTAAAAGTGAGCAGAATATGAAATACTACCTCATTGTTGGCGAAGCTTCCGGCGATCTCCACGCCTCACATCTGATGGCAGAGATAGCAAAGCGTGATGCTGAAGCGGAATTCCGTTTCTTCGGCGGCGACCTTATGACTGCTGTTGGCAATACACTGCCAGCGGGCAGAAGTACTCGCGTGAAGCATTACAAGGAACTCGCCTACATGGGTTTCATCCCTGTTCTCCTGCATCTTCGCACCATCTTCAGCAATATGGCGATGTGCAAGAAGGACATCCTTGAATGGCAACCGGACAAGCTGATACTCGTTGATTATCCAGGCTTCAATCTGGATATTGCGAAGTATATTCACGCCAAGCGTGAGAAAACACTAAACACAAGACCCCCTCTAACTCCCCCACAGGGGGAGGACGGACCATCCGGAGGGGTGTTCCTTCCCCCTTGTGGGGGAGTTGGAGGGGGTCCTCACATCTACTACTATATCGCCCCAAAGATCTGGGCATGGAAGGAATATCGCATTAAGAACATCAAGCGCGATGTTGACGAGCTCTTTTCAATCCTTCCTTTCGAGGTGCCGTTCTTTGAGCAGAAGCATGGCTATCCGATAAACTATGTTGGCAATCCTACGGCACAGGAAGTGCGAGAGTTCAAGGCTTCATATACAGAAACAAAGGCTGAGTTCTGCAAGCGCCACGGACTAGATGCCGAGAAACCAATCATTGCTGTCCTTCCTGGCAGCCGTAAACAGGAGTTGAAGAGCAATCTGACAAAGATGCTTGGGGCGATAAATCAAACACTAAACACAAGACCCCCTCTAACTCCCCCACAGGGGGAGGACGGACCATCCGGAGGGTTCTTCCCTCCCCCTTGTGGGGGAGTTGGAGGGGGTCTTCAGATCGTCATAGCAGGAGCTCCAGGCTTGGAACCTGATTTCTACGCCCAGTTCCTCCGCCCCTCATCCGGAGGCAACCCTCCCCTTGTGGGGGAGTCGGCGGGGGTCTCGGAGTTAGAGGGGGTCGTCTTTGGCGAGACCTACAAACTCCTTTCCCACGCTCATGCCGCGCTTGTTGTCAGTGGAACGGCAACGCTCGAGACAGCACTCTTCAAGGTTCCACAGGTGGTAGTCTATGAAACAGGTTGGCACTGGCTGTTCAAGACGCTGCGGAAGTATCTGCTAAAGGTGAAGTGGGTTTCGCTTGTCAACCTCATTGCCGACCGCGAAGTTGTGCCGGAACAAGTGGCTGACACATGCACGGAAGAGCAGATAGCAGCATCCTTTGCACCGCTTCTTGACGACAATTCCCCAGAACGAAAGGCGCAACTTGCCGGCTACGACGAAATCCTCCAGCTACTTGGCAACAAGAATGCACCTGAAGAGGCAGCAAAGTTGATATTAACTAAACACAAGTTTCACTAGCCACACGAGACTCTCCTCATGACTATAAAAAACTCGTGACTCTCGTGCAACTCGCGTTTATAAAAATAAATTGTTGCTAAAAGGTATATACCTTTAGTTTTTTGAGATATGCTTAAAAGTATTCATTTCCCCGATTGCGAGTTCGAGGCTGGCTGTGACGAGGCTGGTCGCGGATGCCTTGCCGGCAGCGTATATGCAGCAGCCGTTATTTTCCCGAAGGATTACGAAAACGAACTGCTCAACGACAGCAAACAGCTCACCGACAAGAAGCGAAAGCAACTTCGCGAGATAATCCAACGCGATGCCCTTGCGTGGGCTGTTGGCATAGTTACCGCTGAGGAAATCGACCAGATAAACATCCTCAACGCCTCAATCCTCGCCATGCACCGCGCTCTCGACCAGCTCACTATCCGCCCAGAGCGAATAATCGTTGATGGCAATAAATTTAAGAAATACAAGGATGTTCCGCACGAAACGATAGTTAAGGGCGACGGCAAATACCTCTCCATCGCCGCAGCCTCCATCCTCGCAAAGACCTACCGCGACGACTACATGGACGAGATGGCAGAGAAATACCCCTATTACGATTGGCAGAAGAACAAGGGCTACCCGACGAAGAAGCATCGCCAAGGCATTGTGGAGCACGGCTTGACACCAATCCACCGCATGAGCTTCAACCAACTTGGCACGCCAGAACCACAACTGCCATTTGAATAAAAGGACACTCCTTTACAATCTGATAAGTAAGGTGTGTGACAATAAAACGGCACTTCGCTCGTTATATATGAAGATAAGGCAGCAGTTCCTATAAACTGCAAGCTTGACTGAGAGTAAGACATCATTCTTCGCCGTTCAGATCTGGGAAATCATACTCGTGAGAAACTGATGCATCGACGTCCCCGTTGAGAAAAAGACTATTTCTGATGAAAACCAAAGATGTAATATATTCTTCAACGCCTTCAGCAAACAAGCAAATGTTTGCTGAAGTGATAAGTATGATACAGGCAACAAGGCAGAATGTCATACGCATAGCCAATACCGCTCTCATAGACCTTTATTGGAAGGTTGGCGAACATCTGTCACAAAAGATAGCCAGTTCAGAATGGGGCGATGGCGTGGTGCGCCAGTTAGCAGAACACATAAGCCATAATTACCCAGACATCAAAGGTTTTTCTGACAAGAATCTTTGGCGCATGAAGCAGTTTTATGAGACCTACGCAGAAGATGCAGAAAAACTCTCAACACTGTTGAGACAAATTAGTTGGTCACATAACCGCCTTATAATGAGTCGCTGCAAATCATCTGAGGAGAGAATGTTTTATTTGGAAAAAGCCTGTTCCGAACATTATTCTTATCGCCAGCTAGATCGTCAGATAGATGCAGCTCTATACGAAAGAACAAAGTTGACTTCTCCAAAACTCTCACCACTGTTGAGAGAAATTGCCCCAGAAGCAGAGAAGGTATTCCGCGACCAGTATGTCATGGAGTTCATCACAGGTAAGGAAGCAAAACCAGAGAACAGCTTGCGTAAGGCACTCCTTAAGAAGATGAAGCAGTTCATCCTTGAACTCGGCAAAGACTTTATCTGCATTGAAGAAGAATACCGACTACAGGTAGGAAACAGTGATTTCCGTATAGACTTACTTTTCTATCACCGTGAACTGCAATGTCTCGTAGCTTTTGAACTGAAAACAGAAAAATTCAAACCAGAACACCTCGGACAACTTAATTTCTATCTAGAAGCACTTGACCGTGATGTCAAGAAAGCTAAGGAGAATCCAAGTATAGGAGTATTACTCTGCAAAGATAAGGACAATGAAGTCGTAGAATACGCCTTGTCACGCAGTCTTTCGCCAACAATGGTAGCCGAGTATCAACTTTGCCTTCCAGACAAATCACTCCTTCAGCAAAAGATGCGAGAAATCGAAGAATCCATGTAAAGGACAATTCTAATACAATAAACCGACGGTTCGTCCGTTATATATATTGAGGTTCCCTCAATAGTTCCCTCCCTTTGGGGGAGGGCGGAGGGAGAGGCCTAGCCCGATGCTCATCATGGCTTAAACTGATTGAGCATTACCGAAAGGCCGCATGATGCAGCCTCTTGCCAGCGGGCAAGGAATACATATTAAAAAGAAAAGCGTTTATGGACGCTTGTTTTTGGAAATTCGAAACTAGCACCTTCAGAATTCAGTAACAAAAACAAAGCAGAAGTAGATGCTACGGATGGATTGTATATCTACCCGTCAGCGTACTGGGGGCGTATTGCGTCCTCTCGTACGCTTTATGGGTGTATTATATCCTCTTGTAGGTATCTTCTCTGTCTCGTTTTACTGATGGTTGTGCTAGACCTCGAATTTCGAACGAGCAGAAATAAGATACCTACGTTTTTTATGCCCTTTGGCTTAACCTTATTATAATCATCGCCACGTCTTGGGTATCGCTTGGCATAACACACCTTATGAACTACGAACAGATATTCAAGCGCATTGACGAAGCGCTCTGGAAAGAAGCCGGATGCAGCAACGAGATAGATTATGTGGAACAGACAAGTTGGCTCTTGTTCCTAAAATACCTTGACGACCTTGAAGAGAGTCTTGCCGAAGAAGCTTTGCTCGAAGGCGAAGACTATCATTACATCATTGACGAGGAATTCCGTTGGCACTCTTGGGCTGCGCCTCTTAAGGCTGACGGCAGTCCAGACTATGAGGGTGCAATGAGTGGCGACGACCTTACGGACTTTGTCACGCTGAAACTCTTCCCTTACCTCAAAGGCTTCAAGAAGAAGGCTACGGACGCAAACACCCTCGTCTATAAGGTTGGAGAGATCTTCGGAGAACTCACCAACAAGATTCGCTCGGGCTACAATCTGCGCGACATTCTTTGGGAAGTGAACCAACTGGAGTTCCTTTCTGACGAAAACAAGCACGAAATTTCCGTTCTCTACGAGTCAAAGCTTAACCGAATGGGAAATGCTGGCCGCAACGGTGGAGAATATTACACACCAAGACCATTGGAGCGTGTCATCGTGAAGGTCATCGACCCGAAGATTGGCGAAACCATAGAAGACCCTAACGGCGGCTCAATGGGATTTCTCTGCGAGGCTTTCAGCTATCTGCAAGGAAAAGTAAAATCTACTGCCGACGAAGACATCCTTCAGAAGCAGACTTTCTACGGAAAGGAGCTGAAAGCCCTTGCCTACATTCTCGGCACGATGAACATGATTTTCCATGGCGTTCTTGCTCCGAACATCGTTCATGGCAATACGCTGACGGAGAATGTTCGCGACATTCAGCCGAAAGACCAGAAGGACATCATCCTGACGAATCCGCCTTTCGGTGCTAAGGAGCGTGACGAAGTAAAGAAGAACTTCCTCATAGAGACAGGCGAAACGGCTTATCTCTTCCTGCAATACTACATCAAGAAGCTCAAGGCAGGCGGTAGGGCTGGCGTTGTCATCAAGAACACTTTCCTCTCCAACACCGACAATGCTTCCATCGCTCTGCGCAAGATGCTGCTTGAGGAGTGCAATCTTCACACCATTCTCGACCTTCCGCAAGGAGTGTTCCAGGCAGGTGTAAAGACCGTCGTTCTCTTCTTCGAGAAGGGCAAACCTACAAAAGAGACTTGGTACTATCAGCTGAACCTTGACCGCAAGCTCGGAAAGACAAAGCCGCTGACGGAGGCTGACCTTGCTGAGTTCGTCGCTCTCTACGAAAGCAAAGCCGATAGCGACAACTCTTGGACTATCTCTGCCGACAGCCTTAGCGAAGAAACCTACGACCTCAGCGTGAAAAATCCAAACAAGAACGATGAGGTTGTTCTGCGTGAGCCAGAGGAAATCTTTGCCGAAATGAAAACTCTCGTTTCAGACATTATCGAAATTATGGAAGGGCTGAAGGTATGATGAAGCAAATAAAGGAGATTTGTTATAAAGAATCTTCAAATATTTCTCAAAAATCGCTTGCTGAAAAAAATGGCTGTTATGCAGTTTACGGAGCAAGTGGATATTTGAAAGATATTGATACTTTCCAACAATCAGAACCTTATATCGGAATTGTCAAAGATGGTTCAGGTGTAGGAAGAGTAAATCTTTATCCGGAAAAGACATCTTTATTAAGCACTCTGCAATACATAAAACCGAAAGAAGGAACAAATCTGAGATTTCTATTCTACGCTCTTAACAGCATAGATTATAAGAAATTCTTGGAAGGTGCTGCCATTCCTCATATTTATTTTCGTGATTATGGAGAAGAGTTAGTTTATTGCCCATCACTCTCTGAGCAAACTCGTATTGTCTCTTTGCTTGATGACGCATTCGGAAAGTTGGAGCGTAGTCGTGAGAAAGCTATGAAACTCCTTGATGACGCAAAAGAAATCTTCCAAGCACAACTCAAAAAAGAAATGACTCCTAAAGAGGGGTGGGAAATGAAGAAGTTGAATGAAATTGCAAAATATTGGATAGGACTAACTTACAAGCCAGAAAATGTATCACAACAAGGAACTGTTGTTTTGCGTTCTTCAAATATTCAAAACGGCAAGATTGACTTAGCCGATATTGTAAGGGTTGATAATGTTAATATCAAAGAACAACTGTATGTTGAAGAAGGCGACATATTGATGTGTAGTCGTAATGGAAGCGCAAGATTGGTTGGAAAATGCGCTATCATTCCAAAGTTAGAAGAAAAAATGACTTTTGGAACATTTATGACTATCATAAGAAGCGAAAGCAACAAATATCTGAATTATTTCCTTTCTTCGAATGACTTCAAAGACCAGTTACCAAAGAAAGAAAATACGATGATAAATCAAATAACAAGATACATGTTGGATGAAGTTTCTGTAAACCTCCCTCCACTCTCCGACCAACAAGCGATTGTCTCTCGCTTAGACTATCTCTCGTCTCAACTGAAACAAATAGAAGAAAAGACAAACAAATATCTCGCCGACCTTGACGAACTGAAACAAAGTTTGCTCAAGAAAGCATTTGAAGGAAAACTGTGATATGAAAGAAGATAAATCAGACTTTATAGGAAAAACCATCTCTATCATAATTATGACAATTTTGTGCGGAGGATGGTTAAGCTACTATTATTCAAGATCTTTTTGGGCAATGGGGCTTATTTGCTTCGTTTTCTTTTTCACTCTGGTAAATGGTTCAGATGTATATAAGGAAACAAAGAGCCTGGCAGAAACTTTGAAATTTTCAATCATATTTTTAATTTGTTCTTCATTTGTAGGATATTTTATATTCTTCCTTCTTAAATTCATTTACGACGTTATAGTATATTATCTTTTTGGAATAGAATAATTATGAACGAAAGCGATACAAGGTTAAAGCTCATAGACCCGAAGTTGAAGGCTGCGGGTTGGGGTGTTGTTCCAGAGAGCGACATCGCCACTGAGCAGCGTGCCTACCAGATAACCGACGGACGAATAACAACCCTCGGACGCAAGAAGCCGAAGAAGATTGACTATCTTCTGCTTTACAAAGGTCAGAAGATGGCTATCGTGGAGGCAAAGAAGGATGAGCTGGACGTGAGTGCCGGAGTGGAGCAAGCGAAGCTCTATGCCGACATGATGAAGATGCGCTACACCTACTCAACAAATGGCAATGAGATTTACGCCATAGACATGGAGACAGGAAAGGAAGGTCCTGTAGAGAACTTCCCGACTCCGGAAGAGCTATGGCAGAAGCTCTACGGCATAGACAATCCTTGGCGCGACAAGTTCATGTTTGAGCCTTTCAACATCTCACAAGGCAAGAAACCTCGCTACTATCAAGAGATTGCCGTAACAAAAGCTCTTGAAGCAATAGCAAACGAGAAGAAGAGAATGCTTCTGACTCTTGCCACTGGTACGGGAAAGACCTTCATCGCTTCGCAGATAGCATGGAAACTGCGTCAGACAAAGTGGAACAAGAGCGGTGGCGGCAAGGAGCCGAAGATACTCTTCCTTACAGACCGCAACACTCTTGCCGACCAAGCCTTGAATGACTTCTCCATCTTCCCACAAGACGCCATGACCCGACTCAATCCGAAGGAAATCCGTCAGGACGATGGCACAAGGCATATAAACACAAGCCGCTGCATATACTTCACAATCTTCCAGACCTTGATGACGGAAGACAACGGCGAGCCAGTCTATAAGAAACTCTCTCCTGACTTCTTCGACTTGATAATCATCGACGAATGCCACCGTGGCGGTGCAAACGACGAAAGTTCTTGGCGCGACATCATGGAATACTTCTCGCCAGCCTATCAGCTTGGTCTTACCGCTACTCCGAAGAAGCAGGAGAACGCCAACACCTACCGCTACTTCGGCGAACCTCTCTACATCTACTCTCTCAAGCAAGGCATTGAAGACGGCTTCTTGACTCCTTACCGCGTGAAGCAGTGCAAGACTCCGATAGACACTTATACTTACGAGGGCGACGATGATGTTGTTTCGGGAGAGATTGACAAGACGAAAATCTACACTGAGACGGACTTCTATCATGGCAACATCATGATAAAGGAGCGCGACGAAGTGAGAGTGCTTGAACTGCTTGAACAGATAAAGCCAGAGGACAAGACAATAGTATTCTGCGCTACTCAGCAGCACGCCATGATAGTGCGCGACATGATAAACCGCCACTCAAAGAAGCCGAATCCGTTCTACTGCGTCCGCGTGACTGCTAACGACGGCGACGAGGGAGAGCGACAGCTGAAACTCTTTGAGGAAAACGAAAGGACAGTTCCAACGGTGCTCACTACTTCGCAGAAGCTCTCGACTGGCGTTGATGCCCGAAATGTGAGAAACATAGTACTGATGAGACCTGTGAACAACATCATCGAGTTCAAGCAGATTATCGGTCGCGGCACTCGCCTCTTCCAAGACAAGTACTATTTTACCGTCTATGACTTCGTGGGTGCGTCAAAGAACTTTGAAGACCCGGAGTGGGACGGACTGCCAGATTGGGAGCCAAAGCCTTATTCCACTGAAGATGATTCCGGCGCAGGCATTGTTTCCGATAGAGGCAGCGAGGAAAACTCCCCTTCTGTGGAGGGGTCGGGGGAGGTCGTGGCTTGTCCTGTCTGCGGCTTGATGCCTTGCATCTGCCCAGGTGGTCAAAGACGAGACCGCCTCGTGGTAAGGCTGAGTGAATCGAGAGTGATGTCCATCCGACGGAACACCTCGTGGAGCGAGTTCGTAATGTTCGACGGAAACCTTATCACGATAGACGAATTCCTTAAGATTCTCTTCAAGAAACTGCCTGGCATCTTCGGTAGTGCCAACAACCTGCAGCAGCAATGGTCAACGCCAAAGACACGCCAGCTGCTGTTGGAGAGATTGGAAGAAGAAGGCATTTCGATGGAACTTCTGAAGGATGTGCAGAAACGCATGGCAAAGGAAGACTGCGATTTGCTTGATGTTCTTGAATTTATTGCCTACGAGATAGACCCAATGCAAAGAAAAGAGCGCGTAGATCAGCGTTCGGCACAGATTCTGCAATTAATACCAGAGAAGGGTCTTCAGGAGTTCTTCGGCTTCGTGCTCGGTCAGTATGTCCGTCATGGCATGGAACAGCTATCGAGCGATAACCTTGCAAAGCTGCTAAGACTGAAATACAGAGACACGCCAGCCTA
>JAKSLI010000088.1 GCA_024401305.1 Bacteroidaceae bacterium | reverse complement strand
TCAGTCGGGCGAGAGTTTCGTTCATCATGTTTACTTATGTGAAAGATACGTTATACTTTATTTGTTTATTATTATTCCATCCTCCCATACTTCATTTCCTCTCCTTGCTTGTCATACTGCTTGCGCTTGCCTACAGGTGGTTCGGTCAGTGTGATGCGAACTACAGCGGTTCGACCAAGGCTTCGTGCAATGGATGCTTCGAAGGCGTCCATGTGTTTTGGGAGAAAACGCTCACAGATGGCGCGCAGGGCGGCAATCTTCTCGGTGTCATCCTCTACTATTACTGCTGTTCCGAATGCTATGGCCGACTTGAATTCGAGCGTAAAACTTCCATCCTTTGGCCCTACTGTCGGCTTGCACTTGGTGACGGCACTCAGACATACGCGAGGGTTGTGGCTAAGTATGTCAAGTTTCTTCCCTTCCAGCGCACAGTGGAAGTAGAATGTTTTCTCGTCAGTACGTACTAATGACAAAGGCAAACCGTATGGCATTCCCTCGTCGTCAGCCATGCTGACTGTTATGTATGGAGCTTTGTCCAGCACCTCAAGCGCCCATTCAGCGCTCATTTGTCTGCTTTCTTTTCTCATATTTTGTATTTAATTACTGTGTTGCTCAGCATCCTGAAAGAGCAGATTCAGATCCACTTCATCAGGAAGAGCAGCATAAAGCCACACATTATTTGCTTCTTTCCATTCGGTCGAACCAATTATCTGTTGGCAGATATGTATCGTGGAACTCCTTGTCGCCCAATCTACCGTTGCCGCTTGCCTCGCTGCATCCAAAAGGTTCCATGAAACCACTGAAACTTATGAAACCTCTGAAACTTATGAAACTTATGAAACTTATGAAACCTCTACTCTGTCGGGATGACCAGATTCGAACTGGCGACCCCTTCGTCCCGAACGAAGTGCGCTACCAACTGCGCTACATCCCGATCCTTTTTCGGCGGCAAAGGTACTGCTTTTTTCTCATTAATGCAATAGTTTCCACTAACTTTTTCATAAAAACAAATCTAACGCACCTCCATCTGGATGGTAACCTTAAACAGCTAAATAAATGCTTTCGGACAATTTTGCATCCAAAAGCATTTTTCATTTTCTTTATTGTGCTATTTTATATATACTTTTGCAGCCAAGGACGATATATAACTAACCCATCTACATTCATTTTATGAGAAAATATCTTTTTACCCTCCTGTGCCTTATGGCCGCGATGGTAAGTGTCAATGCTGGACCTAAGAAGGTTCACACGATTGGCGATTCTACCATGGCTACATACGCCACAGATGGAAGCACGGACAAGCGAGGCTGGTGCCAATTCCTGCAGCAGTTCTTCAATGCCGAGAATGTCAAGGTGAACAACCGCGCCAAGTCGGGTGCTTCAAGCAAATCATTCTACAAGGAGTCAGCCTACTGGCCTACACTTGCCAAGGGTGGCAGCGACCAGATGCAAGCTGGCGACTATCTCCTCATTCAGTTTGCTCACAACGATGAGAAAACAACAGGTACCGACGGCGACGAACTCATTGCCTACTACAAATCAAAAGGCATGACAGCAGAGGCTGCTGCCGTTGACTATCGTGGCACAACAGCATCCGGTACATTCAAGACCTACATCAAAGCATATATTGATGAGGCAAAGGCTATGGGCGTGACACCTATCGTTGTAGGTCCTATCTGCCGCAAATATTTCAGTGGAAACACTATCCAGCGCAACGGACAGCATGACCTTGGCGACAAGTTCAATGTCATCAAGGATGGACAGCTCCTTGAGAACCAAAAGGTTCCTGCTTCCGACAACACTTACGACTATGTTGTCCAGGCAAAGAATGTCGCAGATTCATACGACGATGTTCCTTTCCTCGACCTCACGGAGGTAACGAAGGATCTCTATCTCTCATACGGCGATGCAGCTTGCACTGAGCAGCTTTTCTGCAGTGGTGACAAGACTCACCTCAACGAGAAGGGTGCCGTTATAGTAGGTCGTGAGTTTGCCAAGCTCCTCCAGATGCGTGCCGCTAGCGAGACTGACGCAAAAAAGAAGGCAGTACTTGAAGGTCTTGCAAAGGACCTTGTTATCAGCAACGAGATGAACTTCACTCCTGATTCTGGCGATATGGGCAAGGCATTCGTCGGTTCCGAGATTATCGCTGACTATAGTCTCTCTGCTTTCGGTCTTACTCCTGAGACAGGCAACTTAACTTTCAGTGTATCAGAAGGTTTCGAGGTTTCTGCCGACAAGACTTCTTGGTCGCAGAGCATTGAAGTTCCTTACACTAACTCTACTTTCATCGGAAGCATCGCCGTTCGCGCTACAGCAATGTCGGGCGTACTCACCGGTACTCTCACAGCAACAGACGGTACAAACAGCAAGTCTATCGACCTCAAGCTTGAAGGTATGGCTATGTCTGGCGACGATGTTACCGTTACATACCCTCTTACTGCCGATGGAAAAGCTGCCGAAAACACTCTCGTGACAGCTGCTGACCAGACACTCTCTGAGCTCTCCATCAAGCAGTATGGCAATATCGGAGAAACAAATCCGGTGAAGATGCAGCTCCTCACTACTACCAATGGCGAATGGCCTGCAAACGAAATCGATGAGGTTTCAACTCGTTACACTCAGTTCAAGATTACCGTTCCTGAGGGAAAGGTGCTCTATGCCGACAAGATTTCCTTCACTGTAGCTGGTCAGGGCGGTAGTGGCGTAAGCTACCATGCTTACTACGCTACAAAATCTGACTTCTCTGACCAGAAGCTCATCAGCGAAAAGGTTGCCATGACTGCCAAGACTCCTATGTCCGTAGAGGCTAAGGTGACTGCCAAGGTTGAGGAAGGCGAGTCTCTTTACATCCGTTTCTACCCTTGGTATAACAATCAGTCGAAGGTTGCTACAGGCAAATATCTCTGTCTTGCAGACCTTAACATCCACGGCACTCTCTCAAACTCTGCCATAGAAGCTTCTTTCGGTATCGGTCGTGAACTCAACGGCACTACATTCGCTGAAGGTCAGGAGAAGGTCATGGGCGATCTTCCTCCTGGCGTTGTCGTAGAGCAGATCTCTACTTGCGACTATCCTGGCACAAACCAAACCATCTATCATGGTAACAAGAGCACTGCCTACACTGCTGCCAATGTATGGCGCAACTACTATAATGTTGACAAGGTAGGTGTCCAGAATGCTTACAACGACAAGTTCTACTGGGGCTTCAAGGTATCTATCCCTGAAGGTCAGCAGATGAATGTTTCAAGCATCATGTCTGATATCTATGGCGTAAAGAATACTCTCACAAGCAAGTTCGTCGTCAAGGCAAGCCTTGCCGGCAGCGCACTCTACGAAAGCGGAAACCACGCTGCAAATGTTGAAAGCGGCGACAAGTGCCAATACACTGAAGATGTTTCGCAGAATACAAATCTCCAGGGACTCACAGGCGACATCTATTTCCTCATGCCTTGGTACTCAGGCAGTTCTGCAACTTACTATGCTCTCAAGGACTTTGTTATCAATGCAACATTCTCTACTGCACAGAAGACTACCAAATACACTCTCAACACTTCCGTTACTCCTGAAGGCGCCGGTTCTATCATCATCGACCCTGAGGGCGTAAAGTTTGACGAAGGCAAGGCTGTCACTCTCACTGCAAAGAAGAACTTCGGCTATAGGTTCGTGGAATGGCAGGATGCTGCTGGCAATTCCATCTCCACTGACGCAAAGACAACCATTACAATGGATGCCGACAAGGACATCAAGGCTGTCTTTGAGGCTGTCCCTACATACACTCTCAAGACTGCTTGCGTGAACGATGCAGAGCGCTCTCTCGGCAGCATCACTATCGTTCCTAACGAGCACAATGGCATGTACGAGGCTGGCGAGACAGTTACTCTCACTGCCAACGAATCAAAGATTCTCAAGTTCCTCTCTTGGAGCGATGGAGTCACTACTGCACAGCGCACCATCACTATCGAGGGCAATGTTGACCTCAAGGCAAACTTCGAGGTTCAGGACTTCATCGCCGTATTCGACGCAAGCGCTGTTGAGGGCTATGCCGACCGCATTACATATCCTTTCGCTGCCGACCTCACTTGGGACGACCAGCGCAATGCTACTGCACAGGTTGTTCGCGTTGACAATGGCACTGCATTGAAGGGCGCAGGCTCTACTCCCGTAGTACGCAACCGCAAGAGCGTTGTGCTCCCTACTATCAACGGTCTCTACCAGAACGGCTACAACACTACCGACATCGCTTGGCAGTATCAGTTCTCTACCAAGGGCTTCATTTCTGCTCGCATCGAGTGCGACATGGCAGCAAAGAATGCCGCTTCAAAGAATTGGAAGGCTCAGTACTCTCTTGACGGAACTGCATTCACAGACCTTGAAGGTGCAGCGTGGGATGTAACAGCAAACACACAGACTCCTGTCACTGTCACTCTCCCTGCCGATGCTGTAGGAAAGGATCTCGTTTATGTTCGCTTCACCGGTGTTGGCGATACACCTGCCGGCACATCATACGCTTTCGATAAGACATTCGAAGGCATGCGCTACGCAAGCAACTCCGAGTCGGGATTCGGCAATATGTATGTTCTCGGCGAAGCTGAGGTTGAGAAAGACGAGCAGGCTCCAGTCCTCAAGTCGGTAATCCCTGCTGACGGTGCAACAGATGTTCCTGCTACTGGTACTATCACTGTTTCTTACGACGAGCGTATCCAGGCTGGTTCCGTTGTTGGTGCTACTGCTACCCTGGACGGTAAGGAGGTTGCTCCACAGTGGAACTCACGCTCTGTATCGTTCCAGTATGTGAACCTTGAGTATGGCAAGACTTACACATTCGCTATGCCTAAGGGCTTCGTGGAGGACAAGTCAGGCAACTCTGCTGACGCTCTTTCTATCAGCTTCACTATCATGGATCGCCAGAAGCCACAGGCACGCACTTTCAACGCCATCGTTGACCACTCTCTCGAAGTGAAGAAGATTGACGCTACTGCCGAAATGCCTGCACAGTATCGCTACATCCAGGATGCCATCGACGAGGCTCCTTCTGTAAACGACAAGCCTTACCTTATCTATATTAAGGAAGGTTACTACAACGACCCTAACGAGACATTCTCTGCAAGCTACGGTACACGCTACACTACTTCTGCCACTGGCTCAGGTGCTCCTACAGAGCAGATTCCTGGCGGCAAAAACAAGTATGACGATTGCCGACTCATCTATGTAAACAAACCAAACATCCACCTCATCGGTCAGGCTGTTGACAAGGTGACTATCGCTACCGACCGTCTCGATGGTGCTATAAACGGCGATGCTTCTCATGTTTGGTATCATGTAAATGCTGGCGCTACCCTTGAGGTACAGGATGGCGGTACAGACTTCTTCATGCAGGGCATCACTCTCGACAACGAGAACTGGACAATCAAGAAGATGGAAGGTCCTCAGGCTCTCTCCATGAACATCACTGCCGACCGCGTTGTGTTCGACGGCATCAATGCTCGTTCTTACCAGGATACCTACAAGAGCAACGGACTCTACAACCGCCAGTTCTTCAACAATTCCATCATCGAGGGTGGCGTTGACTTCATCTATGGCAATGGCGATGTATGGTTCGAGAACTGTACCCTGAACATCAACCGCAAGTCAGGTGGATGGATCGTAGCTCCTGACCATCCAGAAGGAACTCGTTGGGGCTATGTCTTCAACAAGACTCGCATCACTACTACATACGCAGCTTCTCCAGAAGACTTCCAGATCTCTCTCGGTCGTCCTTGGCACAATGCTCCTATGACAGTCTTCCTCCACACACAGATGGAGGTGAAGCCTATCAAGGGCTATTGGAGCGAGACTATGGGTGGACTGCCAAAGCTCTGGGCTGTCTATGACATCTGGGATCGCAATGGCGTTCAACTCTCTAACGAGTCCATCTCTCAATACTACTACACTGACAGCAATGGCCAGAAGGTCTATGGCACTGCAAAGAACTTCCTCACAGACGAAGAGGCAGCGCAATATACTATCGCAAATGTTATGGCTGGCGACAAGACAACAAGCGCAAAGGGATTCTGGAATCCACAGGCTATCGTTGAGAAGACTGCCGTACCAGTACTCTCTGAGACTAGCGGTGTTGTCACTTGGACAACCGACGAATACGCAATCTGCTATGTCGTGACAGTCAATGGCAAGCCTGTCGCATTCCCAACAGAAGCACAGTTCACAGCCACTAAGGGCGATGTCGTAACAGTGCAGTCAGTCAATGAGCACGGAGCACTCTCTGAAATGTCCGCACCTCTCACTGTCGGTGAAACTACAGGCATTGAAACCATTGAAACTTCTGGAACCATTGAAACCTCATACTACAACATCGCTGGCCAGCGTGTTTCTTCTAACACAAAGGGCATCATCATCAAGAACGGCACAAAGGTGGTAAGAGTTAAGATGTAAGAGCTTTTACCTTTTAGCTCTCACCTATAAACAACCAGCCCCAGCAATCGATTGTATTGCTGGGGCTGTTGTTTATTAGGGTGTATAGTTATCAGTAAAGATTTTTAGTGAGATTTTCAATAAGATTTTGAGCGCAGCGACCTCAATATCAATACATTGCATTATTTTCAAAAAGATTTTTTGTTATGATTTTAAAATCTTTACTTAAAATCTTACAGAAAATATCTCAACGATAGTATTTAGATGGTCGAAGCATAGCTTCTCAAAATCTTAACCAAAAATCCTACTGAAAATCCTAACTAAACCAGAACCACAAACTGGACACACTAGTTGTTTATGCAAGATTCTGACGAACCTCATCAACTCCGTCTATCGTGTAGAGCTGCTTCATGGAGAGGACGAGTTCGCGAACGGAATGAACGAAGAACACTACTGTGAGGTCAACGATGTCGTCGCGTGTGACGGTGTGGAGCGAATCGATGCAGAGATGGAGATCGTTGGTTATCATGTCAACGACATCGATGAGGAAATGGTAGCGGTCTATAGCCTTTATGGTTATGCTGACAGGATATTGTGCGTCCGGATCCTCTGGGAAAGGTGTATCGACGATGGAGTCACCAAGCTTCGAAGCCAAGCGTATTGCCTCCGGGCAGTTGCGGCGGTGCATCGTTATGCTGCCGTCTTCGTCACGGAAACCGATAGTCTCTCCTCCTGGGAGTGGCAGACAGTGTGGACAGCGGTTGAACTGCTGCTTGGCAAGCTGTGCCGCGAAATGGCGGCGTAGGTGTCGCTTTGCCTTGAAGGTGCAGACATGGTTGAGCCATTCTGCCTTAGGAGAATAGTTCTCGTCAACACCAATCTCCACGCAGTCGCCACGCTTCAGCTCTGTCTTTATGGAAGAGAGCTTGCCGTTTATGCGTGCATACTTGGCGTGCATGCCGATGTCAGAATGGAGTTCGAAGGCGAAGTCGAGGGCTGTGGCACCCTTTGGCATTATTATGCCTTGTCCCTTTGGCGTGAAGATGAGCACATCGTCGTAATAGAGCGATGTCTTGACGCTTTCAATGAACTGCTGTCCCTCCGACTCAGTGGCTATTTCCTTGAGTATCTTGCGGAACTTCTCGAGCCACTGTGTGACATTCTCATGGCTTACGTCATTGCCCACATGGCGAGTGATGGCGCGTTCTGCCACCTCGGCAAGACAACCGAAGCGCGATTCGTTGACCATCTTCTCCGAGCATATCTGCACATCTTCCCATACGCCTTCGCCGGAAAGCAGCATGATGTTGATGCTCTTGTATGAGTTCTCCTTAGCCTGGTCTATCTGGTTCACGAACGATCCCGGCTTCTCCTGGAAGACATCAGAGAGGAGGGAGTATATGCGGAGGCAGACATTCTTGTCAGAGCCGACCCCCTCTAACTCCCCCACAGGGGGAGGACAAAAGCATTCGGAAGGGGTCATCATCCAAGTCACTCTGACATAATATCTATTGTCCAAGTGCCAGAAGTCCTTCTCCTGATTCTTCATCCTACGCCAGAGACTGTAAGGCTTTCGCCAGAACACTTCCGCACGCGCCGTGATGCCATTGTCGGAAAGAATCTGCTCTATCTTATCGGTAAACACCTTCAGGCGCTCCTTGTTGTCCTTCATGTCCTTGTCGAGCATAAGCACAATGTCGGTGTATTCCAAGCCACAGCGGAACTTGAAGGAGAGGTTCTCGAGGTCTGTCTTTACGTCGAAGAGTCCGAGACGGTTTGCTAGCGGAGCATAGAAATAGTCGGTCTCACCGGCAATCTTCATCTGCTTGTCAGGGCGCATGGAGTCGAGCGTACGCATGTTATGAAGGCGGTCGGCAAGCTTCACCATCAGTGCGCGAATGTCATACTGCACCGACTCTAGGAGCTGCTCGTAGTTATCCACCTGCTTCGACATGCGATAGGAGTCCTTCTTGCGCTTCGTAACCATGTCAACGAGATACGCCACGTCATCGCCGAAGCGTTCCTTGATGTCCTCTATGGTATATGGCGTGTCCTCTACGACGTCATGAAGGAAGGAAGCCGTCACGGAATTTGTGTCGAGCATCAGTTCCTCTGCGGCTATCATAGCCACGGAAATAGGGTGGATGATGTACGGTTCGCCCGACTTGCGGCGCTGCTCCTTGTGGGCATCGCGTGCAAATTCGAAGGCATCCTTCAACTGTTGCAGCTGCTCTGGCTGCACTCTGTACTCCATCGAGGCGAAAACCTTGTCGGCAGCCTCCTGAACAATCTGGTCGTAGTTAGTTTTCATAGCGGTATCACTTAGCAAATGCAAAATTACTCTATTTATTTGAATTACGCAAGTTTACGCTAAGATATTTTTTTTTAGCGTGATTATTATATGGAACAAAAACACCAAAAAACCATCCGCAGGCACCTCTCGGTAGCGTTGCGGATGGCAAACTAACTAGTTTCGCAAGCAGCAAGCTTTCAAACCGCAGGCTGCCTTTAGCCTGTAGCCTTTAGTTTTTAGCAATGATATACAATTAGGCACATGAACCACTGATTATATTTTTAACCGCAAATTCAACCTAATTTATATTTATAATTAAACCAAATTGACCACTTAAAGTTTTATTTTCGAACACGAATTGCACGAATTACACTCTATACATAAGTATTATAAGTATAATTTATTGACAAATATGCGTTTATTGACTT
>JAKSLI010000087.1 GCA_024401305.1 Bacteroidaceae bacterium | reverse complement strand
CTAGGCGGATTCGAACCACCACAAACAGAACCAAAACCTGTTGTGCTACCATTACACCATAGTCCAATCACGAGGTGCATATACGCCAGAGGCGCATTTTGCGGATGCAAAGGTAATACTTTTTAATGATAAATGAAGAACATGAAACGACAATCAAGGGATTAATTGATTATTGTCATATTTATTCAACTTTTGAAATTACAAAAGTTGAGGCTAAAGAGTAAAGGCTAAAGGGTAAAGGCTTTAGCCATCCGGATGGGACCTTCAGCCTTTAGCTTTTAGCCTTTAGCCTCTTGCGAAACTATAGGTATAGTTCTTCGCCTGGATGAGTTTCCTTTTCCACCACCTTATCGCCTATGCGGAGGCGTAATGTCTTGCCTGCGTTGCTGCGGATATGGATTACTGTAGGCACCTTGTCCTTCCATGTGAGTTCTTCAAGAACGAAGCCGCCACGGAGGCGAAGACCCTTCACTGTTCCGTCCTTCCATACATCAGGGAGGGCAGGAAGGATGTGAATCTCGTCGGTGTGGCTCTGAACGAGCATCTCTGCAATGCCGGCAGTGCAGCCGAAGTTACCATCAATCTGGAATGGTGGGTGGGCATCGAAGAGGTTAGGATATGTGCCGCCCATCTGTCCGTGACCCCTGCCGTAGCAAGGATTCATCTGCTCAATTATGATCTTGTGGGCATGGTTGCCGTCGAGGAGTCGTGCCCAGAAGCAAACCTTCCATCCCATAGACCAACCTGTAGAGTGGTCGCCGCGACCTTCAAGAGTCTTGATGGCAGCATTGTGGAGCTCAGGAGTCTTGTAGTAGTTTATCTGATTGCCTGGGAAAAGTGCCCAAAGGTGTGATGTGTGGCGGTGGTTGTCGCGAGGATCGTCGTAGTCCTCAAGCCATTCCTGAACCTGTCCCCAGCGACCTACCATGATAGGAGCGAGCTGGTCCTGGATGTTCTGGAGTGAGTCGATGAACTCTGCGCTCTCATCCATTTCCTTTGCAGCAGCGATGGTGTTCTGCATAAGGTCGCGAACCATCTGGTTGTCCATTGCTGCACCAGCCACGACGCGGTAGCTTCGCTTGCCGTTTACCTTAGGAGTGTTCTCCGGAGAGTATGATGGAGCAACAACGAGATAGCCAGACTTAGGATCTTTCACGAGGAAGTCGATGTAGAACTCGCACGCACTCTTCATGAGCGGATAGATCTCAGCGAGGTAATCCTTGTCGAGATTGAAGAGGTAGCGGTCGTAGAGATGCTGGCAGAACCAAGCGTTGCAAGTAGGCCAGATGCCCCAATCCGGACCATCAACAGCACCTGTGGAGCGCCAGATGTCGGTGTTATGGTGGAGAGTCCAACCGCGACAACCGTACATCTCCGCAGTCTGCTTGCCTTGCTCTGCACACTCCTTGATGAGCTGAAGCATAGGCTCGTTCATTTCCTCAAGGTTTGTAGGCTCTGCAGGCCAGTAGTTCATCTCAACATTGATGTCGGTAGTGTATTTTCCGTCCCATGGAGCATAGCGCTGATAGTTCCATATACCCTGAAGATTGGCAGCCTGTCCGCCCGGCTGTGAAGAGCATATAAGGAGATAGCGACCGAACTGGAAATAGAGAGCGGCAAAGGCAGGGTCGTTCTTCTTTGAGTAGTTTTCCACTCTCTTGTTCGTAGGCATTGCCTTGTTTGTGTCCTCGCCGAGGTTGAGCTGTACGCGGTCGAAGTAGTTCTTGTAAAGCTCTATGTGACTGTTCTTTGCGTAGTTATACTCATTGTCCACGCCATACGAATTGCGCAGAAGCTTCATTGCCTCGGTATGAGCGTCGCCAGAAACATCCTTGTAGTTCTTGAAGTTAGTGCCAACAGAGATGTAGAGTATGACCTCATTAGCCTTCGTTACGGTGATGGAATTGTCTGTCGTAGTGATCTTGCCACCCTTGATATGTGGACGAAGCAGCGAAGTGAACTCCACAGAAGCAGGAACGCCTTCATGCTGATCAGCCTTTCCGTCGAGACGAAGGATGTTCTTGTCGTGCGAGATGGCATAGTTTCCCTTCTCGTATGGAGTAGTGTAGCGTGCAGTGAATGAGATGCAGCCCTTCTTCGACGCAGTAAGGCGAACGATGATGATGTTGTCCTTGAAACTTGAGAATGCTTCGCGAGTGTAAGTGACGCCGCCAGCCGTGAAGCGGGTAGTGGCAATGGCGTTCGATATGTTGAGGTCGCGATAGTAGTTTGCCTTGGCATCATTGGCAAGGAAGGCAGAGTCATTGTCTTCCTTGAGACCCTTGATATTGAAGTCGAGGTGAACTGAGCCCACTGTCTGGTATGCCATGCCGTTGCCGCGTGGAGAGCAGATGGCAGGTCCGCAGAGCTTTTGCGCTTCGTCGTTTCTGCCTTCGAAGATGAGTTGGCGAATCTTTGCGAGCGAATCCTTTGCGTTGGGATTTGTGTTGTTGTAAGGGGAACCGGTCCAGATGGTCTCTTCGTTGAGTTGGAGTTCCTCGTGAGTGACGCCGCCATAGACCATGGCACCGAGACGACCGTTGCCCAAAGGCAATGCTTCCTCCCAGTAAGTGGCAGGGCGGTTGTACCATAGTTTAAGCGGATTGCTGTCGTTGTCGGCATTCATTGCTTGCGGAACAAGGCAGAATGCGGCAGATAGGATAAGGTATAGTAAGTTTTTCATAAGAATAGAATGCTTGCGGGCATATTTTAGAATGAGAAGTTGAATCCGAGGGAAGCATATTCCTTAAGCTGGAAATAGCCGTAGTCAGCATCACGTTTCCTTGCGTCGTCGAAGCGTGGGAAGACGAAGAGGTTCGTAGAGATGTATTTGTTGAAAGAGAATGTGAAGGTGTTTTCCCATTCAGCTTCAACGCGATGGTATGATGTGAAGGTGTAGAAGCGGCTCTTCCATTTTATGTTGTCGGAGAACTTCCATGTGACGTCGGCAGTAAGCGAGCTACCGAAATCGTGCAGCGTATGTCCGTCCTCTATGTTATAGCTGCTCAAGAGAGCGGAACGACCCACATAGCGGAAGTTGTATGCCAAAGGAGAAATCATCACTGATCCGGTGAGCTTCTTCTTGAGCGCCTCGACCTTGTACTGCATACCGATAGAGAGGTTCACGTTAAGAGGTGAGCAGAAGTCGGAGAATACCATTGGATTGTTCGACTTATAGCCGGTTGTGAACTGTGTGTAGGCGAGGAGCTGTACGGTGTAATACCATTTCTTTGTGGCCTGGATACCGAGCTTGCCAGTGTAACGCAAGAGGTCTTCCGATGTCTTGAACTGGTGGAGAGTGTCGCCGCGAGTGTTCTGGAAACCAAGGCGTGCCTCCAGCTTGTTGTCCCATGTAACCTTCTGCTTGTTGTTGTAGTTGGCTTCAAGCGTACCACTTGCCACGAACGAATAGCTGCTTTCGCCACCCTTGTACCAGTTGCCCGATACATAGTTCTGGAGGAACTGCAGGTTATAGTCGCCCTTAATCTTCCAGAAGTTCGGCTTTTCCACAACGATATTCGTTGGACCAACAGTCACTATATCGTCAAGTACGTCGATTTTTTCCTCCTTTATCTCAGGCTTGTTCTCAACAGGCTTGCGCACATTCACGGCAACATCCGTAGCGTCCTCAAGGTCGTCTTCGGTAACCTGTACAAGATCCGGCCTGTTCAGGTAGATGTTGAGCAGGGCGAGGTCGGCGGCATCGTCCGAATTGTTGGCGAAACCGCTTGCAGGTTTGTTGAAATCAAAGACATTGTCTATTACTGAAGGAGAATAGGTAAGTGGCGAAAAGAGCTTGTATTTCGCCGACTCAGAGGCTATCGTGTCGGTGTCTTCTGCATAGGCGGAGATGCTTTGCAGGCAAACGATAGCGAGTAAAAACAATAGGTTACATTTCTTCATACTGCTGCAAAATTAAAGATATATTTGCAAATATCAAAATAAAAGCCCCAAAACTTGTGTGTGTACAATAAAAAACAGGAAACCGACATTCGCCAGTCTCCTGTTTTTTATCCTTTTAGCCGTTTTCCTTATGGAAGGCTGATAGCCTCAGATGGACAAGCGTCAGCACAAGTGCCGCACTCTGTACATTCGTCAGCGTTGATTGAATACTTGTCGCCTTCAGAGATAGCTCCTACTGGACATTCGTCGATACAAGTACCGCATGCGATACAATCGTCAGAAATTACGTAAGCCATAGTTGTATGATTTTTTAAGAGTTTGTTAGATATTCTGCTGTGCAAAGGTACAACTAATTTTGAAAATACCTAGTATTAGGTATGTTTTTTTAGGTTTATTTGCAAAAAAATCCCCTTTTGTACCTTATTTTGCGTTAAAAATGCAAATGAGATACCGCTATTTATACTAAAAAAACATCATTCACGTTTTATATTTAATGTTTAATGTTTAAGGTTTTACGTTTATAGAACACGTCCTTTACACATTAAACCTTACACTTTACACCAGAAAGTCATGAAGAAACTCCTACTCCTCTTATATATAATAATGTGTACTTCCGTTTTTGCGCAACATACGGAAGTGCAGAATCGTCCATACGCAGATCTCCGCCAATTTCATTTCGGAGTGCTTGTGGGAGCACATACGCAGGATGTGGAACTGAACAATGTGGGTCCGCAACTCATCACTTTTGACGACGGGACGCAGCAGGAACAGATTATCTCGTGCGATCAGGACGCTTACGACCTCGGTTTTCATGTGGGTGTGCTTGGCGAGACACGACTGAACAACAACTTCGCCCTCCGCGTTGCCCCTACGCTCTACTTCGGCAACAAGCGCCTTCGCTTCATCAACCATTCAGAGAAGACACCGGAAGGCACTCTGAAAAAGGAACTCCAGGACATGAAGTCGATATATGTAGCTGCACCAGTGGAACTTATCGCAGCCTCAAACCGTCTGAACAACGCTCGCCCATACGTCATGGCTGGTATCAATCCGATGCTTAACCTTACATCGAAGGACAATGAGTTCCTGCGTTTCAAACCATACGACTGCTACGCGGAAATTGGTCTTGGTTGCGACTGCTACCTGCCTTTCTTCAAGCTTCGTCCGGAGCTAAAGTTCATGTTCTCGCTCATCGATGCCCTCGACCATAAGCATCCGGAAACGCTCAAGGATATCAACATGCGAAAATATGCTACCAGCGTCTCTGGAGTCCAGACGAAGATGATAGCCCTCACATTCTATTTCGAATAGATTCTTCTGGTTGCCAATAGGTAACCGCTTCTCTTAACATAACTAAAAAATCAAAACTATGAAAAAGTATTTGGCAGAAATGGTGGGCACAATGGTGCTCGTACTCATGGGCTGCGGTACAGCTGTCAGCCTTAACTGTGGTGTTGATGTTGCCTCTGTTGTAGGTACATCTATGGCATTCGGTCTTGCTGTTGTTGCAATGGCTTACGCTATCGGTGGCATCTCTGGTTGCCATATCAATCCAGCCATCACTTTCGGCTGCCTCCTTTCAGGCAGAATGAATGCGAAGGATGCGCTTCTCTACATGATTTTCCAGGCTATAGGTGCTTTCATTGGCTCAGGTGTTCTCTATCTCCTCGTTCAGCAGGTGGGTGCAGAAGGCACTACTACAGGTGCTAACGCATGTGCCAACGGTCCTGTTGCTGCTCTCATCGTTGAGATTATCCTTACATTCGTCTTCGTACTCGTAGTGCTTGGCACAACAGACGAGAAGAAGGGCGCAGGCAACCTCGCGGGACTTGCCATCGGTCTCTCTCTCATCCTCATTCACCTCGTAGGCATCCACTACACAGGTACTTCTGTCAACCCAGCTCGCTCTCTCGCTCCTGCTGTGTTTGAAGGTGGCGAAGCTCTCGCTCAGCTTTGGGCATTCATCGTCGGACCGTTCATCGGTGCTGCTGCAGCTGCTGGCGTTTGGAAGCTTGTAAGCTCTGAAGAAGCAGAAAATGAATGATACTATTTTGTCAGAAACCTCCTCTTTTTCCATAACCCTATCGGTTTTGAATAAAAACTCAGCGGGAAACGATCAAAAACTCTATACTTTTTTGGTCGTTTCCCGCTGAGTTTTTGTGCGTTTTACCGTGAGTTTTTTCACGCATCTGTAATGTTTTGATTATTAATCGGTTACAAAACAGTTTTTTTAGGGCGAGTAAACGATCTTATTATTGATACTATTTTGTCATAAATAGTAATTCTTGATGTATTTTCAGTATTTTTATTTTTATAGAAATGTATCAAGTTATCCTGCTTAGTCTAAATTGTTGAATATCAGCAGAATGGTAAAAATCGGATGTTTCAAATCGTATATTATCTTGTTTCGTTTGATACATGCCGATGTTTCATTTGAAGAAGAATTTGGTAGTCGGAAATTTGGAGCATTCAAAGCAAAACAACTAATTTTGCACCGCATTTCGAAAGAGGCAGTAGAGTAACAAACAACATAAACCTGACGACATAAAGAAACAATTGAAGGATGGTGTCTAGAAATTAATGATCTGCTATTCAAAAGACTAAAATTAGCGGATGTTGGTTTTCAGATGCCATTTTCTTTTGCCAAGACTTTAACAACACTCTCTACAATACACTGAAACTAAACTAGACTAGACTTAAAGATGAAAAGATTGATGATTTTATTGCCATTCGTGCTGATGGCAATTGCCGTAAAGGCTGATGTTGTTTGGAGTGGCGATGTTAACTTTGCCAATGCAGGACAAATAACTGTAGGCAAGGAAAACTTCGCCAACGTTTACTCCAGATTTGAGGGCGGTAAGGACGTTTATCCTTATCTCGTTCTCCGCGTTGCATCAGATGTGGAGGTAAAGCTCCTCGTCGATTTCTACAATGGTGGCGCTAACGGAAAGCGTGTCACCTTGGATCCAGCTGCAACCGACAAATATAAGGGGTATTTCTACACAGTTCGTACCCCTTTCCAGACTTTCAACTGTCCTGCAGGCATGGCTGTTGCGTGGTATCGTCTTGATGCTGAGCTCTTTAATGCCTTGAAGGAAGGTGGACTTTATATCACTGGAGGTGGTGACTTCACTTGCAAGTCAATCAATCTCGAGTGGGATACTAATGCTTTCCTGCCTAATCCTGAATATAATGACATCCAGTTTGGTAGCGATGACTATTGGAGAAAGCATTTCATTCCATGGGATTCTTCTCAGGCTAACTCGGAGGAAGGCTACCGACTTGGTGGCATGGACGGTCATTTCCAGGTTACACAGCAGTATGTTTCCCTGAATTTCACTGGTGATCCACGTGTTATGGGAACTGAGCAGGACCGTTATATCCGCATGAAGAAGGGTGACATACTCCGCGTGTTCTGTCCAGATCGCCTTCCAGACCTCTATTTGCTTAGGGAAGTTGAAATATTCACAAAGAATGGTTGCGCCTTGAAACTTGTTGACGGTGAGCGCGGTACGCTGACCAACGGCAATACTTCAGGTCAATGGAAGTGTGCTGAGGAAGACTATCTTGAAGACATCTGGTTTGAAGCGGTCGAGGATGTCTTGGTCAAAGGCATAAAATACACAACGCTGAAAGCTTCAAAGTCTCACGCATTCGATGTTTGCAAGATTGGCGGAGCAAAGAAAGCCACTTTCTGTCCTAACTATGATGTTATTGCTCCTCAGGGACTTACTGCATATAAGGCAACTCGCGTGTTCAAGGTTAACAATAAGGCTTACGTGGAGTTCTCTGAGATTGAGGCAGATGCCAATGGCAATGTACTTATCCCAAACAATGAGGGTATCTATCTTGAGACAGATGTACCAGGCGATTACAAGTTCAATTGGTGTGGATATGCAGGAACAAAGAATCTTCCAAAGATTGAGGATAACCTTCTCAAGGGCAACAATAACCCAGAGTATGCTCCAGAAGATGGCGATGTATATATCCTTGCCTCAGGTCCTAACGGTGTAGGTTTCTATCGTAACCTTGAAGGTGGTAACCTTCGTCGTGGCGTGGCATACATTCTTTGTAGTGAGTTCGATGAGCTGAAGGATGGCGACGGACGTGTGCCAGAAGAAAAGAAATACAAAGCACCTGAGTTCGTCGGAATTACATTCGATGGCGATGATACCACAGGAATCCAGGCTGTGTTTGAAACAAAGAAGGAGATACCTACAGAAACCGGCATCTATACAATCGATGGTCGTCGTGTAGATAATATGATGACTCCTGGACTTTATATCGTAAACGGAAAGAAATATCTCAAAAAGTAAGGATAACGAAAAATGGAAAAGAAAACATATATCTCGCCAGCAACAAATGTTCATCGTCTAAAGGTGGAGCCAATGTTGCTGAAGGTTTCTAATGGTCAAACGGTACAACCACTTCATAGTTATGCAACTCGTGTGAATGTTGACTTGGCAATGACACCAACATACGGTGGTCCTGTCTTCGATGATGATGAGGATTATGATTATTGACGATTGACTGCTGAGCAATGACTAGAGTGACTCGGCGTTCATCCCTCATTAGTCATTACTCATTACTCATTACTCATTACTCAATACTCCCACTTAATATTGTTTGTTTATTATATATAATGTGCCGCAGGTTTTCCGTGAGGAATTAGCCTGCGGCACATGTTTTTAAAGTTTGACCCAAAAGTGGTTGGATTATTTGCTCATGTCGAAGCCCATGCGGACGCCGTCATAGTTTGTGCTGAGTTCGCCGATGCCCTGGATGGTTGAGTTGCCGCTGACAGCAGCTACTGTCTGAAGGACTGTGAGGAGTTTCTTTGATTCGAAGAGGATGCTCATGCCTGCTGTGCAACGCTTTACGTTTGGAGTGAGAGTGAAGAGCATGGTCTTCATTGTGAGCTGTGAAGTACTTGCGTTATAGCTCCACTGACCGCTTATAGGCGTGCCGAGAAGTTTGCCTGTGAATGTGTGGTCTGGGCTGAACTGGAAAGCTGTGTTGCTGCTCTTGATGCCTACGCTGTTGTAGTAAGTAGTGAGCTTCTGCTTGATCTGGGAAGCAACAACCTCACCGCCAGCCTTTGCAAGAAGCTTGTCGCTTGTGAAGGCAACGCCAGGTTGGTTGTAGTACCATGTGCCAACGATTGTCTCTTCTGTCATCTTATCAAGACCGATAACGCTGCCGAGAATATTTCCGAGAGCGTCGCCGTTTGTCACAGCTCCGAGGATACCGCCGAGGATGCTACCCTGATTAGTAGTACCTGCAGTAGTACCGAATCCGCCGAGCCCCTGTCCGAGTCCGCCGCAAGAAGAGAGCGTAAGAGTAGAAACTGCTATTGCAGCAAGTGTCTTCAGTGATTTCATATTTGCTTAGAGTTTAATGTTTATAGTTTAATGTTTAAAGAGCGTTTAAGACTATTATTTCATTGAGAAAGCAAGGGCGTATGCCTTTATCTGCTTAACCATGGCGAGAAGTCCGTTGGAGCGGGTAGGAGAGAGGTGGTCCTTAAGACCAATCTCGTCGAGGAAACTCATGTCAGCGTCAAGGATTTCCTGTGGGGTGTGACCACTGAGCACACGGATGAGCAGTGCCACGATGCCCTTTACTATGAGTGCATCGCTCTCTGCCTGGAAATAAATCTTGCCATCCTCCTTGTAGTCTGCCTGAAGCCATACGCGGCTCTGGCAACCGTCAATGAGGTTCTGTGGCGTTTTGTACTGCTCCGCCAATGGCTCTTGGTCGGAACCAAGGTCAATGAGAAGCTGATATTTGTCCATCCAGTCGTCAAAGTCCTGGAATTCTTC
>JAKSLI010000086.1 GCA_024401305.1 Bacteroidaceae bacterium | reverse complement strand
TTGTCGTTGAAGCGTGAACAAGCATGATTCCTTGTTGCTTGCAGAAGTCCAGGATGTTCAGCAAACCATAATAATTGACCGCTTCTATTTCACCGGTCTTTGCAAAATGACGTACATTGGCAGCACAGTTTATGGCAGTGTCAATGTGCAGCAACGCGAGTTTATGGAATGACGATCTATCGGTTATGTCAAAAGCAACGACACACAGTCTATCTACATAGTTGTCAAGAAGTTCCGAATGGTAATATTCAAATATTTCCTTCAATCTGCTGTAAGCCGCAGCATCGTTATCTGCTCGAACAGCACATATTATCTTGCTTTCATAATCGTGAAGCAAGTCGTAAAGCAGATGTATTCCAAGAAAACCATTAGCACCTAAGAGAAGAACATTGCCAAGAGGAGCTTTATCCGATTGCACATCCTCGTTTTGCAACTCGTGGATGTTCAACATACAAGCAGATGATGTCAACAGACGGTCAATAGCAGTGTAGTCGTAATCTGCGATGTTGTGCTTCTTCTGAGACGTACGATTTCCATCGATGAATGCTGCCAGGAGTTGAGGTGTAGGATGGTCAAAGAACTCTTGATACGTAAATTTCAAACCGCTATTAGCCGCTTCCATAACAACACGAATGGCAAGCAGCGAAGTTCCTCCACAAAACCAGAAATCATCATCAGCATAGTAAGTCTCCCTGCCAAGTACTGCCGCGAATATGGTGCAAAGTTTGCGTTCGTTTTCGGTAACAGGAAGAGCGCCCTCCTTAGATGAGAACACTGCAGGTAGAGGCAGTGAACCCAAGTCAGTCTTGCCGTTACTTGTCATTGGTATTTCATCCAGTACGGCTAAAATATCAGGACACATATAGGAAGGCAAGGTAGCACGCATACGCCTGTTGATTTCCGCTTTTATGGTCGTTTCATCTGTTCTGCCTAATGCTTCGCCAGACATCTGCACATAGAGAACAATCCTTTCCGTGCCATCTATGTTCTTCAAGACAGCAACAGCTTGCATCACCTCTTCACAAAGCATCGCAACACGCTCTATCTCAGCAAGTTCAATGCGATATCCACGCAATTTCACCTGACGATCCAGACGGCAGATGTATTCAAGTTGTCCGTCGGAATTCCAACGACAGAGATCGCCTGTGCGGTAATATTCATTGAATTTCTCTGATGTAAGTTCCGGCTGATTCCAATAGCCATCTGACATTTGAATGCCGGAAAGGCAGAGTTCGCCAGCAACTCCACGCGGCAAGAGATTGCCTTGACGGTCAAGAATGAAAGCGGAAGTGTTTGGCAGCGGCCTACCGATAGGAATGTTCTCATAATACTTGCCATGTTCCAGTTCGTAGAAAGTGGCATCAACCGTGAATTCCGTCGGACCGTAAGTGTTTATTAGTCGTGTACGGCAGTCTGGATTTTGCGTCATTTTCTCGCCGCCTACGACAAGGTATTCAACCGGAAGGTCTGGATAATGCTGCAACAAGAGCTGTCCGAACTGCGTTGTATAGCAACCGCCTGTGATGCCGTTCTCACATATATAATTATAGAGCAGAGGCAAGTCCATGCGTACTTTCTCAGGCACTATATAGACCGTACCGCCAACCGTAAGTGCAGGAAAGAGATCCTCAACCGAAGCATCGAAGGCGAACGACGAATGACAGCTGATGCGACTTTTCTCGTTCAAGTGCCATTCCTGGGCTATGAAGCGAATGAGATTTGCCTTGGCACGATGCGAAATGATGACACCTTTCGGCCGACCGCTTGTGCCCGAGGTGTAAATCATATATGCAGTTCCTTCTAGACAAGGTTTACCGTCGGCATCGTCGATGATGAACTGCTGTCGCTCTTTCGGCAGATCCACATCCACCGGCACATACGCACATCCGGCACGTTCTATGCCAATGGCACGGGCAAGGAAATCCTTGTTGCGATGTGTAGGAAGGCAGATGAAAGTATTCTCGGAATATAGCTCCGCATAGCGCGCTGATTCACGCTCAAGTTCCGCATAGGTATAACTGCCAGTTTCATCAACAACGGCAATTGCGTCAGGGGTCTTTCCTACTTGATCGAGGAAAAGATTGATGAAAGAATCATCGTCATCTATTTCAATTGCCGCCGTACTCCCTAACTTAAGCAATTCGGCGCGTTCTTCTTCGTCAACAATCTGCAGTTCACCAATGGTTTGCTGCGGGTTACGCATGATGTTTCTTACGCAAACAAGAACAGCTTTTGCGAACGATCCAAGTCGTGATTCCGAGTAAAGGCCATCGCTAGCCATGAGACGAATTTCATAATCACCACCTGAAGTATAGACCATGCAGGCAAGTTCTTCGTCAGTAAGTCCGTGAGGCAATTGCGTTGCCTTAACCCGCTCTTCGTCAAAATCAATGTATTCATGCATCTCTGCACCCTGGAAAGCGAAGACTGTACAAAGCGGAATGTTTAGGTCACGGCAGAAATGAGTTATAGGATAAGCAGCATAACGAACAGCCGACATCAATTCACGACGCTGCTCTTTCACGAAATCGAGCACATTTTTCGAAGGAGAGACATCAGCCATCACCGGTGCGTTCTTAACGAACATGCCATAGATGCTTCGCACACGACGGTCTGTCCTACCATGATTCAACGTGCAGAACGCCACCTTCTCTTCGCCACTGAAGCGAGACAGCACAACGGCATAAGCGGCCATGAACAAGAGGTTACTTGTCACGCCGTTCGCTCTACCCCACTCCTCCACCTGTGCGGCATCTATTTGCTCTGAACATATAATTTGATTGCCGAAAGGCGACTTGCCTATCTCGGAAATATCAGTGAAGGAAACCCCAGAAAACTTCTCTGCATAATATGCCTTTGCGCGGGCGTAACCTTCTGACAGAAAGGACAATTGCTCTTCTTCGGCATATTGCAGGATGCTGTAGTCGTCAGGTTGCAGTTGCTCGTCGTTCAATGCAGCCTTAAGGTCGTTTATGCTCCATAGCGGCGCTAGCGTTGTGCCATCGGCAATGATATGATGGAAATCCGCCAACAGATGGTTATGGCTATCCGCAACGATAACTTCAAAGCGCACCAATGGTTCGGCGGAAAATGGTGTAAACGGACGCAAGAAATCTCTCTTCACATACTGCTCTGCATCAGCATCCGTCATATAATGTGTCTCAACAGAAATGTCGAGATTGTCATCAATGAATTGTCTTATTTCTCCTCTCTCGTCTTGTACAAGTCGTAAACGCAGCAAATTCCTCGCATTCACAACACGTAACACAGCCTTTCCAATTCTCTCGGCATCAAATTTCTTTGAGAACACCAAGTGAACAGGAAGGTTGTATTTCGTAGTCTCAGGGTGGGCAATCCATTCAATGGCCACACTCATCTGCGACTGAAGCAGAGGATAAGTGCGCGTCATTTATTTCATCTTCGGGTACTTTCTGAACCAGCCGTCCCAACGGAGACGCATCACTCCGAAGAAAGCTTCGCCGAAAATGCCGCCAGACATCTTCGATGTGCCTTCCTGACGGTTAATGAAGATGACAGGAACCTCCTTGATCTTGAAGCCAATCTTGTAGGCAGTAAACTTCATCTCAATTTGGAAGCCGTAGCCCTTGAAGCGAACCTTGTCAAGTTCTATCGTTTCGAGTACACGACGCTTGTAGCACTTGAATCCAGCCGTTGTATCATGGATGTTGAAACCAGTGACAAACTTCACATACTTTGAAGCGAAGTAGCTCATCAATACGCGACCGATAGGCCAGTTCACCACATTCACACCACTCACATAACGCGAACCGATGGCTAGGTCGTAGCCTTCGTCATGACATGCTGCGTAAAGGCGAGGCAGGTCTTTCGGGTCGTGAGAGAAGTCGGCATCCATCTCGAAGACATATTCATATCCATGCTCAAGCGCCCACTTGAAGCCAGTGATGTATGCCGTACCGAGGCCAAGCTTGCCACTACGCTCAATGATGAACAGACGGTCAGCAAATTCCTCTGCCATCAGTCGCTTCACGATATTGGCAGTACCGTCAGGACTTCCGTCCTCGATAACGAGGATATTGAAGCCATGTTCCAAAGCGAGAACAGCACGGATGATCTTCTCGATGTTCTCTTTTTCGTTATAAGTTGGTATGATTACAATTGAATCTGACATTTTGTTATATTAAGAATATCTTGCTTATGAAATTTGTGCAAAATTACGAATAAGTGAGCGAAATACAAAAGAAAGAACCATTTTTCTTTTGTTTTTCCGAGCGAAAGTAATTTAGGCGTAGCCAAAATTACGAATAAGTGAGCGAAATACAAAATGAAAGTCAAAAAACTTTTGGGTTTCCATTGTTTTATACTCATATAGCTACTGCAACATCTGCAACATCTGCAACATTTGCAACAAAAAAGGTGGCACAGGGATTCTGCACCACCTTCTCGATATAATTACCAATTTTCTTCAATGACTACGCCATCCTTTGAGTATGACACATCGCTGGAAAGGTATTCATCGCCTGATACAAGAGTATTCTTCTTTGCGTGCCAAGAACCATTTCCCACTTCGCTATATTTGCCAAGGAGCAGTTCGAACTTCAGTTCATGGGCAAGCACTTCTGGTTTTATGTATTTTTTCATATTTGGAATCTCCTATTATTTACTTGTTCAACACCTTTTTGCCATTCACGATAACAATGCCCTTTGCGTTAGCATTAACACGCTGACCGTTAAGGTTATAAGCAGCATTCTTCTCAGCATTTGCATTCTTGACAGCATTGATGCCTGTAGATTCCTCTATCAAGCGGAATGCAGCCTTAGCCTGAACATTTCCAGGTATTGCGAGGAATACCTTGCCTGCAGGAACATTAAACGAAGCGCCGCCTTCCATAAGCCAATAGAAACCAATGTTCTCATCGCTCTTGTCGTATGAAAGGACATAGAACTTCTCTGCACCTTCAGCGATTTCTGAAGCAGGTTTTGTAGCATCAGTCGTGTTTGCATAGAGATAGTTTGTTTCAGGCTTTTCGCCACCGTAAGTTACGGATGCATCATGATTTGCAATACCTTCAGGACCCTTCACGAGGATAGGAGTAAGTGCAGGAACAACATCGCCAGCCTTATACATTTCATCCCAACTGAGCTCTTCGCCGTTTGCCACAGCCACGCTACCAGTCAAGCCTTCTGGCATCACAACAGCCTTCTTTGACATGAATGTAGAATAGCCTTCTGGAGTTGTAATACTGATGACAGTAGTTGCTATTGGGAGAGTTGTGAAGTTTGAATAACAAGTACCACCTCCGTAATTTACGACGATCTTTGTAACTGCAGTAGAACCTGTACTTGACCATATATAACCGGTTGTTTCGGTGTTGCCTGTCAGGTCTATTGTGCTGTTCTTTTGTGTAATATAAGCAATTACAGTTTCTGGATCATTGTCTGTAGTACCGAAGTTTACGGTCTGGTTAGAGGCAGAACTTATCTCTATGGAAGTGATGGCACTTGGACATTCAGGAACCTTTATATAGGCACCCTTGCCCTTGTTCAGTTGCATACCCTTATTCTTATATGCTTTTACCTCCCAAACGCTACCATCAGCAGCTGTATATTCAAGAGCGGTATTGTAATCCCAAGCTGTTGATGACGAGAGATCGCTTTCTTCTGCGTAATCAAGAATATAAGAACCAATCTCGCCATCTTGACTACCTTTTGTTGCAAACACAGCGTAATAAGTTGCATCCGCTGTTGCAGTTGCTGGTTTCACATACTCAGGAGTTTTGTCAGCGTCAACAGTATTGCTAGTTACCCAACCAGTGAACACCTTCTCGTTGATTTTACCTACCTCAGGAGCACTTACCGCAGCACCTTCCTTTACATTCTCAGTCTTTACGATTTCGCCATTAACGCTCCAGTTGACAGCATAAACAGGGATAGCCTCGAAGTTTGCGCGGATAGATATGTTCTGAGTAACTACGCGAGTCATTGTAGTTGTCATAGTGATCCAGTTGCCATCTTCTTTGTACTGCCAGTTCTTATAGCGATAATCTTCGTTTGCAGGAGTACATTCCACTGTGAGAGTAGTACCTTCTTCTACCTTATCACCAGAAGTAAGAGCAGTTTCGCCGTTCTTAACAACGAGAGTTCCGTTCTCAGGAGCTTCGATAGTCACTGTATATTGAGCCTTTTCTATTTCGAATTCTTCAACGAAGATTACATTCTTAGCCTCTTCGATTTCATTATAAACTAGATATTCATCTGCAAGAACCTTAATCTTATCGCCAGCTACAACATCAAGAGTAGAGAACTTTGCAGACTCTCCTTCAGGTGTAAGACATCCGTAAATAGAGATGCTACCAGATTCATCAGTGAGTGTGAAGTTACCGTATTTTGTATTCGTGATATCGGAAACAATACCTGTAAGATAGCACTTTCCACCTTCACTCGCAATGAACTCAGCAATAGTCTTGTCAACAACAGGAGTTTCTGGCTCTTTCACGGTTACAGTGATTGTACCAGTTGTCTCTGCGTACTTGCCAGGCATTGCAGCAGCTTTCACTGTCACAGTATAAGTTCCAGCCTTCTGGAATGCAAGGTAAGGATAAACGCAAGCAAACTCGCCATCCTTCTGTGTAAGTCCGTCGATAGTGGTTGTTATAGCGTAAGTGCTCTGATCGTAGTCGCTAGGTATGTTCAAGCATTCGCGAACATCGTAGTTTGCAGCACCAATCTCAAGTTCAACGGCAGAAGTCTTGATGAAGTTTGAAATCTCCGGGTCTGTTGCTGGAGTATCAGGTGTACCGCCCTCGGAAGCATAAGTTACGGCTATCTTCTGAATACGTGCATGTCCAGAAGTAGCTGTATTAGTCAATACAACAGAGCTTGCAGAACCTGTCCATGTGCCAGTTGTTTTAGATAGTTTGTATTCACCCGTATTTGCAGAGAATGTACCTGTATAGCTAGAATCAGAATAAGTAATGACTATCTTACTAATTGTGCCATTAGCGGCTGAAACAGTAATCTTACCGTTTGAGTAAATTCTAATGCCTGAGCCTGTATCATAGTACTTTCCATCATTACCACCATCACCAAAAGCTAATGATATATTATCATCTACTGTTGCAGATGTATATTGTGTTCCATTTGCATATCCTTGCTCACTTGCAACCCATGTAACTGTTGTTTCACCACCAGGTTCATCTCCACCACCTTGCACTTCATTGAATGTAGCACTTACATTAACATTGGCAGCTGGCATCTTGAACTTGTTGTTAGTAACAGTGATTGCCGCATTTGTAGAAGCATTGGTTACTTTCCAAGAACCGAACTCATAGCCATCGGCAGGAGTTGCAGTAAGAGTTACCTCTGTATCTGCAGTTGCAGAAGTTGGACTTGCTTTTACGGTACCATTTTCTATATCGTTAGCTATAATAACATTATAACTTGTAGGTGTAGGCGTGTTACCTACAGAAGAATATGTAACTGTTATTGAGTAAATCAACTTTGTTACATTAGCCTCCGAGCCACAAGAATAAGTTACACTTGTCGTATTTACTTCTGATGGCGCAGTCCATGTTCCATCCTTGAATGTTCCTACATTTGTGGAGAGGTTTTTATTAAAAGTATTATTGTTCGCAGAAGTATAAGTACCCGATCCATCCAATTTATTGTTGAATACTATACTTTCAATCTTGTACCCATCAGCAATTGCAAAGGTGACTGTACTTCCCTTATAAAAACGAAGATCCACGCCATCCGTAGCATTATAGTTGAAAACTGGAGCATTCGAAGATCCTTTCGTACCGGTTATTGACAAGACACCAGCTTTCGTGACCTCACTGTTGATGGTAATTGCCGAAGATGTGTTTAACGTCGAAATAACTTCGACACTCGATTCCGCCCAGCTCGTGCCTACTCCAAACAGCAAGCAGACGAGCATAAGCCATGATTTGAATAATTTGTGTTTCATTATTTGATAGTTTATGTTAAATTCCAATGAAGAGATTGATAAGTCATATAAGTCCTATTTATTGACAAGAGGCTGTATGAGGTTATTTGATGTAATCAGCCCAGATGAAGCGTTCGAGGCCAGGACAGTCAATGAACGGATTGCGATTGCCCTGAAGCTTATAGACTTCGTTGTTGCGATTACGCTCCTTTTCGCTTACAGGGTCATTCTGGCTCCATTTGATGAACATCTTCAATGCCCATTCCGACATGCCAGGATAGCCTTCAAACTCAGGGAAAGCATCTGGTGCAACCGTATTACCGAACACCTCGCCATTCCAATTGCCAATCTTGTCCTGATAGCATACGAGCATGTAGAAGTATGTACGAGCAAGGTCGCCCTTGTATTCGTCTGCCGGTTCAAAGACGTTCACAGGCGCACCGCACTCAGCGGTAGGCGTTCCGTACTTGGAGAAGTTGTTAGCACTGGCACTCTTTATGTCCTTCACCTCTCCAAAAGGATGATTGTCACGAAGCGAATTGATCTTTCCGTCAACAGGGTAGATGTGGAAGAGGTCCGACTTCATAGGCTTTGCCTCTCCAAACCACGACTGAGGCACAGAGTGCTCACGGTTATAGTTGGTGCCTTCCGTAGAACTTACAGTCGAGCCACCAGATTGGAAAGCGAAGTTTGAGATGCTGCTGTAAATGTCCCACACCTTTCCGTCGGCACGCACATCGGTTGACTTGAAAGCCTCCCAAAGATTGTCGTAACCAACATCCTTATGCTGCGAAATAAGGTCATGCAGCACATTCTTCAAGTTAAGCGAAGCCTTCTGGACGTCAGTCTGAGCAAAAGAGCAAGCAGCTGCACAGCAGAAAGCGATAAAGGTTAATAAGCTTTTTCTCATGGGTATAATGTATATATTGCGTGCAAAGTTACTAATAAAAATCAAAATATACAGCTTTACACCTCAAAAAATGCATTTTTCATAGCATTTTCCTATGAGATAATTTTTTATTCCGCTGAGATAATTTTTTATTCCGCTGAGTTTTGCATCAAGTTCCTATGAGTTTTGACTCGAAATCCTATGAGTTTTGACTCGAGTTTGGGTACAAAAACGTAACCGTAACCGTGACCGTAACCGGGAAATGCATTGGATATAGAACTCCGCGCGCACATATATTACATATAAATTTAATTAATGAAATAAGTTAATAATATGAATAGGGGATTTTTCCAATGTGCATACATTCTGCGGTTACGGTTACGGTCACGGTCACGCTCTCATACAATTCAACCTATCTGTATAAATATTGACCACGGATCTAACTGATCTAACGGATAAAGCATCTTCCCGATCCGTTCAATCCGTACAATCCGTGTTCAAAAACATCTTGAGAAAATTTTGTTGAATTAGGTTGAATCTTTGTTTCTATAATTCGTGCTATTTGTACAATTCGTGTTCACCCCAAACTTTTCGTTTTCGTCTTCGTTTTCGTTGACTATCCGTTCAATCCGTACTATCCGTGTTCAGAAAGAAACTACATATCATTTATGTTTAAAGCGAACACGAATCAACCGAATCAACCGAATCTAAGTCTTTCAAATACTATTCGTGCAATTTGTGTCATTCGTGTTCGCTCCAAAATTTTCGTTTTCGTTTTCGTCTTCGTTGAACTATCCGTTCAATCCGTACTATCCGTGTTCAAAAACATCTTGAGAAAATTATGTTGAATTAGGTTGAATCTTTGTTTCTATAATTCGTGCTATTTGTACAATTCGTGTTCACCCCAAACTTTTCGTTTTCGTCTTCGTTTTCGTTGACTATCCGTTCAATCCGTACTATCCGTGTTCAGAAAGAAACTACATATCATTTATGTTTAAAGCGAACACGAATCAACCGAATCAACCGAATCTAAGTCTTTCAAATACTATTCGTGCAATTTGTGTCATTCGTGTTCAAAAGAAAAATATCAATCCGCGTCCTGATAACATCCGTGTGCGCTCCAAAATTTTCGTCTTCGTCTTCGTTTTCGTTGAACCATCCGTTCAATCCGTACAATCCGTGTTCAAAAAGAAACTACATATCATTTATGTTTAAAGCGAACACGAATCAACCGAATCTAAGTCTTTCAAATACTATTCGTGCAATTTGTGTCATTCG
>JAKSLI010000085.1 GCA_024401305.1 Bacteroidaceae bacterium | reverse complement strand
ATCTTCACGAGCACTTCGCCGGCTTTCAGTTCGCCAGGTTTTTCCATGTCAACGCATGCCATCTCGTTGGCACCAGCTATTTGTATTGCTTTCATATTGTCTTTATGATGATTTGACGATTGGTGTAATTGACTGCAAAGTTAAGGCTTTTTTCGATAATTTTCATAAAATGGCGTATTAATTTGCATGAATGGATAAAACTTACTATATTTGCAGCGATTTATAACCCATTCTTTCCCAATAATATGCTGAAAAGACTTCTTGCAACATTCTTCATTGCCTTTTATGCCGGATTGTTTTTCTGTTCGGCACAAAACGACTATGAGCATCAGTTTTCAAGGCCTTTTTCGCAGGTCATGAAGGAACTTTCCAAGCAGTTTGGAGTGAAGTTCAAATACACGAATGTTGATACGGCAGGAGTCATTGTGAAGTATGCAGATGCTCGCATTCGTCCATATTCCATTGAAGAGACACTGAAGAACATTTGCGGACCGCTGGATTTCGTTCCATGGGATGAAGGCAAGAACACTTGGAGAATAAAGCCTTTTGAATATCCTCGCCGCAAACCGGAAGATGGCACTAAGTTCACTGCTTATCTCACGCAACTCAACAGCACAAGGGACAAGTGGGAGATTCGTCGCGAGCAACTTCGCAAAGAAGTCCGCAAACTCCTTGAAATAGACCCTGTTCTTGAGAAGTGCTATGAGGCAAAACCGCTTCTTGGCAAGATTCGCAAGTATGACGGTTACACCGTTCAGAACTTCAGACTTCCTATCATGGAAGGTCGTACCATCTGTGGTTCCATCTATACTCCTGCAAAGTCTTCGGCGAAAAACAAGTCAGCGCTAATCATCTGTCCTGCAGGCCATTTTGCGGCAGGTCGCTATAACCCTGACCTTCAGAAGCGTTATGCTACTCTTGCTCGCATGGGTGCCATTGCCGTAAGCTACGACATATACGCTTGGGGACAGAGCGAAGAAGAGGTCAGCGCTGCTGCCCATCGCACTCCTGAAGCTCATATCATGCAGACTGTTCACGGATTGAAAATCCTTGACTTCATGATTCAACGAAAGGATGTTGACACTCAGCGCATCGGTTGCAACGGCGGTTCCGGCGGCGGTTCGCAGACAGTGCTTCTAACACTCCTTGACGACCGTTACACGGCTTCTTGTCCTACCGTTTCCATGTGTTCATGGTTTGATGGAGGTTGCCCTTGCGAAAGCGGAATGCCTATCCACCGCGCTTGCAATCAGACCTGCAACATGGAACTTGCCGCTTGCTTTGCACCTCGTCCTATGATGGTTGTCTCTGACGGTGGTGACTGGACTTCTACCGTTCCTAAGGTGGAGTTCCCTTTCCTTCAGCAGATTTACGGCTTCTATGATGCTGGTGATAAGGTGTTTAATGTTCATCTTCCAAACGAACGCCACGACTTCGGCATAAACAAGCGTCAGGCTGTCTATGAATTCTTCGCAGATGTTTTCCTTCTAAACGCATCAATGATTGACGAAGACAAAGTAACAATTGAAAAAGAAGAACAACTCAAATACTAATTCCCAAAATCAATAACCATAAACTCTCTCCCACCAGAGCATATTACTCCCCTCCCATCATGGGGAGGGGTTGGGGGTGGGGCTTTAACTATGAAACGAATAGCATTATCCCTTCTGGCTTTTGCATTGGCTATTGCCTCTTTTGCACAGTCCAAGGTTTATTTCACAAAGGAAATCACTCCTGAATCTCTCCTTAAGATCTATCAGGCTCTCGGCGTTGAGGCAAAGGGTCGCGTAGCCGTTAAGATCAGTACTGGCGAAGGTGGCAACACTCACTATCTCAAGCCAACTCTCATCCGCAACCTCGTAGAGCATGTTGACGGTACTATCGTAGAATGTAACACTGCTTACGGCGGCTCTCGTCAGGATGTAAACAAACACTGGCAGACTATCCATGAACACGGTTTCGACTCAATCTTCCCTGTTGACATCATGGATCAGTACGGCGAGATGCGCATCCCTTGCAAGGATCGCAAGCACATCAAGTACGACATCGTTGGCGACCACCTCGCAAACTACGACTTCATGATTAACCTCGCCCACTTCAAGGGTCACGCTATGGGTGGCTTCGGCGGCGTTCTCAAGAATGCATCCATCGGCGTTGCTTCAACAGGTGGTAAGGCTTACATCCACTCTGCAGGCTACTCTAACGAACCTTCTGTAGCATGGAAGAACCTTCCTAAGCAGGACTATTTCCTTGAGTCTATGGCAGCTGCTGCACAGGCTGTTCACAACTACATGAATCGCCAGAGCACAAACGGAGAGCCTCGCGTAGTATATATTAATGTAATGAACAACCTCTCTGTTGACTGCGACTGCGACGGCCATCCTGCAGCACCAAAGCTTAAGGACATGGGTATCATGGCAAGTCTCGACCCAGTAGCTCTCGACAAGGCATGTCTTGACATGGTGTTCAACCACAAGGCAGGTCCAGACGATGACGAAAAGCCTCTCATCCAGCGCATCAACCGCCAGCACGGCACATACATCGTTGACTATGCAGAAGAAATCGGCCTTGGCAGCAAGAATTACAAGGTCATCAATCTGAAGTAGTATCCAGACGAATTGTTGATATAACACGAAATAGCCCCTATGTTACCGGAACATAGGGGCTATTTTTTATGTACGCCTGTTTCGTCTGACAGGTCTTACTTGTAGAATGTCTTCTCGAATGCTTGGAATTCGCCTTTCTTTAGTATGCAGCGGTTCCACCATGAGGCGATGAAGCCTGTACCGTAGCCAAAAAGTTGGACGAAGGCTGCGCCGATACTGAGGAAACCTATCTTCATGCTCTTGTTGAAGATGGAGGAGTCAATGAAAAGCAAGAGGCAATAGAGTAGGATAGGGAGCCATGGGATGAGGCAAATCCAATACCAAGGATTGTCGGTTGCGTGTTGGTAGCTGCCTCCGCCATATTCCATCATTATCCTTCCAAATGCGGAAATAAGTACCAATCCGCAAACTCCAACAGTGAAAACCGTTGGAAGAAGGTGGACAAGTTTCAGGGATTCGGGATATTTCTTGTAGAGGTTGATGCGTGCAATGCCGCTGTTATATACCTGACGGAAGAATTTCCTGAAGTCTGTGCGGCGCTTGTGCCATACCCATGCCTCTGGGAAAAGTCTGCATTTGCAACCAGCCTTGAAGATACGGATGGAGAAATCAATGTCTTCGCCGAAGCGCATCTTTGAGAAACCGCCGAGATTCTGATAGACATCCTTCCGGATTCCCATGTTGAAAGAGCGAGGATAGAACTTGTCCATCTTCTTCTTTCCGCCACGAATTCCACCAGTTGTGAAGAAGGAAGTCATCGAATAACTGATGGCCTTCTGCGTGTCGGTGAACGAATCGTGAGCGCGGTCTGGTCCACCGAAAGCGTCTGCTGGTTCTCGCTGCAATTCCTTCTCGATCTCTTCTAGGTAAGTAGAAGGCAGAACAACATCGGAGTCAAGAATCAGGAGATACTCGCCGTCGGCACGCTCTGCGCCATAATTGCGTGATTGTCCTGGTCCGCTGTTCTCCTTATTATAATAATGTATAGGAAGTCGGTCTGTGAATTTGTCGCAAATATCCTTGCACGGAATCTTGGAACCGTCTTCGACTATATAAACATCAAACTCCTTGAAAGTCTGTGTTGTCAGACTTTCAAGGAGCTCGTTTACTTCATCAGGCCTGTTATATACAGGCACGATTATTGAATACTTAGTCATATTATTCCTTAACACGACCGAGGTAGCTACCGTCACGAGTGTCCACCTGAACGAGTTCACCTTCGTCGATGAAGAGAGGAACGCGGATCTCAACACCAGTTTCAAGAGTAGCAGGCTTTGTTGCGTTAGTAGCTGTATCGCCCTTGATACCTGGCTCGCTGTGAGTGATGCGGAGGTTTGTCTTTACAGGCATTTCAGCGTAAAGAACTGTACCGTCTGTAGTGTCAGAAACAACAGTAACGATGTCAGACTCCTTCATGAAGTCAACGCCAACGATGTTGTCCTTGGCGATTGGAATCTGCTCAAATGTTTCCATGCTCATGAAGATGAGCTGGTCGCCCTCTGGGTAAAGGAACTGGTAGTCACGGTGCTCAATGGCAACGTCCTCAAGCTTGAAACCTACCTGGAATGTGCGTTCGAGTACGCGACCGTCAGCTACGTTCTTGAGCTTAGTGTTCATTACTGTGTTACCCTTACCTGGCTTGCGGTGCTGGAATTCGATGCATCTCCAAATGCCACCGTCCATGCGGATACATGTACCCTTCTTAATGTCTTGTGATTGAATCATAATGTATAATTATTATATTTGTTTTATCTGTATGCTTTTTTGCATTTGTTTGCTTGATTTTTCTTAACTGAGTAATTGCCAAAGTCTTACCCAATGTCAAAAACCGCTGCAAAGGTACTACTTTTCCTTGAAAAATAAGCATTTTTTTGGATTTTTCTTGCTCATTTCAAAAGATTTATGTAATTTTGCACCCCAAACGTGGATAAAAAGAATAAAAATAAAACATAATCGATTATGAAAAGAACATTTCAACCTCACAACAGAAGAAGAGTGAACAAGCACGGTTTCCGTGAGCGTATGGCTACTAAGAATGGTCGTCGTGTTCTCGCTTCTCGTCGTGCAAAGGGCCGCAAGAAGCTCACAGTTTCTGACGAACATCACGGAAAATAATTCGTGATTTTACAGCTCTTTTGTAATGACAATGCGTATTCTTAGTAAGAAAAACGCTGAAATCAGAAAGAAGTAAGGCAAATGCTTTGCTCCTTTCTGATTTTTTTATAACTTTGCCGCATGAAAGAATTTTTTAAAAGCTTTTTCAGTTTGAAGGTAGCCTTGAATGTTTTGGCTGCCATTTTGCTATTGCTGGCATTAGTGCTGACAGCTTATTTCTCGCTTGGCTCATACACTAACCATGGTGAAAAGATAGAGGTGCCTAATCTCAAGAAGAAATCTCTGTCGGCTGCCAAGCATGATCTCCGTAAATTGGGACTTGATATACAAGTAACTGATACCCTTTACTTGAAGAACCTTCCTGCTGACATCGTCATGGAACAAATGCCAGCTGCAGGAAAGAAGGTGAAGTCTGGCCGTATCATTTATGTAGTCATCAACGCAGGTCACTCTCCTAACAAGGCAATTCCAGACATTGTTGACAACAGCAGTGCCCGTGAGGCGAAAGCACAGCTTCAGGCTTTGGGCTTCAAGCGTGTGGAGTTCCAGTATATTGCTGGTGAGAAGGAATGGGTTTATGGCCTCAAGTGCAATGGCAAGGATGTCCAGAAGGGTGATATCGTGTCTGTTGACTCTAAGCTTGTGATTATTGTCGGCGATGGCATTCGCGACCTCGGCGATTCAGTAACCGTCATTGCTTCTCCATACTATTTCGATCCTGACGCTATGCAGCAAGTCAACAACTATTCTGGTGGCGGTTCTGGTGGCGGTGGTTCAGAAGATGGTCCATCATATTCCCAGGAGCAGATTGAACAGGAGATTGAAGCAAGCGTGGATGCTGAGATTGAAAACTTGCTTCGTCAGAAACATTCACAGAAATACGAAGGTGGTGCGGAATAATGGCTGAAGAGTTTGCACTTAATGACAATGAACTTGAAGATGTGGAGCTCTTTGAACATTTCCGTATGGAAGTGGACTCAGGACAGACTCCCGTCAGAATCGACAAGTATCTCGTAGAGCTTCGTCCGCACACATCGCGCAATCGTATTCAGATGGCGGCTGAGGCAGGTCAGTTGTTCGTGAACGGCAGACCTGTCAAGTCAAACTATAAGGTTCGACCAGCCGATGTCATCACTCTCATGCTTGATCGTCCGCCATACGAGAACAAGATTATTGCTGAGGATATTCCGTTGGACATCGTCTATGAAGACGAACATGTGATGGTGGTGAACAAACCTGCGGGACTTGTGGTTCATCCGGGTTGTGGAAACTATCATGGCACACTCATCAATGCCGTTGCCTGGCACATGAGGAATGTTCCGACATTTGATGCGAATGACCCGGAAGTGGGTTTGGTTCACAGAATAGACAAGGACACCAGCGGACTTCTCGTCGTAGCAAAGACAGCCCTTGCGAAGACCGGACTCGCAGAACAGTTCTTCAACCACACCTGTCGTCGCACATACCAGGCTCTTGTGTGGGGAAATTTCGTTGAGGACGAAGGTACTGTGGTAGGAAACATTGCTCGCCATCCGAAGGACAGGATGCAGATGGCTGTCTTTCCACCAGAGTCAGAGATAGGCAAGAATGCCATCACGCATTACAAGGTGATAAAGCGTTACGGTTACACCACGTTGATTGAGTGCCGTTTGGAGACTGGTCGCACGCATCAGATTCGTGCACACATGAAGCACCTTGGTCATCCACTCTTCGCTGACGAACGTTATGGCGGCGACCAAATACTCCGAGGCGAGCGCACTGCCTCATACAAGCAATATATTAATAATTGTATGAAGATATGTCCGCGTCAGGCATTGCATGCGAAGACTCTCGGCTTCAAGCATCCGATAACCGGCGAGGAACTCAACTTTACTTCAGAAATAGCAAGCGATTTGGCGGAACTCATAGCAAAATGGGATAATTACCGTCTTGTTTCGCAGTAAATAATATAAAGATATGAAACGCAACATAGCAATAGTTTGCGGTGGAGATTCTTCTGAATATGCAGTATCTCTCCGCTCTGCAGAAGGACTCAAATCCTTCTTCGACGACGATAAGTACAACACTTACATCGTGCTCATTCGTGCTAACGACTGGCATGTCTTCCTGAAGAATGGCAGAAAGGCAAAGATTGACCGCAAGGACTTCTCATTCAAGGAGAATGGCGAAACGGTATTCTTTGACTATGCCTACATCACTATCCACGGAACTCCAGGCGAGAACGGTCTGCTTCAGGGATATTTCGACCTCATCAACCTTCCATATTCTACCAGTGGCGTGCTCGTAGAGGCTATGACTTTCAACAAGTTTGTCCTCAACCAGTACCTCCGCGGCTATGGCGTTCGCGTAGCAGAGAGTGTCCTCATTCGTAAGATGGATGCCACAAAGATTGACGAAGAGGCTATTGAGAAGGCTGTCGGCATGCCATGTTTCGTGAAACCAGTTGCCGGTGGTAGCAGCTTTGGCGTGACAAAGGTGAAGGAGCGTGACCATCTTGCACCAGCTATCCGCAAGGCTCTCCTCGAGGATTCAGATGTGATGATTGAAGGTTTCGTTGGTGGTACTGAGGTTTCTCAGGGCATCTACAAGACAAAGGACAAGACAGTTGTTCTTCCTGCTACAGAGGTCGTTACCCACAATGAGTTCTTCGATTATGACGCAAAGTACAATGGTCAGGTAGAGGAAATCACTCCAGCCCGTCTTTCTGAGGGAACTGCCGCACGCCTTGCCAAGATCACAGAGGCTATCTACGACATTCTCGGTGCCAATGGTATAATCCGAATCGACTATATCATCTCTAACGAGAACGGCGAAGAGAAGATCAACATGATAGAGGTGAACACAACTCCTGGCATGACAGCTACAAGTTTCATCCCACAGCAGGTTCGCGCCGCTGGTCTTGAGATGAAGGACGTGCTCGCTGACATCGTTGAAAACCAGTTTACTTAAATATTCGCTTCGCGAGGCTAAAGAGTAAAGGCTAAAGGCTAAAGGCTTTAGCTACGCACAGAATCCTCTTTGAGATATATTCTGGAAGGAAAGCCTTTAGCCTTTAGCTTTTAGCCTTTACCCTTCACAAGCGAAGCTTGCGAAACAATATAAAACTATGAATTACGATTCCATACGCTCTTATAATCCAGAAGAGCTCCAAGATGTATATACCCGCATGCTTGCTGAACCAATGTTTCAGCAGGTGGCGGGTTTTGTTTTGCCTAATGTACCACTTCAGATAGTGGAACAAGAGATGCGCTCGTGCAAGACAAACCTCGATTTCCAGAAGAAGTTCTGCTATGTTTTCCTTAAGAACCTCCTTGATAAGGCAAGCGATGGCATGGCGATCGACTTCAACTCGGTAGATACAGACAAGCGCTACACATTCATCTCAAACCATCGCGATATTGTCCTCGACTCAGCTTTCCTTTCAATGGTGCTCATAGACGCAGGTTTCTCAACGACTTGCGAGATTGCCATTGGCGACAACCTTCTTGCGTGGCCATGGATAGAAGACCTCGTTCGCACCATCAAGGCGTTCATTGTTCGTCGTGGACTCTCGCTTCGTGAGCAGCTTATGTCAAGCAAACTGCTTGCCTCTTACATGCATCATGTCATCACGGACAAGAACGACAATCTCTGGATTGCACAGCGTGAAGGTCGCGCGAAGGATTCTGACGACCGCACTCAGCCTGCCATCCTCAAGATGATTGCCATGGCTGGCGAAGGCGATGCCATTGACCGCCTTAAGGAAATGCACATCTCTCCACTCTGCATATCATACGAGTACGATCCTTGCGACATTCTCAAGGCGCAGGAATTCCAACTGAAGCGCGATAATCCGGAGTGGAAGAAGTCGAAGGCTGACGATGTCAACAGCATGAGAACAGGTATCCTTGGCTACAAGGGCCATGTCGTTTATCGTGCTACAAAGTGCTTGGACGATTTCCTTGAGACACTTCGTGAGGCTCCAAAGACAGAAATCTTCGACCTCATTGCTGCTCAGATGGACAAGCAGATACATTCAGCTTACGAACTCTTCCCTGTAAACTATGTTGCTCTCGACCGCTTGAACGGCACTCGCGAGCACTTCAACAATGGCTATACGGCAGAAGAAGAGCAGAAGGTAGATGGCTATCTCAAGATGCAGATGCAGAAGGTTGCCATCCCTAATCCTGACAATGAGTTCCTGATGAACTGCATGCTCACCATGTATGCAAATCCATTGAAGAACTATCTTGCGAGCAAGAAATAATGAGGATCATTGAAATCCATCTACAGTCATTGCTGTTGCTGGTTGCCGTCTTCTGTTGCATAACATCATGTACTACAGATGATTACAGCACTGGTGAAGGCGATTATTCCTATTATTCGGCAGAGATGGCAGTGCTATCCCTGTCGGATTCGCTTGTGAGCAAGGCGGAACTTGACGATGGCAGGATTCTTGGCTTGAATTCTCCGCTGAAGTCTTCTGTGCTAAGGAAAAACTTCAGCCAGTCGCTTATGGGAGATTCCTGCCGACTTATGCTTCATTTCAACAAAGGCGCTGAGACATCAACAACAGTGGCATCAACCAAACTCCATGGCGCTGATGCTGTGATGATGCCATTGATAGCCCTTGCCGACACATTGCAGAAAGCCGTCAAGACAGACCCCTTGAGCATCACTTCCTCATGGAAGGCGAAGAACGGAAAGTTTTACAACTATAACCTTTCCGTGAAAGTTGGAAAGATGGATGAGGAACAGCAGGCTCAAACGATTGGCATTGTTTGCGATAGCGTCTCTGCTGCCACGGAAACTATCTATCTGCGTCTTGCCCATGACCAGAACAATGTTCCGGAATATTATTCCATCGATGCTTTCCTGAGTATAAGCCGAAAGCAGATAGATGATATCTTCACCCATTATGGCATCTACAACATTTCTGACCCAAAAGTAAAACTTTCCGTAAACACCTACCAGGGCAAGAAGACCATTGCCCTTTAGTTCTAACCTCTTACCTCTTACCTCTCTAGCTCTTACCTCTTACCTCTTAGTTTTTACCTCTTACCTCGTATGAAGCACTGCATCTTTGATCTTGACGGAACGCTCCTCGACACACTTGCCGATCTCCATAGCGCAGTAAACCACGCGCTTCGCATGAATGCCATGCCAGAGCATTCCATTGACGAGGTTCGTTGGATGGTGGGCAATGGCGTAAGGAAACTCATGCAGAGAGCCGTGCCTGAAGGAGAATCCAATCCACTCTTTGAAAAGACATTTGCAGATTTCCGCAGCTATTATTCCGAGCACAGTCTCGACACCACAAAGCCATACGATGGCATTCTCCAGCTTCTTGCAGCGCTGAAGGGTAGGGGAGTAAGGATGGCTGTGGTAAGCAATAAGATGGATTCTGCGACTAAACCTCTCGTCAAGAGTTTCTTTGGCGACTACATTGATGT
>JAKSLI010000084.1 GCA_024401305.1 Bacteroidaceae bacterium | reverse complement strand
TTTCCTTCCATATAAAGGAAAACTTTCCTCGGGCAAAAAATAGGGTCGGGAAAAATTTCCTGTGATCAATAACCTTACAGCGACTGCTCCATCTCCACGATTTTACCCATGATATCCGGTATCTGTATGCTCTGCGGACAATGTCCCATGCAGGCTCCACACTGGATGCAGTCGGCAGGCTTTCCTTCCGTAGTGATGCTGGCAAGGTCGCTCTTTATGCCCCATGTGCCGTTGACCTTGAACTTGTTATAGACGCTGATGAACTCTGGGATGTTTATCTGCTGCGGACAGTCGGCGGTGCAATAGCGGCACGCGGTGCAAGGGATGTGGATGTATTCGCGGAACATCTCGCACGCCTTGCCCAGAAGAAGCTTGTCAACTTCCGTGAGTCCTGGCTTGTCGGTTGAGAATGTCCTGACATTATCCTCCACCTGCTCCATATTGCTCATACCACTTAGCACTACCTGAACATTAGGCAGCGTCTGCACGAAGCGCATTGCCCATGCAGCCATCGACCAGTCAGGATGTGCCTGGCGAAGCAGTTTCTCGGCAGCTTCAGGAAGGGTGGCAAGTTTTCCGCCACGAACAGGTTCCATGACGATGCAAGGGATGTTGCGCTCCTCAAGGATTCTGTATTCGGCAGGAGTGGCACTATAGCGCCAGTCGTAGTAGTTTATCTGTAGCTGTGCGAAGTCCCATGGATACTTGTCGGCGAAGATGCGCAGTGTCTCCACGCTGGAATGGCACGAGAAGCCGAGGAAGCGAATCCTGCCCTTGCGCTTCTGCTCCTGGAAATACTCTATTGCGCCGCTGTCCATGTATCGCTGGAGGTTGCTGTCCATCAGGCAGTGGATAAGATAGAAATCGATGTAGTCCGTCTGGAGTCGCTTGAGCTGTTCCTCGAAGACCATCACATAGTCTGTCGTGGCATCGATGTTGAACTTGTCGGCGATGTAGAACTTGTCCCTGTCGGCTTCGTGTCGCTTGAGGGCAGCACCGAGGCATCTTTCCGATTCGCCTTCGTTATACACCCAAGCAGTATCGAAGTAGTTTATGCCATGCTCCAAGGCATAGTCTATCATCTCTGCCGACGCCTCCCAATCGATAGGGGCATTTGCAGCTGTTCCCTTCTGCGGCAAGCGCATATTGCCCATGCCGAGAGTGGAGATATGGAGATCGTGGAAAGGTTTTGTGATCATATTATATTCAAGTTTTGGGAAAACTTGAGGCTAAAGGCTAAAAGCTAAAGGCTTAAGGCTTCCATCCGGACGGTGCCTTTACCCTTTAGCCTTTAGCTTTTAGCCTCGCAGCAGGGCTGCGAATTAGTTATTTCCTAAGAAGATAGCGGATGACGAGATAGCCACCAACGATTTGGAAGAGAAGTCCAGGGAGTCCGAGTTGGAAGTCCTGAAGTGGTGCTGCGATAGTGCCTGTGATAGCCCATTCTGCCAAGCCTCCAAGCACCTGATATGTCAGCACTACGGCGAGGATGGACAGGAGGGAAACTTTGCGGACACGGCTTGCCACGAGTCCTGCTGCCAAGGCTAGGAATACTGACTTAACGAGGATGATGGCTACCATGGCATGTGCCGGCATACCGAAAAGAAGGCTGTTCACTATAGGCGATGCCACGGCAGTGAGCAGACCGACCTGCCATCCGTATTTGTAGGCTCCGACGAGGGTGAAGAAGTATATAGGCAGAAAGATGAGACCTCCCTGCGGAATGAGATGGCAGAGCTGTGGCAATGCGATGTTGCCCGCGATGAAAGCCAAAGCTACGAGAAAAGACTTGCTCTCACGAAGGGAGAGGGAGTAGAGTTGTACGGTTTGAGTTTGCATAATATTAAGGGTTTCAAAAGTTTCAGGAGTTTCAGGGGGGGGCAGTGGTTTCAAAGGTTAGCCATAAATTGCTCAATGAGCGGGAGGCATTCTTCGGCTGTCGTGGCTGATGAGCAGAGTTTTTCCACCGGACACCAGTCTGTGCCGGCGCGGTTGATGATGTGCTCCACGCATTGCGAATAGCTCACGCTGATGCCGGCATCTTCCAGGAGTTGCAGGGCGGGATGGCTTATCGTGTGGGCATAGACTTCCTTCACACCGCCTAGAACCATCAGTGCTGCTGCTCCTTTGCCTATGACCTTGTCTGCAAGTTGTGCATTGAGCAGCACTTGCGGTTCGTTGCGCAACAGATGGAACAAGTCTGCAACGCCGCGTTTCCAGTAGCATTGTTCCTTGCCTTGGCTGCGTATCACGAGAGAGCAACCTTCACTATCGAGTATTTCTATCAGAGGTTTCAGAGGTTTCAAAGGTTTCATGCAATAAAAATCGCATCAATACGAACGCAAAATTAATACTTTTCCCTTAAAAGCATGGAGATTTCTGAGTTTTCTGTGCAAAATTTGGCATTTTTCCTGAAAATAGCACATATATTCAATAAAAAACAATAACTTTGCATAAAATTGTTAACTAGGAAACGGTTTCAACGGTTTCAATGAAACTCCTGAAACCTCAGAAACGACCTGAAACTCCTAAAACGACTAAACACAAATGAAAAAGTATCTCCTTTCCGTCATCTTTGCCGCAATCGGTTTGATGACAACAACCAATGTGATGGCTGCTGCCGTTGCTCCAAGCATCAATGAAACAACTAAAGTAAATGACGATGTCTTCAAGTTCCTCTCCACAGCTCTCTATGTTGTTGACATTGATGCTGATGGCAATCAAATAGATGAGACTGCTAAAGCGGCAGAAGTGAACACCATCATCACTATTACCGAAGAAACCATTGTCATCAAGATGGGCGATGAGGAAGCTTCTATTCTCAAGGTTACTGATTCCACTGACGCTAAGGAAGATGAAGAAGGCACAACCACCATTGTAATATCTTGCGTTGATGAAGACGGCGCAAATGTACAGGTAGTGCTGATGAACAAGGCTAATGGCGAAGCTGCAATCACTGTTCACGAGAGCCACAGCGCCGTTGCATTCCTAAATGTTACAGCAATGGAATAATAATATTCGCAGCGAGCTGCGAGGCTAAAGGCTAAAAGCTAAAGGCTAAAGGCCACCATCCGGGAAAATGTATGGCGAAGTTTACTGAACCGTTTCAATCCGCAGGCAGCCTTTACCCTTTAGCCTTTACCCTTTACCCTCAATTTTCGCTCAAGAAAATTGAATAAAAATATGAATCTATCAACAACTTGCGTGCAGGGCGGATGGAAGCCAGGAAACGGCGAATCTCGCGTACTGCCAATCTATCAGAGTACTACTTTCAAGTATGACAACACAGAAGAAATGGCTGACCTCTTCGACCTTAAGAAGAACGGCTATTTCTATACTCGACTCGCTAACCCAACAAGTGATGCCGTTGCATCAAAGATCGCTGAACTCGAAGGCGGCGTTGGCGCTGTGCTCACATGCTCAGGTCAGGCAGCAAACTTCTTCGCAGTGTTCAACATCTGCGAGGCTGGCGGTCATATCGTCGTATCGAACGAGATATACGGCGGCACCTACAACCTCTTCGGCGTGACATTGAAGAAGATGGGCATCGAGTGCACCATGATTTCCCCTAACTCAACAGATGAGGAAATCGAGGCTGCTATCCGTCCGAACACAAAGCTTCTCTTCGGCGAGACAATCACAAACCCTGGCTGCAATGTCTTCGACATCGAGCGTTGGGCAAAGGTGGCTCACAAGAACGGCATTCCTTTGATCATCGACAACACTTTCCCAACACCTATCAACTGCCGTCCTTTCGAGTGGGGTGCTGACATCGTTACTCACTCTACCACAAAGTATATGGACGGTCATGCCACTTCTGTCGGCGGCGTTGTCGTTGACTCGGGCAACTTCGACTGGATGAAATATGCTGATAAGTTCCCTGGCCTTTGCACTCCAGACGAGTCTTACCACGGACTTGTATATGCTGAAGCTTTCGGCAAGATGGCTTACTGCACTAAGCTCGTAGCTCAGATCATGCGCGACCTCGGTTCTATTCCAGCGCCACAGAACGCATTCCTCCTGAACCTTGGTCTTGAGACTCTCCACCTCCGTATGCCACAGCATTGCTCTAACGCACAGAAGGTGGCGGAATTCCTTTCACAGCACGAGAAGGTGGCTTGGGTGAACTACCCTACCCTTCCAGGCAACAAGAACAACGCTATGGCAGCGAAGTATCTGCCAAACGGTTCTTGCGGCGTGCTCTCGTTCGGCGTGAAGGGCAGTGTTCAGGATGCTGTCACATTCATGGACTCACTGAAGTTCATCTGCATCGTCACTCACGTTGCTGACGCTCGCTCATGCATCCTCCACCCAGCAAGCCACACTCACCGCCAGCTCTCAGAGGAACAGCTTCTCGAAGCAGGCGTACAGCCAGACCTCATGCGCCTTTCTGTAGGTATTGAGGACGCAGACGACATCATCAACGACCTCAAGCAGGCGTTGGAAAAAATCTAATTATTCGCAGCGTTGCTGCGAGGCTATAGGCTAAAGGCTAAAAGCTAAAGGCCTCCATCCGGGAGTATGTAGGGCGAAGATTTCTGAGCCGCTTTCAAACCGCAGGCAGCCTTTAGCCTTTACCCTTTAGCCTTTACCCTCGGTCCCAAAGACCGAACAACAAAAATATGGCAGACGACAAAAAGATAATTTTCTCGATGGTGGGCGTCTCAAAGACTATCCGCCAGACAAACAAGCAGGTGCTGAAGAACATCTATCTCTCGTTCTTCTACGGCGCAAAGATTGGTATCATCGGTCTCAACGGTGCTGGTAAATCTACCCTCATGAAGGTCATTGCCGGCATCGACAAGGACTATCAGGGCGAGGTTGTGTTCTCTCCTGGCTACTCAGTGGGCTATCTTGAGCAGGACCCTCTTCTCAACGACGACAAGACCGTTAAGGAAGTCGTGATGGAAGGTGTTCAGCATGTGGTTGATGCCCTCGCCGAATATGAGGAGATCAACCAGAAGATGTGTCTTCCTGAATATTACGAGGACGCAGACAAGATGGACAAGCTATTCTCTCGTCAGGCAGAACTGCAGGACATCATCGACGCTACCGACGCATGGAACCTTGACTCACGCCTTGAACGCGCCATGGATGCACTTCGTTGTCCTCCAGAGGATGCTTCTGTAAAGCATCTTTCAGGTGGTGAGCGCCGCCGCGTGGCTCTTTGCCGTCTGCTTCTCCAGAAGCCTGATGTGCTTCTTCTTGATGAGCCTACCAACCACCTCGACGCGGAGTCCATCGATTGGCTCGAGCAGCATCTGCGCCAATATCAGGGAACAGTCATAGCTGTTACTCACGACCGCTACTTCCTTGACAATGTGGCAGGATGGATTCTTGAGCTCGACCGTGGCGAGGGTATTCCATGGGAAGGCAACTACTCTTCATGGCTCGACCAGAAGACAAAGCGAATGGCAATGGAAGAGAAGGTGGCAAGCAAGCGTCGCAAGACTCTTGAGCGCGAGCTTGAATGGGTGCGCATGGCTCCAAAGGCTCGTCAGGCTAAGGGTAAAGCCCGCTTGAACTCTTACGAAGCTCTCCTCAATGAGGACGTTAAGCAGAAAGAGGAAAAGCTCGAAATCTTCATTCCGAACGGTCCTCGTCTCGGCAACAAGGTCATCGAAGCCATCGATGTCAAGAAGGCTTACGGCAACAAGCTCCTTTATGATAAGCTCAACTTCATGCTTCCACCTAACGGTATCGTGGGCGTTATCGGACCTAACGGTGCTGGTAAGACCACTCTCTTCCGCCTCATCATGGGCTTGGAACAGGCTGACGGCGGTACTTTCGAGGTTGGTTCTACAGTGAAGATTGCGTATGTTGACCAGCAGCACAAGAGCATCGACCCAGAGAAGTCCGTCTATGAGGTTATCTCTGGCGGCACGGAACTGATGCGAATGGGCGGTAGGGATGTCAATGCGCGTGCTTATCTCAGCAAGTTCAACTTCGCTGGTGCTGACCAGGAGAAGAAATGCAAGGTGCTTTCGGGTGGTGAGCGTAACCGTCTCCAGCTCGCTCTCGCACTCAAGGAAGAAGGCAACGTGCTCCTTCTCGACGAGCCAACCAACGATATCGACGTAAACACTCTCCGCGCCCTTGAGGAAGGTCTTGAGGAGTTCGCTGGCTGTGCCGTTGTAATCTCGCACGACCGTTGGTTCCTCGACCGTATCTGCACTCATATCCTCGCCTTCGAAGGCAACAGTGAGGTATTCTTCTTCCAGGGCAGCTACTCAGAATACGAGGAAAACAAAAAGATGCGCCTCGGCGGTGAAGAGCCAAAGCGCATCCGTTATCGTAGTCTGGAAGGATAAAGAGATGTATTTTTAAGTAGCTTCTAAGCAAAGCATTTTTTATAATCAAGAATTAGTGAATTTGAGAATTTTTCATCGCGACATTTTTTCTCTTTTTCTCTTGAATTCAAATAGAATTACAAGAAGACGCCCAAATAGAAATTCTCTAATTCTCTAATTCTTGATAATTATAAAACTATTTCTGAACGGTTATCTATAAACCAGCAAACAAATCCTTAACGGTTATTACAGAATGTATCAGAGCGGAATGTGTATTGGATTTGAGTCCATTTGGGGTAACCATCGTTAACACAACGCCTCTGGACTCTCCTGTTGCTTCCATAAACAGTAGGCGACGAGCTTTCAACTTCTCTTCATAATCTTTGGTGATTGCATAAGGATGCTCTGAAAACTTCATTTCGCAAAGATGAACCATCTTGTCAACTCGTTTAATTACCAAATCTATTTGTGCACCCTTGCCTGTGTCTTCCTGCTGCGGAACATATCTCCATGCCGATGCTTCCGTAGCAATGCCAGAGATTCCCAGTCCCCATTTTATCTGCGCCAAATGTCTTAGACACAACTGTTCAAAGCTGAACCCTTCCCAGGACTCTACTGAACGATCCATAAAATGATGCTGCCAGTACTGTTCATCCTTTGTTCTATTATCACGCATGTACTTCAAATAAAACAATGTAAAGAAGTCGCAAAGTCTGAAGAGTGTCTGCTTGCTTTTGTTTCCAAACTGTTGATACGACACGATAAAATCACAACTTTCCAGATTATCCAGCATTTTTGTCAGACCTCCACCGCTAAAGCCTGTGGCAGCCTCTATCTGTCGTCTTGTGAACCCCTCACGTTTTGTATAGAGGCACATTATTATGCTTATATATCTATCTGCATTCTTAAACAAAGCACTGTACAATTCATCAAATTCGTTGCTCAAATCTCCACCTGTAACAAAAAGAAGATTATCCACATTCTGCGGTAAACTCAGGTATGGACGCAACAGACTTAGATAATATGGTACACCCCCAAAAATCATATACATCTGCATGATTGTATAATCATCCCACTCAAATCCATGATTCTGCAGATACTCCTTACACTCATTTAAATAGAACGGACGCAGATATATTCTATGCGTTATCCTATTATGCAGACCTCCTTGGTTATCTTCTATTTTTTCTTTCATCCATGATGTTGCACTACCACAGGCAATAAATACAATGTCATCACGATTCTGCACCCAGTTCGCCCAAAAATATTCCAATTCTTCAACGAAGTCACTACCATGAGAATCTGCCCACGGCATTTCGTCAAAGAATAAAACCTTACGTTCTTCCTTACAACATTCCAGATACTGAATGAGTGCGGAAAAGGCATCATGCCAATTGAGAAGCTCTGGCATATCTTTGCCGGAATATTTAATCAGCGTATCTCGGAAGTTTGACAATTGGACTCTTTTACTCATTTTATGAGCTCCTACAAAGTGGAAAGTATATTTGTCATTGAAGAAACTGCGTATCAGGAAAGTCTTGCCTATACGTCTTCTTCCTTTTAGAATGATTAGTTCGGACTTTGCTGAGTGCATAGCCCAATCCAATTCCTGCAGTTCTTTCTTACGTCCAACTAGTTTTTCCATAATTATACATGTTTTAATGGCGCAAAGGTAAACAAATTATAAAAAGCAGAGAAATAAAAAATACGATTTCCATCCAAATGTGGGTATTTTTATACACATTTGGACAGAAATTGGTGTATTTTCATCCAAATGTAGGCATTTTTATACACATTTGGACAGAAATCAACTATGTCGCATAGTCTTATGGGGGTTATTTATTCAATTCTTCTTTAGAAAAGTATGTGATGACGCGAGTAGTTGTTGTGGAATATCTTTCAACAGGGGAAGAAATTTCCTTTTCATTTCCCTCATCATCAACGTCAAGATCAGTAGTCCATGACTTGCCTTTGTTCTTGCGAGTTGTCCAGTTGCCGAAACTATCTTTCTCAGGATATGAGAGTGAACATTCGTCGTAATCCATCTGACCGCCTTCACCTCCTGCAGAACTTGTCTTTGTAGGCAGATTGTCAGTATTGAAGCCCTTGAAAGAGCTGACGTAGTCGGTGTACCAACTTGGGTGAACCTCATGCTCTTCTACAATATTTCCGTCAGCATTATATTTGAAGGTAAAGTAGAAGTCCTCCGAGTCTTCGCCAACAATGGTGCCGATGGACGTAATCTGTCCCTTGCCATTGCGTTTCACCTTGCAGTCAGTTCCATAGTATTTAAGGATAGTAGCTTCGCCTTCCTTTGAGAACTGCACCTTGACCTTCACGCCCTTATTGTCTTTCATGGTCATCTCCTTCACGTTTCCCCTCAGTTCGAACATGGTGAGATCGGTAGAAGTGAAAGTGTCTGCTACTTCCTCCAATTCTTCTTGAACAGTGTCTTGCACTATTGTTGAATCAGCAGAATTAGTATTCTCTTTGGTTGAACCATTACAACTTGCAATGGTCATTGACAATGCTGACAAGCAAAGAGCGAAGATTGGTATAAGAATCTTTTTCATATAATTATGGAACGATATGAGTTTTGCCTCAAAAAATGCATTTCTTGAAGCGTTTTCCGGGGTTAGGGGGCTTACTTTTATTCATTCTGACTCATCAGATAAGCCTTGATGAAACCGTCTATCTTGCCATCCATAACGGCATCAACATCGGATGTCTGGAAGTTAGTGCGATGGTCTTTTACGCGGCGGTCGTCGAAGACATACGAGCGTATCTGACTACCCCACTCTATCTTCTTCTTGCCAGCCTCAATCTTTGCCTGCTCTTCCATGCGATGCTTCATCTCCTTGTCGTAAAGGATGGAACGAAGATGTCGCATAGCGTTCTCGCGGTTCTTAGGTTGGTCGCGGGTTTCGGTGTTCTCGATGAGGATTTCCTCTTCCTCGCCAGTGTAAGGGTCCTTGAACTGATAGCGCAGACGCACGCCAGATTCCACCTTGTTCACATTTTGACCGCCGGCACCAGATGAGCGGAAAGTGTCCCAGCTGACCTTTGCCATATCAATTTCCACGGTAATGGTGTCGTCAACAAGTGGTGTTACGAAGACGGAAGCGAAGCTTGTCATGCGCTTTCCCTGGGCATTGAATGGCGATACGCGCACAAGACGATGCACACCGCTCTCGCTCTTCAAGTAGCCGTAAGGGTAATCACCGCCCTTGATGTCCATTGTGACCTGCTTTATGCCAGCCTCATCGCCGTCCTGAAGGTTGGTGATTGATACGGTATGACCGTTAGCCTCTGCCCATCGCATATACATACGCATAAGCATTGATGCCCAATCCTGGCTCTCGGTACCACCGGCACCAGAGTTTATCTTGAGCACACAATCCATGGAATCCTCTTCTTGTCCGAGCATGTTCATCAGCTCAAGGTTCTCGATAGCGGTGATGGCCTTGCGGTAAGCCTCATCGACTTCCTCTTCTGTCACCATCTCTTCCTTGTAGAAGTCAAAGGCAAGCTGGAGTTCATCGGCGTATGTGCGGACATCCTTGTAGCCCACAATCCATTTCTCGATGCCCTTTACCTTCTTCATCTGCGCCTGTGCACGCTCCACATCTTCCCAGAAGTCAGGCGCTTGTGTGCGGAGAGTCTCCTCCTCAAACTCCACCTGCTTCTTGTCTATCTCGAGATAACGATGGAGGTCGTCGGCACGAGTCAGAATATCTTTCAGTTGGTCTTGTGTAGTCATAATTTTATATTCAAGTTTCGCAAGCTCAACTCGAGGCTACAGACTAAAGACTACAGGCTAAAGGCTTCCATCCGGATGGTGCCTTTACCCTTTAGCTTTTAGCCTTTACCCTCGCAGCAGCTGCGAACATTTACAATTTTGCTGCAAAGGTACGATTAAGCGAGCGAAAAAGCAAATTTATTTGAGTTTTTCCGAGCGT
>JAKSLI010000083.1 GCA_024401305.1 Bacteroidaceae bacterium | reverse complement strand
TTGTCTCGTATGTACCTACCAACTGGTAACCATCGGCTTTAGATCCTTCTGCAAGCTGACAAGAAACGGCATTGCTTGCTGCGGTGAGGGTGAGGTCGTAATTTCCATCCAAATCATCATGCAGACGGATGAGGGCAGGAGTGCCGGCAGCAAGTGTGCCATTAACTTTGGTCAGTGTCAGTTCAAATTCCGACACGCTGCTCAAGGTATAGAGGTCATAGTCGTCACCACTGCCGTTAACCATGAATGGCACTACGATGGTTCCCCACTGGTTCTTGATGCCTCGGCGAGTGTATGTTGCAGACTGAACCCCAGGGAAGTAAGGATTCTCTCCTGTATATACATACGAGTCATCGGAGAGAACTACCGCCTTGTTGGACGTGACTTGGCCGAATGTGTCATCTCCTCCTATTTGTGGCACAGATTGAAATTCAACACCTGTAAAGCCTTCACATCCATTGAAGGCAGAGTATCCAATGCTCGTGACAGAGTTCGGAATTGTGAGATTACCATTAAAGCCAGAACATCGTTGGAAGGCATAGTTTCCAATGCTGGTGACAGAGTTCGGGATGATGAGCTCACCATTGAAGCCAGAACATCCATAGAAGGCTTTTTTCCCAATGCTGGTTACAGAGTTCGGGATGGTGAGATTACCTGTGAAGTTAGAACATTTATAGAAGGCATAGTCTCCAATGCTGGTTACAGAGTTCGGGATAGTGAGATTACCAGTGAAGCCAGAACATTCTTGGAAGGCAAAGTCTCCAATGCTGGTTACAGAGTTCGGGATAGTGAGATTACCAGTGAAGCCAAAACATTCATAGAAGGCGTCGTATCCAATAGTCTTCAGAGTACCTTTAAACTCTATCACGCCCTGACCATCAACGTAGGTGTTGGTGAAGTCGAGCTTTGCACCGTTTGCACCCTTCAATTCATTAGCATCATGTGGATCAACAGCCTTTTTGGTCGATGATGTGTAGCGGAAGAAGCTATGGTCACAAACAGTACAGAGCGTATGATTTGGATCTGTCACATCATCGAAGGCGTGAAGACCTGTGGCTGGGATAGCATAGTCTTTCGCCTGCGCTTCGCCATTGTATGTTGCATCGCCAGCCTTACTGTAAGAACCTGTAGCTGTCCATGTCTCATTACCATCCTTGATACATGTTGCGTCAACGTGGTTGGCATCAACCTTGGTGGTGGTAATGTTGTCATTGAAAACCTCTACACCACAACTACCACACTGCAATGTGAAGGTACAGGTTGCGGCGTCGTAAGATCCGCCCCATGTGTATGTTGGGGTATAGCCAGTTGAACCATGACCGAGGGCAGCGACAGTATAGACATTGGTCTTGGTTGCGCTGTAGTTGTATGCACTGTTAGCTGCTGTGTATGAGCCTGTAGCCTGATAGGTGGTGCTACCAGTCTCAGTACATGAGGCATCTACGTGTGCCATCTTGGTGCATGTTAATGATGCTCCGTTAACGACTTTCGTGCTACACTTTTTACATGTCAGAGTAAACGTACAAGCCTTTGTGTCCTGAGACGCATCGTTGTAGGCGTTGCCTGTCCATGAATAGCTATCGGTATAACCAGTTGAACCATGACCGAGGGCTGCGACAGTATAGACATTGGTCTTGGTTGCGCTGTAGTTGTATGCCCTGTTAGCTGCTGTGTATGAGCCTATAGCCTGATAGGTGGTGCTACCAGTCGCTGTACATGAGGCATCGACGTGTGCCGTCTTGGTGCATGTTAATGATGCTCCGTTAACGACTTTCGTGCTACAATTTTTACATGTCAGAGTAAAAATACAAGCCTTTGTGTCCTTAGACGCATCGTTGTAGGCGTTGCCTGTCCATGAATAGCTTTCAGTATAGCCTGTTGTGCCATGACCGAGGACAGCGATATCCACTACGTCCTTGGTCGCACTATACTGAGTTCCTTCCACAGTAGCAGTAGCGGTGTAGCGAGTAGTTCCCATTTCTGTACATTTAGGTGCAACTTGCTGTGCAGATGTGATTCCATTACCCAAAGTCACACTCACAGAAGACTTATGATTAGCGTCATTTGAGCAGGTACGAGTGCAGGTAGCGGAGTGGCCATCGTTACCCCATGACCAGCTGCCGTTGCCATAGTTGTGACCGAGGGCAGAGCCACTGGTGAAGGTGCCGCTCTGTGCAGCGCCACACAATGAGCATGATTCGTAATAGACGGCAGCAGCAGTACAGGTGGCAGCACTTTTCCGATAAGTGCTGGTAGCGCTCTGTATATCGCTGTTACAGGTATGCTTAGGGATATCGAAAGGCCATGAGTATGACTCGGTACTGTTGATACCGTCGGACTCATCGCGCCAGTTGCCATTGATGGTTACAGTCGCTGCTGTCTGCACACCAATTTCAATGGTAAGATCGGCAGTACACCACTTGCTGGAGCCATCACCGTTATCTTTATAAGTCTTATCCGGATTAGTTGAGACACGCTGCTCGTTCTTTTGATTATCGAAGTATGCTTTGACAGGAATGCCATCCACTGTCTGCTCGTAGGTTCTCTTGCTGAAACTTCCACTTCCCTTGTAAGGATTCTCATTACCCTCACCATTGTAGTAGAAGATACTATTACCCGATTCGCCTGTAAGGCTACCGAGGTTGAAGGTGTGGGTATGTCCACCAGCAGTAATCGTAACAAGTGGGTTGCTGTTGAAATGCGAGTTGTTACCCTGGTAGTTATACATGCGTACAGCAGTAATCTTAAACTTGATGCCAGCAGCACTGTAGGTTGTGGCAGTACTGCCGTAGCCAGCATCATAATGGTTTGCTGCCCACGCCCCTTGTGGCATGAGCATTGCGATGAGGAGCAGCAGCATGCTCACCATCGACTTGGCGCTCAGGTTAAACGCCGTTCGCTTGAAATGTTGTTTTTGTTTCATATTGTTGTTATTGATTATTCGAAACCATCAGACGCAACAAAGCCTTCCAAAGATGCCCGTAAGCACCTCTGGAAGGCTCTGTAATAGTCTGTTACGCAATGCGTTATGTTGTATCCTACACCCCCCCTAAAAAGCTCGCACACAGCAACTTAGCGCCATCGCTGGCGCTAACAGGAGTGTGGGGTGTGGGGAGATTATGGAGCATAGTGTTTTATGCAGCAGGGTGAGTGATATTCATTATGTCGAGGATTGAGTAAATCCTTGTCATGTGCTCAAATGTGAAAAACTGATGATCGAGAATCATCCACTCGTTACGATGTTTTAGCGACATCTCCTTGATGTCAGGAAACATGCTAACTGGCACGATAATCTGACGTCCATCGGTAAGCAGCACGCTGAATTTGCCACGCATATTGAAGTCGAGGCTCTTGATTCCAACTGTCAAATTAGGTATCTTGCACATAATATATTTTGTGTTTATTTGATTTTCTTACTTACTGTTTTCTTACCAGCAAAGGTCTTGTCAATCTGCTCATTGATGAAATCCCAGTTGCTGTCGATAGCATTCATTATTTCTTGATTCTCTTTAGTCGAGAGTTTGGAGTAGGCTATTTCTATGCACTTTTCGCCATTCGACTCTATCCAGAACTTTGCAACACATTCCTGATCGCGCTTCCCACGATAGAATACATGTACATGACGGCGGTTGTCATTGACGTCAATTGGTAAAACGACAATCAAGAATACGGATATCCAGGCTATTTGTCCCATTGAGTAAATGTACTTTGTTTATCTATCATGCAGTTCGTCTGCTATCTCATGCGAGTCGCGTGGATCATCACTCCAGTCATTATCAAAACGGTTGAAGAAACTCATGTCATACTTCTTCTCATCAGCCTTTTCTTCGATGCTCGGCATCGAGAGAATGAACTCCAGATAGCTATGCATCTGCTTCTTCAATGCTTCAATGTTTATGTGCCTTGTCTCGGGCACCTCGAATGTCATATTTATTGTACACATAGTGGTATATTATTTATCGTTTGTAAGAGTGACACAATATCTCCAAATGCAAAATTATGAAATAATTTCCAAATGGCAGCCATGTTGCTGTAAGAAAGCGTTGTTGTCCTGTGTAAGTTAATGATTTATGTCATTCTGAGATTTTTGACTATAGAGGACTATCTGCGTAATCTGCCTTATCTGCGTGAGTGCTATTTCCAAAAATAAATTGTAAGCAAAAAGTGCTGTTTTGCTTACAATGTGTCACTTTGAGTTTCTGCAGCTTTTTGATGCCTTCTAGCAAAATGATGGGTCTTTTTTGCTCTAAAAATAGCTTGTTGGGCATAATTGTATGGAACTCGATGTGTTTTCCATAGAGATAAAAAAATATTCCTTAGAGTTTTTACTCGTTTTCCATAGGAATATTAGGCGTAAATGCCCTTGAAAATGTGGCAAAATGACTGGTTTTTTAGCTGGATTTTGAGGGGAGAAAAATTAAGTTCTTCATTATCAGGGGATTGCAAAATCGCTCAGATTTTAATATTTATAGGCAACTGGAAATTAATTCAAAAAGATGGGCTTTATTAGGGGGAATGAAAAATCGGATTGTAAGCAAAAGTGCGATTTTACTTACAATCCGATAATTCTTTGTTTTATTGAGCAAAACTTGTGTGACTTTCTTTCCGTTTAGAACTGGAAGTAGATGAATGGTTGCATTTCTGCCGCAGTAAACTGCCATACGATGAAGATCACGAAAATCGTAAAGAGTGCCATTACTGGTAGTGGGAGGGAGGCAAATGCGAAGCGGTAACGTGACTTCATCTTTGCTGGTATCCAGTGGATTATCATACCCAGAACGAAGAGCGTGAACACCTTCCAGTAAACTGAAATTATAGGCAGGATGTTCGCATTCCATGCTGATCCCATCTGTGTTACCATTTGCGATGCTGTGTTCCAAGCTACCTCATTTGCTACGGCTGGGTCGAGATTACTACCTGAACGGAAAAAGAGTCGGGTGAAACTGATGAACACGAAGGTGAAGAGTACTGCCCATACATGAGCTGCGTATTCACCGAACTTTGAGTCGCTGCCGGAATATGTCCAGATAAGCTGGATAGTAGTGGCAATATCCACCGCTGCCACAAAGAATAAGAGGATGATTGTCAGTGGACTCTGGAAATATAAGTGTGTAGCAACCAATATGGCTGTCAGCGCCATGATCATGCAGAAGCGTGTCTTAGCGCTGAAGTCTCTCCAGAACTTGAAAACAATCATACCTGCTCCGTTCATACCTCCCCAGATGAGGAAGTTCATGCTCGCTCCGTGCCACAGACCTCCGAGAAGCATGGTGATGATGCTGTTCATGTTTGCATAGATAGGCTTATGACGGTCGGGATGTGTCTTGGCAAACCATATTGTGATGACAACAATGAGGAATATTATGGCGGCGATAATCCAACTGCCGCTTAGCACGATGGTGAAGGCGGAGATAATGGTGAGGAAGAGTCCTGTGGCTGGTGTTATTCCGCGGTTACCTCCCAATGGTATGTAGAGGTAGTTCTGTAGCCAGCGTGACAGTGAAATGTGCCAACGCTTCCAGAAATTGCTACAGTTAGGTGCTTTGTATGGTGAGTTGAAGTTGGCAGGCAGATGGAATCCCATGAGAAGCGAGAGTCCGATGGCTATGTCCGTATATCCGGAGAAGTCGGCATACACCTGAACGCTATATACGAAGAGTGCCATGAGGTTCTCGAAACCAGTGAACAGCAATGGGTTATCGAAGACGCGGTCGATGAAGTTTGTTGCCAGATAGTCGGAGAGTATGATCTTCTTTGCCAGACCATTGAGAATCCAGAAGACGGCAAGTCCGAACATGCGGCGTGAGAGGAAATACTTCTTGTAAAGCTGTGGGATGAAGTCGCTTGCCTTTACGATAGGACCGGCAACAAGTTGCGGGAAGAAGCTTACATAGAAACCGAAGTTCAGGATATTCGTAACCGGCTTGATCTTTTGCTTATAGACATCCACGGTATAGGAAATGACCTGGAATGTGTAGAAGGAAATGCCGACAGGAAGGATTATCTTGTCAACGGAGAATACAGGTTCTCCGATAGCGTTGTTTCCGGCTATTGCTGCCCAGTTGCTGACAGAGAAGTCTGTTCCTGCCACCTGATTGATGAGGTCGGTGAAGAAATAGGAATATTTGAAGTAGCAAAGTATTCCCAAGTCTATGAACACGCTTAATGAAAGCCATAGTTTCTTCTTCCTCTTGCTCTGCGTGTTATATATGCGCTGGGCAATGAAAAAGTCGCTTATCGTGATGAGTATGAGCAGGCCTACGAACCATCCGCTTGTCTTGTAGTAGAAAAGCAACGAAACGAAGAAAAGGTAAGAGTTGCGCAGAAGGGTTCTGTTGCGGAAGAGTGCAAAGACGCAGAACACCAAGGCGAAGAATGCCCAAAAATGAAATTGGGTAAAGAGCAGGGGACTGTTTTCGTTGAAAGAGAAAACAGAGAGTATGTAGTAGAACAGCTGTTCTGGTAGATTTGCCAGTAATTCCATTTCCAAGTAAGAAGAGTTTTCTATCGTATTTGTTTTTCTATTTCATTATTGATTGCATTGAAAAGCATGTCGCCAAGCATGTTGTAGCCAGGACGGAGAAAATGCACATGGTCTGAATTCATAAGTCCTTCGCGTACCCATTTGTTTGAAGAGCCCTTGCCGCCCATTATCTCATAAACATCAAACACGGCGCCTTGGGTTTCTTCTGCCAGTTCAAAGAATGCCTTGCGCACTTCTTCCGTGTTTGGGTTGATGTATTTGCCTGATGACGAGAGGTTTAGGTAGCAGTCGTTGTTTGTTATGAATATAAAGCAACAACCCGGATTTGCCTCCTTGAAGCGATATATCAGCTGACGGTATCTTTCCTTGAACACTTCCGGTTTGAAACCTAATGAGGAAGCGTCGTTGATGCCGATGGCAAAGATTACAAGGTCGGGCGTTTGCACTTTCAGTTCGTCGAGGAAGGCGGTGCAGCCCAGCCATTTAGGCACGGAAGCTCCGTTTACTCCTGCTGCCGTATAGGTGATTCCCGGCTTGTTGCTTTCAGGGATGACTCCGCGAAGAAGGAAACTGTTGCCGTAGGAAAGTCCCTTGAATCGTATCGTGCAACTTGTTGAAGGGTAGGGGATAGTGCAGGAATAGGATGAGAATGTGTAGTCGGGTTCCGTGGTATATTCTACGCCGTTACATTCCACGACAGGAATAATGTCGAGCGAAGATGCGCTACCGAGGATTGTGATCTTGCTGAAATCGTAGAACACATCATCCCTGCCTGTGTTCAGTTGGAGGCTTACCGTTGCCGAAGGGTCGGAGGTTTTGATGGCAGCACCCATTATTCCGAGCGGGAAGTTCTCCTTATTGCTTATGTTTCGGGCTCCTTGCCATGTACCTGTAGTTCGGAGTCTATAGGTGGAAGGTGCGTTGGTCTTCAGCGTGGCAAAAGGGAAGAGGCAACCTCTTGAACCTGTAGCTGGTGCGTAGTTCCTTGAGAAATTGGTGCGTACACGATTGCTGAAGATGTCTGCCTGGACATGCGAACCGCCAATATGCATAATGTTGACTTTCACATCCATTCCATCCTTTATGTCGGAAAGTTTCCAGAAAAGGGTGAAGAAGTCGTCGGATATTCCAGCAGGAAACGCTAGGGAATCAGCATCATAGTTTATGAAACTGTATTTCTCGGGCAGATGTTCCTCCTGCAAAGAGTCCGGAATGAAGTCTTCTTCCTCAAATTCCTGAGCATACACGGAGTATGCGGAAAACATGCTCAGCAATAGGGATATTATCGTTTTCAAATATAAATTCTGCATAAGTTTACTTTGCTTTCTTCAAGTCTTTTTCTACAGACTTCTTAGCCTTGCTTCTGTGCGACTGAATGAAGTGAAGTGTGTTGTAGAGCATCTCGGCAGCCTTCTCAGCTCCCTTGGTAGAGAAGTGCAGGTAGTCTCCACCAGCAAGTCCGGTATCAACCCATTTAACCATGCTTCCTTCGCCTCCCATTGATGCAAACAGATCCCAGAAAGCAACATCGCTTTCAATGGCAGCAGCACGAAGTGAATCTACAACTTGCGGCAGACGGTCGTAGGTATGTGGTGTGCCGCCGTTCTTGGTAGCCATATCCGAAGGTCCGATGAGCATGATGCATGAGTTCGGAACGATTCGCTTAAAGAGTGATATGGTGTTCTTTATCTGATCCTTAAAGATGGAAATGCCCTTGTCGCTTCTAAGGTATGGAACCGCATTTCCGCCATACTGCAGTATGATGAGACCTACATTGAAATGGTTGTAATAAGCCTTGAGGTCAGCCTCGCGGATGTTTCCGAAGATTGTTCCTGAGCAGCCGCGCATAGGAACATTGTCCACCATTACGCCCTTTCCTCCATCGGCAGATATTCCATAGATATGGCCTTTTCCGCTGAGATTGATTGTAGCCGTTTCAGCCTGCTTGTTGAATTTTGCCGTAAGTATCTTGATGGCATCGTTTTTCGACATGTTTGTCATCTTGATTGTTGAGTCTGCGGCATGGCATACTGCGTTTACATCGCCCTTGGCAATAACGGTAAGGGTGGTGAACTTTCCTGCGTGTTCCGGAGCGTTCGGCGAGCTGACCTTACGACATGTGAATGTTACGTTTCCTTCTATTGACGCAGAACGAGCCATAGGACCGTAGTTGCCTTCTTTTGAACGCATGGAAGCGTCGCCGTAAGGTATGTATTGGCGTAGTTTTGGGTTGATTGACTGGCTGATGGTTGTTGTTGCAACTGTTTGGACAGCAGGCATAAAGCCCACACCACAACCGCCAAATGAGGTCTGCCATTTCTCTCTAAGGAATGAACTCATGCGATCCATCTCAATCTGTGAATCGCCATAATGCATTACTCTCACCCCTGTTTCCTTTGCTATCTCAAGCTTTTCAAAGAATGGATCCAGATAGTCATCGGTTGGCATATAGACACGCGCTGGATTATTTTTCATGAAATCGACATAGGTGGAGTCGTTCTGGATGGCTTTCTCACGAAGTGCCAGGATTTCCTCCGGCGATAGTTCTTCCTTCTGTTCTTCTGCCTGTACAGTTTGCGGTTTACTTTCTTTTGTATCTTCTGTAGCCAGTACTTCTGATAGGGAAGGGAAGGTGATGGTTGTGCTATCCGTCAAAAGAATACCCTCTGAAGGGAAGATTGCGCTGATACATCCTAAGCCAATCAGGACGGCAGCCATGAATAGCAACATCTTGCCAATATTCATATTGTAACAATTATTTTATTTAGTGGGGTAGAGCTAAATCTACATTTTGTGCATAAATCTTGGCAAAATTACAAAAATATTTACTGAATGCTTGTCGTGAACAATACTATCTGACTCCCTTACTTGCATTTCTTGACGCATTTTCCAATGATGTCCCGAAAGCTGTTTGCTAATAGTAAAAAAACAAGACTGCAACAGTTGGTTTGAACTATTGCAGTCTTATATCTGAATTAATGTGTAGTAAATTACGAAAGCTTGTGGATGCAGAGACCTGAACGGAGCTTTGGCTCGAACCAAGTAGCCTTTGGAGGCATGATCTTGCCGCTATCTGCGATGTTCATAATCTGGTCCATTGATACTGGATAGAGTGCAAGTGCAGCACGCATTTCGCCAGAATCTACGCGGCGCTTGAGTTCCTTGAGACCACGGAGACCGCCAACGAAGTCTATGCGCTGTGAAGAGCGGAGGTCACCAATCTCTAGAATCTCGTCAAGGATAAGACGTGAAGAGATGTCAACATCGAGAACGCCGATAGGGTCTGTGTTGTCGTAAGTGTCATCGTGAGCCTTGAGAGAATACCACTCGCCGTCAAGATAGAGAGAGAACTCGTGGAGTTCCTGTGGCTTGTATTCTGCTGAACCCTTGAGTTCGATGTCGAAGTTTACTGCGAGCTTAGCAAGGAATTCCTGTGAGGAAAGTCCGTTGAGGTCCTTCACTACGCGGTTGTAGTCAAGGATAGTGAGCTGTGAAGCCTGGAAGCAAACTGCCATGAAGTAGTTGTACTCTTCCTCGCCTGTGTGGTTTGGATTAGCAGCCTTCTTCTCGCCGCCGATAAGACCAGCAGCTGCAGAACGATGGTGACCGTCAGCGATATACATTGCAGGCATCTTGTTGAACTCTGCTGTGATGGCAGCGATGTCCTCGTCGTCAGAGATTACCCAGAACTTATGTCCGAAGCCGTCGATAGGTGCAACGAAATCGTATTCTGGTTCAGTAGCAGCGTACTTCTTGATGAGAGCATCGAGAACAGCGTTGTCTGGATAAGCGAAGAATACAGGCTCGATGTTAGCGTCGTTCACGCGAACATGCTTCATGCGGTCTTCTTCCTTGTCGCGACGAGTAAGCTCGTGCTTCTTGATCTTGCCAGTAGCATAGTCCTCGCAGTAAGCGCCGATAACGAGACCATACTGAGTCTTGTCTGCAACGCCGTTGCCGAGAGGTTCATCCTTGAAGATTGTCTGAGCGTAGAGATAGTAGTTCTCCTTCTGGTCCTGAACGAGCCAGCCGTTGTCCTGGAACTTCTTGAAGTTCTCAGCAGCCTTCTCATAGACGCGAGGATCATACTCAGAAGTGCCTACAGGGAAGTCAATCTCAGGTTTGATGATATGATACAAGCTCTTCTCGTTGTCGCCAGCTTCTGCGCGAGCTTCTTCAGAATCGAGCACGTCGTATGGACGAGACTCAACTTCCTCAACGAGTTCTTTTGGAGGGCGTACACCCTTGAATGGTTTTACTATCATAAAGCCTTCGGATTACTTATTCCCCTGGAACTTAGTGCAACCGTCCTTGAAGAATGCGTTGATCTGCTTTGCAGCAGC
>JAKSLI010000082.1 GCA_024401305.1 Bacteroidaceae bacterium | reverse complement strand
TGCTGCACAAACTGAACTTGCACAACATTTCCCTTAATGCTTTTCACAACACCGTCATGTCTAATCTTTGCACCCATAAATTGTTTTCTAAGTAACTGTTCAAAAAGATTTTTATAATCGTAAATGAACACTAAATATTTTATTATCGAACACAAGTTGCACGAGTAACACGAGTTCTTTAATTCATATAGTTATTAAAAGTTTCACAAGTCTTCTTTGCTATAAGTAAACTCGTATGCCTTTTATAAACTATAAAAACTCGTGACACTAGTGATACCCGTGTTTAATATAATACATGATTAGTGTTCTTTTTTATAAAAATAATTGTGTTCACTTACTTATATCTATGATATATCTATTCAATAATCGCTGCAAAGTTAACACTTTTTAAAGGAAACTGCAAACTAAAGTTGTCAAAATAGTGTTCTTAATTGAAATAAAACTATTATTTTCGGGAAAAAGGAGAAAATAATCAAAATTAGGTATAAGATTTTCGCGTTTCGCGTGTTTATTTATAGAAAACGATATTGCTATGGGCATAGATATTATTAAACCGCAGATTCAACCTAATTCAACCTAATCTCTGCACTTGTATTTGGTAGAATTTGGTAGAATCTTTGTTTATCAATAGTATCTGCGGTTTAATATAATCTGTGTTTTGAAAAATTTTTCGTTTTTCTTGTCACAAACTTTAACTTTCGTCGTTATATAAGCAAACGATGGCAAATAATTCACTCATATCGATATTCTCAAACTTGCGGCAAAGGCTGCGACTAACGGCTGGCAACATTGCCGGGCAGGAGTTGGCAGACGATGCTTTGCAGGATGCTTTCTGCAAGCTGTGGACGCATCCGAAGATCCCTGACGACGAGCAGCAGTTGGAGAAGATCGCAATGACAACGGTGAAAAACATCAGCATCGACTACCAACGGCAATCAAGCCGCCATCCTTCCGCGCAACTCTCTGGCATAGAACGCATTGAGGCTGATGACGGAAAGGAAACGGAAGAGCGTTTCAAGCAGATAAAGCAAATCATAGAAAGCCAACTGAACGAGACGCAACGCCGGGTGCTCTGGATGAGAGATTACGAGGATTATTCCTTCGCTGACATCGCCGAAGAGCTCGGAACCTCCGAAGCCAATGTGCGAAAGATTCTCTCAAGAGCCAGAAAGACAGTAAGGGAAGTGTATGTAACACTAAACACTAATCACTAAACACTAAATCGAGTTAGTAATTATCCCTAAATCAAACACGTTTACATCGTATCAATAAATATAACTTATTTTACTTATTTCGGACATCTGCAATCAGTCCTATAAGTATAATTTATTGATAATAACAACAAAAAAGAAACAAGTAATGCAAGATATCCATAAATTAATAGAAGCTTATTTCGACTGCACTCTCTCCGAACAGGAAGAACAGCAGCTGAAGCAGATGCTCGCCACGACGGAAGAAGACACCGCTGATGTGCGAGAGGCAAAGGCTGTGCTTGGAGTGTTTGCAATGGAAAGGAAGCTTTCGCAAGGTGCGCAACAAATTACGAATCACGAATTACGCATTACGCATTCAAAAAGAAGCATTGTCCGTTACGCAGCTGCTGCCGTTGCCGTCTTCGCCATCGTTATCGGCGGCATGAAGTATGTTGAGTATCAGGAAGATAATGCTTGCGTGATGTATGTAAACGGAGAAAAGATAAGCAACGAGAAAATTGTGCTCGCACAGATGGTAGGACAGATGGATGACATCAGTGAAGCTGCAGATTACAATGATCAGACAATGTTCAACCAACTGGATGACATGGCAAGTGTATTGGAGTAGTTCAAGGCTCGCGCCTTGAGGCTACAGACTACAAACTACAGACTACAGACTAAATTATGAAAAAGATACTGATAATAATGATGTTCTCACTTCCGACCTTCGCTTTCGGTCAGAAGGGCATGAGCATAAACAAACTCTTCGATGGGCGGTATCGTGGAAACAAGCAGGTCACGGAGACTCTCGTCAAGGGTAAGAAGATGGAAGCTTTCGATCTTGACATCTACCATAGTCTTGCCATCGCGGATGCTTCGCAAGCAGATGAAGTAGAGCGACTTGTGCTTGAAGACGCGAAGAAGGCTGACCAGAAGGAAGTTTCCTACATCGGACAGAAACTCTACTACGGTTTCTATTGCTTCAATGGAAACACATTGCACCCTTTCCGCTACATCTTCTATCTCAACAAGACGCTCAAGGGCGGCAAGGAAGTGGTAGTGATCTACATGGATGGCAATGCCAACAGGATACAGGTCAGGAAGATGCTGAAGAAATAACCCCCTCCAACTCCCCTACAAGGGGGAGGAGGGACTGAGTAATGACTACTGAGTAATGAGTAATGACTACTGAGTAATGAGTAATGACTAATGACACTAAAATTATGAGAACAAAGATATTTATACTATTACTTTTCGTAACATCATTGAACGCGATGGCGCAGGGCAGCGACTCTCTCGTCATCCGCAACGCAAAGAAAGTTGATGTGAAACGCTCTGAAAACGGTGATATTCAGTTGAATGTGTATGGCAAGGAAGGCGATGAAAACTTCCGCTATACCTACAAGGCTTCGCAGGAAGCGCAAGTTGATACCGCCGACTTCGACCTCGACTTCTTCAAGAAGGAAGAGAAGAAGCTCTATAAGGATCTCGGCAATACTCCAAAGACTCGCTGGTCGGCGTTTGGCGGTTTGCATGCAAGCATCCTTGAATCAGAGGGATTTGGCACAGGTATTGAAGCCGGCATCCACAATCTGGTTTGCTTCAACTATGCTCCAATAAAGTTCGGTCCTCAGCTGCGTTCCGGTATTGGCCTGTCATCCAAGTTATGGTTTAGCCATAAAGGTAGATACTACGGAAAAGACGAGAATGGCGTCATCGATGATGCATTGGTAAGCAGCGTTGAATACGTGGAAGGCATGTACAGTAACCGCAGTACATTGCAAACAATGTCACTGCAATTCTGTCAGGACATCTATCAGCCTATCGGTCGCCGTTGGTTCATAGGTGTGGGAGCTATAATCAATTGGAACATCTTAATGAATCTGAAAAACAATTATAAGTTGAATGGCAGTGAAATCACTGAAGATCTCCACCACCTGAACTATAAGCCGTTTACTGTGGATTGGAAATTCTTCATAGGCACGCGCAACTGCGAATATTATATAACGGCAATGCCTGGAAATATGTTCAAGGACAAAAAGGGACCTAATACCAGTGAGGTCGCTTTTGGTATAAGCATGTACTTTTAACATTCAACAAAATCATTGATAATCAACAACCTACAATATGAAACTACAGGTTTTCTCTACAATAATACTTGCCCTCGTGGCTGCAACTTCTTTCGCACAAGGCGAGAAGAAAGACTCCATAACAACCTTCCACGACATAGACTCCGTAGTAATCTCCGACAACGGCAAACAGGTTAGCGTGATGATAAAGGGTGCAAAGAACGGCAAGGATGCGGAGTTCTTGCTGAACGAGCCTTCAAAATATGTTGAGAAGCAGGATATGCAATACTCTACATCAATCAACGAGTTTCGCATTTTTGACCGCGAAAGCGCCGATCAGACTAAGCCAACTTACCACCTTTCGTGCAATCTCGGGCTTGACCTCGGCATGATAAGTAATGAGTCGGGAAGCTCTGCAAAAGTTAACTCATTTCAGTCTGCCGAAATATCATGGCTCAATGCCTTGAAATACACGGTAGAGTTCCCTCATCGTCGCAATGCTCTAAGCATAGGACTCGGCTTCACTTGGCGTAACTTCCGCCGTACTGACGACAGGCGTTTCTGTAGTACGGACCAGGAAACTTTCTATATTGGCAGCTATCCTGAAGGCAGCAAGCCTAGGTTCTCTCGCTTCAAGGTGTTCTCTATCTCAGTGCCACTCCTTTGGGAGCATACTTACAGGACAGAGAAGACCGCAAAAGGAAACTATCGCTACAAGTTCCAGTTAGGTCCAGTACTCAACTTCAACAACTATTCGTCAGTAATGACCAGGTATGACTTGAATGACAAGACGATAACCGAAGTAGCAAAGCCTGACCAACTTGTGCCAATAACATTGGATCTATACGGCGCAATAGACATCTGGAAAGGGTTAGGCATTTATGCCAGAATGGCATTCACAAGCTTGACTGACGTTACCCATAGTTATGACTATTTAAACCACATGACATACAGCAGTGCTCCAGAAATGCATCCGATATCTCTCGGTATCAAGTGGGGATTTTAAGTAAAACGTAAATACAACATATATGAAAAAGCTATTTATCACAATGTTTATTAGTCTGTTGGCTCTTGGCTCAACAAGCGCGCAAGAGGAAGACGAGCGCATTCGTGACAAGTCTGTTTCCCTTGAACTCCTCGGCCCTTCTGTATTGGTAGGTGCGACTTACGATGCCCGTTTCAAGCCGGATTCAAAGTGGGGTTATAGAGCAGGTGTGGGATATGCCTATCTTTCCACTGTTGGCTGGCTGGGCGGTACTGATCGTCAATATGCCGTAATGATGCCTCTTGGAGTAAACTATATTCCAGGTGAAGGCAAAGGCAGGCTTGAAGTTGGAGCTGGCGTTAGCTTGGGCATCACTCATGAGTCGATCGCTGGGTATCATTGCGACTACATCGTAGGGTCTGGCGATAACATCTACGAGAAACATGTTGACGAAGATGGTACATCGAAAACTGGATTTGCCCATTTCTTCTATGGAAACATCGGTTACAGGCACGTTTCAAAGAACGGTTTCCAGTTCAGATGTGGTATTAGTCCTACGTTCAATATCGGTAGTAAAGACGATTTTGACTTCGTAGTCTTTTGGCCATACGTATCGTTTGGCTACGCATTTTAACCGAAAAAACGAAATAAACTGACAAAATAGTATCAGTCCCCTCCAACTCTTTTTATGGGTTGGAGGGGACTTTTGTAAGTACTTGATAATGTGCATGTTAGAGGAACGAAAAAAATCCCTATGAGTTTTGCATAAAAAGTCATAGAGTTTTGGGTAAAAAGTCATAGAGTTTTTGGTCGTTTTCCGCTGAGTTTTTGTCCGTAACCCATAGACTTACGAAAAACACCGTCAAAAATGACAAAATAGTATCACTGAAACACCCCTAATTATCTGCTTTGGGTCATTTTGTCCACAATTTTATTTGACATAGTCATAAAAAGTCTATTTTTCTTGAAATTTTCTGCAAAAAAATATAATTTTGCGGAATCTAAACCCAATAACCCTAAAAATGCAACACAAAAAATCAAATTCATTAACATCGAAGCAGTATCTAGTTCCGTTCATACTCATCACTAGCCTATTTTTCCTTTGGGGATTTGCTCGCGCCATCCTTGATGTTCTCAACAAGCATTTCCAGAACGAACTGAACATCTCGCTCACTGAATCGTCTATGATTCAGGTGATTACATACCTCGGCTATTTCATCATGGCACTGCCTGCCGGTCTTTTCATAAACCGTTTTGGCTATCGTCGAGGCGTTGTAACAGGTCTTTTGCTCTATGCAGCAGGTGCTTTCCTCTTCATTCCGAGCAGCGCCTACAATGTTCTTGGCGGTTATCTCGTGGCACTTTTCGTCATCGCCTGTGGACTGACCTTCCTTGAAACATCCGCAAATCCATACGCAACGGAGCTTGGTCCGAAGGAAACGGCAACAAGCAGACTTAACCTTGCGCAGTCGTTCAACGGCATGGGAAGCGCATTGGCACCAGCCATCGTGGGTGCTTTCCTCTTTACCAGCGCGGATGCCGATGTATCCATGCCTTACATCGTGATGGGCATCGTGGTTCTTGTCGTGGCACTGATATTCTACAACAGCCGACTTCCTGAGATAAAGGGTGAAGACGAAGACCAAAACGAAAACGAAGACGAAAAAGGGAAAGCAGTTGATGGCATTGGTAACCTTAAGCTACTGATGCACAACAAGCTATTTCTTTTCGGTCTCGCCGCTCTCCTTGCTTACGAGGTGGCAGAGATCAGCATCAACAGCTATTTCATAAACTTCACAACAGGCATGAACTGGATAGAGGCTGACATGGCGAGCTACATTCTCAGCTTCTCTCTCTTCATCTTCATGGGCGGTAGATTCGTGGGCAGTTGGATAATGCGCAAGATTGCTGCTGAGAAGATGTTGCTCTGGTGTGGCATTGGCAGCGTCGTTTGCATAGCAGCCCTGCTTTGCGGCACAACATTCGGCGTGCTTCCTGTATGGCTTAGCATCGCACTCATCATGGCAAACTATTTCTGCGAGGCAATCATGTTCCCAACAATCTTCTCACTAACGCTTCGTGGACTTGGCAATCTCACCAAGAGTGCTTCTTCCGTACTTATGATGACTCCTGTCGGCGGTTGCGGTTTCCTTCTAATGGCATGGCTTGCAGATGTTTCCGGTTCATTGATTATTCCGTTCATCATTCCGCTTATAGGTTACGCCATCGTAGCGCTCTTCGCAAGAAAGTTGGTGAAGGGATAGGAGGTTTAGTAATTCTTCAGCACCTCTTTTGCCCTCTCCCTCAGTTTCTTTCGCCTATGGTGGAACACGTCATAGAGAGCTTGGAGGTAGTCGTGGCCCGATGGACCTTCTGGTTTCAACAACGGATCGGTGATCTTGGGCAGGGCGAATCGCTTGGAGAGTACCTTCCGATCTCCCCAAACAACAACCTCATCGAGTGTGTGTTCCTTCGGGATGAGCCACACGCTATCGACGATTTCGTCTGAACGAAGCTTGGCTTGCAGGTGGTTCTTGTTGCTGAAAGTGGCAAGGCTAAAGGTGTCTGGAAGAATTGCAATGCCCTGATAGTTAGTGATAATGGGCGTTTTGCAGGTGTCGATTTGGATATGAACATCACGAACTGGCAACTGCGACTCGTAGCTCATCACAATAACCTGCCGCTGCGCACGAACGGAAATGCACAGGACGGAGAGCAAAACAAATGTGATGAGAAGCGATTTCATAGGTTATGATGCAGGTTGCATAGGTGCTTTTTGCAGTTACAAAGTTACACAATACTTTGCTTTCTTTTACTATTTGTACAGAAGGTTTAAGGTTTATTGTGAGAAGTCCATTCGACGTTAAGAGAAATTTGCTTAATATTCGTTAAATGATACATAAATGAAAAATATAGCCCTCACTCTTCTTTTCCTGTTCAATGCCCTTGCTATCTTTGCGCAGGACGATGCCTTGAACAGCCATAACATCATTATCGATGGCAGTCTTTCGGACGCGGAGGCTGCTAAATCGCCGTATGTATTCAATGATTTCACGGAGGCTTCACGACATTTCGTTGACGGTAATGCCGACAATCCGATGCGTGTGAGCATAAAGCCGTGGGTGTATTGGATAGACAATCCGAACGACACGACGGTAATGGTTGGCAAGAACGGCACAGCTCCTATTGGACTTTACGTTAAATGCCAACACCTTCAGCTCATCGGACTTGGTGAAAAGCCTGAGGATGTGGTACTTGCGTCGCGTCGCGGCCAAACACAAGGAGCCATCGGCAACTACACAATGCTTGACTTCACGGGCGATGGTCTCGTGGTAAAGAACCTCACGATGGGCAATTTCTGCAATGTTGATCTCGTCTATCCACTGCGCCCGGAACTCGGGATGAAGAAGAAAAGCAGCACCATTACGCAGGCTCATGTGGCAAACTGCCATGGCGACAATATCTATGCCGAGAATGTTCGTTTCATCTCCCGACTTAACATGACACCTCTTGGCGGCGCTCGTCGCATTCTTTTCAAGGACTGCCATTTGGAGATGACCGACGACGCGCTCTGCTCCACAGGCGTCTATCAGCACTGCGATTTTGATTTCTACGGTTCACAACCTGCCTGGAACACAGACACTTACGGCGCAGTCTTCATCGATTGCGACTTCAATGTCATGCACGGCTCTGCCCAATTCTTCTGCAAAGCCCAGAATCCCGTAACGGCTATCAATTGCCGGTACCATACAGGAACACTAAACACTAAACACGAAACACTAAATCGAGTTAGTGGAGGGGAGAGGTTTTCTTCTGGAGGGAACTGTTCTCCCCCTGTGGGGGAGTTAGAGGGGGTCAGTGGTCTTTTCGTCGGCTGGACAAAGCGCCCTTCCGACTGGCTCCGCTGCTACCAATACAACAACACCTATGACGGCAAGCCGCTGAATATCGGCGTTTTCCAGTCGTTTGACAATGTAGAATCAAAGCCTTACAACACCGTCACTCTCACGGAAAAGCTTGTAAACGAGCGTTTCAGCATAGAGAATCTTCTCTCCGACAACGGCAAACTCGCCACAGGAATCCGCGTTCTCCCTCGCATAAAAGAACTCCAAACAGGCGATGAGAGTGCGACATTCACCGCGGAACTCTACCGCCATTGCGGACAAAAGGCGCAGCCAGAACCAATAAAATGGCGCGTACAGCCGGGCTTTGAGCAGTTTGTGAAGATTGAGAATGACGGAACAAAGGCTGTGATTATTCCGACGAACGAAACTGATGAATCTCGCCATTTCTATGTTGAAGCCTACACTGAGAGCGGACTTGTGGGCGCAACAGAGCTTACTGTCAAGCCAAGCACACTGCCATCTCCTACATTCACAAAGAAACTGAAGGTAAAGATAATCGGCAGCACAGCTATAGCCGACTATGCCCTCGACCTTCAACAGCGTAAAGACCAGTCGCTTATCACTTGGTATCGTTGCGTTGACAAGAAAGGAACAAAGGACATTCCTGTAGCTGTAAGTAGAATGAACAAATCAGAACAGTATTACGCGATCACATCTGCCGATAATGGTTATTACCTTAAAGTTACAGTCCAACCTAAACATCTGAGAAGTAATGCTGGCGATGTTGCCGTTGCTTATTCCAAGAAGATTGGCGCAAAGTATGCGGATAAAGCCGGAAGCCATAGTTTATCCACTGTCTTCCACAACTTCCCGACTGCCAATCAACCAGAGATAATCCCTGGTTTCTGGACTCTCGACGGCTACAAGCCTGCCGATACCTTCAAGCAGCAGTGGGAAGTTGACATGACAAAGGACTTCTGGGCATACGACAAAGGCTTCAACGGTGCTTTGGGCTACGGCATTGTCCAAGCACAAAAGGGCGCAAGAATGCTCTACACTCCTCGCAAAGAGCAGGCTTGCGACATGGAAGTTTCATGGCAAGTTGACCCAACAAAGCTTGCCGGTCAAGGCTTCGGCAGCGCAACAGACCAGTACATGGATGTCTATATAAACTTCGACACTCGCACTCTTACAGGTTACGCGCTGCGCATCGAACGCACTGTAAAGTACGGAAATGCCGTGGATTTCACGCTGGTAAAGTATGATAATGGCAAGGTTACGCCGATATCCGAAAGCGTTTCAGCAACTTGCTACCGAACAGGATGCTGTATAACACTAAACACTAAACACCAAACACTAAATCGAGTTAGTGGAGGGGATGAGGTGATATTGACGGCGGATGTTACGACCGAAGCAAATCAACCTTCAACAAATCTTGCTAAAGAGGTACACCTGAAGGCAACCGTTCCTGCTGTTCCTTACGGCGGATTCGGTTTGCAGCACACAGGTTCGTGTGGTGAAAGCACCACGATGCTTCATCAGGTGGTAGTGAACTGGAAGTAAAGAATTCAAGTTTCGCAAGCTCAACTTGAGGCTACAGAGTACAAACTACAAGGTACAGGCTTAGACTACGCTCTGTTTTTCAGAGTACCAGTTTACAAGCCGCATGGGGCCTGTAGTCTGTACTCTGTAGTTTGTAGCCTCAACATGAGCATGTTAGAACTTGCTCATGTTGAATAGTTATAACTTCACATTAACCTTCTTGCCGTTGTAAGTCACGCTTTTCTGCTTGCCATCAGGTGTGACGATGTTGAAAGTGCGTGTTGAGAGCATACCATCGTATGAGCCAACGCGTGGTAGAATGGTAAGAGTGTGGCTCTTGTCATTCCATGTGAATCGGATTTCGGTGTATTTTCCCTGCTCGTAGTTGTAGTTGTCAAACTCATCCTCATAAAGAGTGAAGTCGCCGTTTGCACCAGGATAGACGCGAACTTCAAGGTTATCCCACTTCTTTTCCGTAGAATACTGAACGTCAGGACCAATAGGAAGGATTGCGCCAGCCTTTACAAAGAAAGGAATCTCTGTGAGTTTTGTTGTGACAGAGACAGTCTGACCGCCGTCATACTGCTTGTTTGTATTGTATTCATACCAAGAAGTTCCAGCTGGAAGGTAGAAGCTGTTTTCGGTCGATTTTGAAAAATCGACAACGGTAGCGTCCATCTTTGTCTTGCCTGTGTTCTTGTCCCAACCTGCATTTGCATCCTTGTCCTTACGGATAACCTCTGGAGTGTAGTGAGCCTTGAGGATTGGAGTTGCGAGGATCTGCTTGCCGAACATGTACTCAGTAGCCATGTCAAGAACCTTCTTGTCGTCACGGAAGTCCATGACGAGCGCACGCATCATTGTAGAACGGCTCTGCGTCTTTGTGACCTGCCATGAGGTACTATATATATAAGGAAGAAGACGATAGCGGAGTTTCACAGCACCCACGAGAGCATCATAAACTGGTTCGCCTGCCTTTCCATAGAGGTAAATCTCACGAGGCACATCGGCACCGTGACTTCTCATCATAGGAGTAAACACGCCCTGCTGCATCCAACGTACATAAAGCTCATGGTAAGCCGGATTCTTCTCGCCAGGAAGTCCTTGCCAAGAGCCGTTGTAAGAGCCGGCGAAGAAGCCACCAAGGTCTGAGTTGAAGTTAGGATTTCCTGTCAGGCAGAAGTTCAAGCCTGCTGGAATCTGCTTGCGGAGCATATCCCATGTTGACACAACATCGCCACTCCATACATTGCAACCATATCGCTGCTGACCGAAGAAACCTGAACGAGTGAGGATGAAGAGTCGCTTGTCGTTGCCGTTTGCCTCTGCACGCTGATGGTCATAGACGCCACTTACGCAGCGGTGTGGGAAAAGATTGCGCACATTGCGGTAAGGTCCCATGGCTGTAGGTTGTGTCCAGTCGCTCTCCTTTGGGTTGAAGTGGTCTGGTTCTGTTGAGTCCATCCACCACGCATC
>JAKSLI010000081.1 GCA_024401305.1 Bacteroidaceae bacterium | reverse complement strand
ACAGAGCCATCCGGACGATATAACCCTCCCCCTTGTGGGGGAGTCGGAGGGGGTCTGTGGAGGACTCATGTACTACGCCGAGGCTGGCGTACGCGCAAAGTCATCGCTCTATATCCGTCCTTCCGACGACGGCTTGTACTACATACAGATTGACCACCAGCGATTCCCAGACGACTCATCGGAATGGACTTACAATCTCAAGGAAACAAAGACCAACCGCGTGATTCTCTCCACAAAGAAATCCATAACCTGGGCTCCTTTGTGCGACCACTCCTTCTACAAATACGAAGACACGAAGGAGGGAAGAAACCTCGTTCTTGTTGATGCCAAGACATTGGAAGAGAGCGTGTTATGCAAGAAAATGCCTCGCGATCGTGCTACGATTTTGCCAAACCTCAAGCAGGCGATAATCTCAAAGTCGAAGGAAGGTCCGAAGGCTGATGAGGACAAGCATCTCTATCTGCATCCTGAGGATCGCGTGCCTGGTTGGCGCAACAGAACAACACTCGAGATCTTTGACTTCGAGACTTGCCTTTCTACGCCTATAACATACGGAAACCGCTCCGTGTCGCTCAATGACATCTCTCGCGACAGCCGCTACCTGATACTCTCTGTCTATACGGAAGACATCGAAACGATGCGTCCGTCGGCATACTCTACCCTACTCCGCCTCGACCTTCAGACGATGAAGACCGACACGATCATCGCAAAGGACGGTTTCTTTGCGGGCGCTACCATATCGCCAGACGGCAAGATGCTGGCCGTAAAGGCTTCGCCGGAGTTTGCAAATCGCATCGGTTGCACGTTGCCTGCCGACAAGTATCCAAACATGTACGACTATCAGCTTTACCTTATTGACATCGAGAAGGCTATCGGTAATGCCGATGGAGCTATCATTCCTGTCACAAAGGACTTCAACCCTGCTATCGAGGAGGTGAATTGGAGTGCGTACGACAACAAGATATACTTCAATGCGCTCGACAAGGATCTTATCGGTCTTTACCAGCTTGACCCAAAGACGCAGAAGATCAAGCAGATTGAGGTGCCTATAGCTTGCGTGAACCGCTTCTACCTAGCCGACAAATCGCCTCTCATCGGTGTTGGAGGTCAGGACGCAAATGTTTACGAAAAGACGTTCTGGGCAAATGCCAAGACTCTGAAAGCCACTCTACTGGAAGATGTCCACAAGCGCGAACTCGGCGACTATGCAATGCCAGAGCTTAAGGAATTCAACTTCAAGAACTCTGAGGGCTATGAGATAACTGGTTGCTATCTGCTTCCTCCAGGCTTGGACGAGCAGACTGCCGAGAAGGGCAAATATCCGATGCTTGTATATTACTACGGCGGCTGTTCGCCTGTATCACGCAATTTCTCCACCTCTTACTCTTTCCCTGCTCTCGCCGCCCAGGGTTATGTGGTCTATATCCTTCAGCCTCGCGGTTGTGCTGGCTTCGGTCAGGAGTTCGGTTCTTGGCATTGCAACACTGCTGGCGACCCTCAGACACGCGACATCATCGAAGGCACAAAGGCATTCCTTGCGGCTCATCCATACGTGAACGAGAAGAAACTGGGTTCGTTCGGTGCTTCCTACGGCGGTTTCATGACAATGCACTTGCAGACAAAAACCGACATGTTTGCTGCTGCATGGAGCCATGCCGGCATCTCAAACCACACTTCTTACTGGGGCTTCGGCTATTGGGGCTACACATACTCGCAGGTAAGCATGCCTGGCACTTACCCTTGGTCGGACAAGCAGCTTTATGTTGACCGCTCTCCGCTCTTCAATGTTGACAAGATAAAGACGCCACTGCTCTTCACTCATGGTACAGACGACCGCAATGTGCCTCCTATCGAAAGCTCGCAGATGTTCACTGCCCTCCGTCTTCTTGGCAAGCAAGCAGCGTATGTAACCTTCCAGAAAGAAGGTCACCACGTGCAGAGCTACAACCGCCTCATGAACTGGCAAAACACCTTCATGGCATGGTTTGCAAAATACCTGAAGGACGACAGTTCATGGTGGGATAGCATATACAAGGAAGTGAAGTTGTAGGATTTAAGCGCAAGTGGTGAGCGGATTCGAGCAAAGTTCTTCAGCCAATACCCAGCCTTCCTTCTTGCTCTTCACTTCGCGCACCTTCACCCATACGCCACGAATCTCCAAAGGCTCTACGAGTGTGTCTTCAGTCATCGTCATGAGCACCTTGCCATTCATATCCGGAGTGGCACGAAGTTTCGAACCGCCCCTACCATTGGCTCCAAGGCAAGACTTGTGAATCCAGTACTCACCTGTTTCCGAACCCTTGAGTTCTATATCGTTGCCTTCGGTGTTCTCGTAAACCTTTGGTGAAATGCGGCACCATCCGTCCTTCATTTCATAGACATCCACTGAATATTCGCCGTCGCCCGAGAGAGTCTTGGCGATAACTCCGTTTGGAGCTGTGCGGATGTTTGCCTTTGAATCAGTCACGAAAAAGTCTGCCAATACCTCTTCTCCCCTCTGGAAGTCGAAGGTCATGCCATTCCATTTCAGAGTATGCCTGATTTCCTTGTCATAGCTTACGCTCTCGTAAACCATGATATTCTTTCCCTGCTGTGGAAGTTCAAGGAAATAGTTGGCATCCTGCGGATTAGGAAATCCGTTGAAAGGAGGAGTAGCCAAAGGAACGAGCTGCTTCTTTGCCTCGTCATAGAGATATGCGCGGAAGCCTGTTTCCATCTGTATGGCATCTTCTGATTGCGGATTGGCTTCGTCGTAATTGTACGAACTGAAATAGCCCCATGCAGACGACTGTGGGTTCGTTCTCTTGCCGAAATCATTCTCGCGGTAAGACATAATGACGAGTTTCTTTCCGTCCTTGCGGTTCCAGTAGCACACGTTATATGTCACGCTGCCTGCGCCTTCCTCGAAGTAAGAGAAGTAGCCGTTCTTCTTGTCATAGACTGGATCGCGGCTCCATTCGTTTGGCTTTGTATCAAGAATAGCTGTCACGAACTGCTCGATGCCTACGCCACCTTTCACATTGAGCGTCTTTCCGTATGTGTTCCACGAACGAGTCTGGGCGAATGCGCCGAGTTGAAATAACAGCGCGAAAGCTATAAGAAGTACTTTTTTCATGATTCTTTTTTTGCGATTATAATTAGAAAGCTGATGCCTTGAGACGAAGACCGGCAGTTTCGTCAATGCCAAACATGATGTTCATGTTCTGGACAGCCTGGCCGACAGCGCCCTTGAGGAGATTGTCAATCATGGAAGTTACGACAATCTTTCTGCCGAACGCTTCCACGTGAACGAGACCTTTGTTTGTATTCACGATCTGCTTGAGGTCGAGTGCCTTGTCAGAATAGTGCGTAAAGGCAGCATCCTTATAGAAGTCCTTGTAGAGAGCAACGACAGCCTCTGCATCGACTGTCTCGTTGAGGGTAATGACCTCTGTACAGAAGATGCCGCGAGCAAAGTCGCCACGGTAAGGGATGAAGTCAACTGTGATGCCCTCTTTGTCATAGCCTTCATTGAGGGTGTCTATGACGCATGGCGCTGACTCAGGGCGAAGTTCGTTGAGAGTCTGAGTGATCTCGTGAAGATGCTGGTGAGTAAAGAGCTTATAGACTGAGAAGTTATTGTTGCGCCAAGAGAAATGTGTCGTAGCACCTGGCTTCTGACCTGCACCGGTAGAGCCTGTTATTGCATTGACCGCGATGTCGTTGATGAGCATTCCTGCCTTTGCAAGAGGGAGAAGACCGAGCTGAATGCAAGTGGCAAAGCAGCCTGGGTTTGCAAGGTGCTGACACTTTGCAATCTCTTCACGATGTATTTCTGGAAGTCCATAGACATAGTCATGGTCGCCCTTGATGCGGAAATCCTGTGCGAGGTCCACAATCTTCACATTGGCAGGAATGTCATGTTCCTTGAGGAACTGCTGACTCTTGCCATGACCAAAGCAGAAGAAAACGACATCAACCTCGTTGAAAGGCATCTCGCTTGAGAACTTCAAGTCGGTTTCGCCGATGAGTCCTTCGTGAACATCATAGACATAGTTGCCTGCGTTAGACTCTGAGTTGGCAAAGACGATCTCTGCCTGTGGGTGGTTAAGAAGAAGGCGGATGAGTTCACCGCCAGTATAGCCGGCAGCACCGAGGATGCCGACGCGGATTTTATTGTTCATTTTTATGATTTATAGCCCCTCAAGCTCCCCCATGGGAGATGTTAATAGTTTGGGGTGATTGAGGTATAAATTAGTGATTAATCATTTATTACTCAGCGAAAGAGTCAATTAAAAGTTCCCCCTTCGGGGGTTAGGGGGTTCTATCTCCAAGAACCATTGCTGCGACGTGGCATTACACGAACATTGTTCTTGACAGCACGTTCGATGTCATAGCCATGAGTGAAGATAGCCTGTTCAAAGGCATCGATCTCTGCTTGGCGTGCAGCGCGGTTGTAGTTTCTTGTGTCAGGCTTTGGATAGTTCACCTTTAATGGCCAACCCATGACAACAGATCCGTTGCGACCTGTGCGGAGGTCAATAAGGAGAAGTTCAAGCTCTGTGCCCTGATGATGGCTATCGTTGTCGCGATAAGAACCGCGTTGCTTTACTACCTCAATGATGAGAGCAAGGTCGCCACGCATATACTGCAATGAGCGGCGCATGTCAGGATCAACGGTTACACGAACGTATGAAGGCATTCTTCTCTGGAGTCTGTCAAGACGACTGTTGCTTATCGAAGGAATATTTACGACGAGTGTCATAGAGAGAGCGTCCATAAGTTCACCATAACGCTGGCTTGCACCTTGCACACCATAGTCTGCTGCCTTAGCAAAACTGCTCAAAGCCGACTCGTATTGTGAAGATGTGAGGTCTGGACTGAATCCGCGCTCGCCTTCTACCATAAGCTGTGAGAAGAAACGCTGCTGAGCCTGCTGTGCCTTATAGTCAACGCCAGCATTCTGATAGTTTTTCCATGCCTGCTCAAGCTGTGAAGACGAAGGATTAGCACTATTCATGACTTTGTCGCCACGAGCCTCGAACGCCATAGAAGCACCTTCAGCGGCTTCTTGAAGAAGGTTTGTGAAGTCAGGAATCTGGAAAGTGAACGACTGGGTTTGTCCTGTCAGAGTGTATGATTCGCCAGGATTACCAAAACGGCAGAGAGCCTTTCCGAGTGCAGTGATGTCTGCATTGCGGTTATTCAGACGGATGTAACGGTCGGTGTTTTCCACAGAGTTTGCCTCAAGACGAGCAATCTCTTCCTGAGCCTTTGCGTAACTCTTCTGGAAAGCACTGATGTTCTTATCCGTAGGACTAGCGAAAGCGATTATGGCATTCTTCGTAGCCTTTGTGATGATTCCCGTAGATGAAGAAATACATCCTGTGAGGCTTAATGCGAAAAGTAAAGCGATAGCGATTGTTGCAGATGGGGCCATGCGATGGCTTGCGTCTTCTACTTCGTAGAAATTCTTGCGTTTGAAATTGAACATATTTGCAATGATGTTATTAGGGAATGATTCGACTGCTGTATTGAGATTGCGTACGCAACCGTTGAAGTAACGGCGTGAACGCTCTATCTCTGTCTCCATGTCAACGAGTTGCTTCTGGAGTTTCAGGAAGTTTTCGTTAGCCTTGAGGTTAGGATAACGCTCTATGTTCACCTTGAGGTCGGCAAGGACCTTTGTGAGCTTGTCTTCAACAGCCAACTGACTGGCAGGAGTATTCGCTGCAATTGCTTGACTGCGGAGTTCTGCAATCTTCTCAAAGACAGACTTTTCGTGGTCAGAATATCCTTGCACTGTGGCTACAAGCTGCGGTATGAGTTCATGACGCTTTGTAAGGAAAACATCCACATTGCTCCACGCCTCGTCCGTAAGGTTGCGGAGTTTGATAAGGTTGTTGTAAACGAAAGCTACGAAGAGCGCCAAGGCAACTATTATAGCTAAGATTATAATAAGTATGTTCATGGTTGTGGAAAAGAGGTTATTTAATTATTAAAATGTTAAGTTATTGTATCTCTACTAATTGAGTCTATTCACTCCCCTCCCATTACGGGGAGTTGAGGGAGAGGCTTTGGGGGTTACGCTTCTTACCAGCCGCCACCACCGCCGCCGCCACCGCCGCCACCGGAACTTCCTCCGGAGCCACCACCCCAGTCGCCGCCGGAACTGCTTGACTGCTCGCTGTCGTAAGTATCAAAGCTATTCTGTGTGGCTTTGGTAAAGCCTTGCGTGATGTAACTTATTCCACTATCACTGAAAAATGATGAATAAGAAGAGTATGCCGAAGATGTATCGTACCACTTAGGACGATAGTTGTACTTCTTCAGGACTTCCTCAAACTGTTTGCACCATTTGTTTTCCACTCCAAAAGCTACAGCATACGGCAGGAGATCCTCGAAATGTTCTGGTGTGAGGTCGCGCATGCTGAGTTTCTCAGCAGTCATAATGTACATCTTCAGACCTTCCATCTTGGCACGCATCTCAATGCCCTTTATGGTGAACTTTCCGATATAAATGAAATGCCAGATGTAAATGACAATCAGGAAAGCCAGCACACTATATGTTACCCAATCAAGTGCTTCTAGTTGAAAGAGATAAAAGCCTCCGGCGAGTCCGAGAAGTGTGGCAATGATTGTACTTCCAGAATTGAAGATGTACAGTTGATTTTCAAAGCGACTGGAAACCAAACTGCTTACGGCACTTCTGAGTCCTGCGATTTTGGCATAGTCAACATCGGTTCTGACAGTGTCTTTCTTCTCGAACAGCTTCGTCTGTACACAAGAATCAAACTCGTCAAGGCCGTTCTCATAACCCTTGGAAATCTGGTAATCGTCTTTGGACACCTGCTTTATGCATGCTCCACTTTTTACCAGCAAGGACATTAGCGATGCCATAACCTGCTTACTATCACCTTCGTACATTATTCTTGCAGCCAATGCCGCTGATATTCCATCCGGCACCGTGTATTGCGGTATAACAGTAGGTTTCTTCGGATCAACACCCTTTAATAGCCATGAAATGAAACAGTAAAGGAAGAATACCAAGGCAATGAGTCCGGCATAGACGTCATCCTTCCATATCTGCCACCATGTGAGTGCTTGTTGCGAACCCTTGCTGAATTCTACGACGACACTCATGTTCTCGCCGCGTCTGAGAGGGCGGGAATTCAAGAAGCAAACTGTTCCATCCTCGCCTTTCTCTGCCACATAATCCTCTCCTTTATCACCGATTTTGCCAGTATAAGCATAGAAATTCTTGACAGTGGTGCCTCCTGGGACATAGACATTAGCGGCAAGTGTATCGAAACGAACATTCCAATCGAAGCCATTCAAGTTCCAGAATATTTCGTCATGGTCAGAGAACTGACCGATATGTCCAGGAGCTATGTAGGTTATGGTGTATTCGTACTCGCCTTCTTTAAGGTATTTATTAGGGTCTCCGATGTAAACGACATAGTTGTCATCCTCATCTATTTCGTAATGCCAAGGAGTTTTCTCGCCATCACATTCTATAGCCTGAAGATATATAGGCATAGACTTTTCATGGCCATGCTTATCAGTGCGTTTTTGCGGTATGGAACGGCGTAGCCCTCGCTTGAATTCATATCCTAAAGCGTAAATACGAATATGCTCGGTCACTTTCATGTAGTTGTCTTTGCCGAGCTTCATATCTACAGAGAATTTGACGATGCGTTCTTCGCGATTTTTAGGATAATTGAAAAATTCTCCTTCACTCTCCGTATCATCAACTTGCGAGGAATCCACAAGAGTTTGCTGCGCATTGATTGGAATGCACATGCAAAGCAGCAGGACAATAAACGAAAGATATTGGAATCTGTGTCTCATTCCAGGCGTTTTTATATGAAAATTTGTAAAGTGAAAGCCAAAAGCCCTTGCAAGAAATGACATTATCTCTTGCAAGGGCTTTATATTTCACTAAATATTATCAGATTGCTTTATCTTATACATAATATGCAAATATGTATATTACTGTAGCAAATAATATGAATGCTATCATTGCCAGGTTATCAAAATGCAGGGCAAGAGTGATATCGCTGATAGACTTGTTGACTCTGAGTTTGAGGAATCTGACCAACGCAATTATTGAACAGACAACAAGGCAAGCAAGCAGAACCATGTTATGGAACACGATGTAGCCCATAGGTGGCATTTGCTCCAAGAAGTATTCATAGATACAAACCAGACAAATAACCAAAGGTCCTGTACAAGCGATGCAATTGAAAGCACTGATGAAACGGAAGAAACGACGTATGGCTCTTCTATTCACCTTATTCGATGCTATACGGAAAAGCGGATTGAGGAGCAGCGGGAGAATCATTCCTGCCAAAAGGAACCAGAATACGTTTGTTTTTGTTACCAAGCCATGAGAGTAGATTCTTGCCAATGTTATGAAATTCATACCCAGCAAGAGTCCTCCCACCAAAGACAACTTCATGAAATGAGCGTTCACATCAACACTTACTTCTGGTTTTCCGCTGTCTGAGACAGTAATGTTTGATATTGCGGCTCTTTTCTTGAAATACTCCTCCTTTGCCTTTTCCTTCTCAGGATCAAGAGTTTCCTTCGAAGAAGTGTCTTCCTTCACTGTTGCAACCGTAATCTTTACAGGTGTGCCACAATGCTCACAGAAAGCACTGGTATGTCTGATTTCGCCGCCACATTTTGGGCATCTTAATACTTGTTCTGCCATAAATTAAAATAATTGTATAAATTGTTAATTATCTTTCTTCGTTTGGATGTGCAAGATAATAAGCACGGAGAGCTGTAGAAGAAACCTTGATGAAGCCCTTTGCATCTTCTGAAGACCAAGCCTTTGCAGTCTCGCCGTATTCGCCGAGCTTGTTCTTTACGAGGTCGTTTGGAGAATCAACGCCGACAGTCTCGAAGCCAAGAGGACGGAGTTGGAGAGTAACTTCACCTGTTACATTGCGCTGTGAACTTGCGAGCATTGCCTCGATATCTGGCATAACTGGCTCAAGATACTGGCTCTCGTGGAGGAACATTCCGTACCAGTTGGCAACCTGATCCTTCCAGTACTGCTGCCACTTTGAGAGAGTATATTTCTCAAGGAAACGGTGAGCGCCGATGATAAGCATTGGAGCTGCTGCCTCGAAGCCTACGCGACCCTTGATACCGATGATAGTATCGCCGACATGGCAGTCACGACCGATAGCGTAAGATGCACCGATTTCCTCAACAGCCTTGATGGCTTCAATCTTGTCATCGTACTTCTTGCCGTTAACGCTTACGAGTTCGCCCTTCTCGAAACCGAGCTTAAGTTCCTCAGTACCTTCCTTTGTTGGGTGCTTGAGGTAAGCTGATTCTGGGAGTCCCTGCTTAGAATCGAGGATTTCACCACCGCAGATTGATGTTCCCCAGATACCTACATTGTAAGAATACTTGAGCTTTGTGAAGTCTGCGAAGTAGCCGTTCTCGTTGAGATAGTCAACTTCTTCCTGGCGAGAGAGGTTTCCGTCGCGAGTAAGTGTGATGATTTCCACGCCTGGGCACATCACGAGGAATGTCATATCGAAACGAATCTGGTCGTTACCAGCACCTGTTGAACCGTGAGCAATAGCCTTTGCGCCGATTTCATTAGCATAACGAGCAATAGCGATTGCCTGGAAAATACGCTCTGAAGATACGGAAATTGGGTAGCAGTTGTTACGGAGAACATTACCAAACACCATGTATTTCAATGACTTCTCGTAGTACTCCTGAGTAACATCGAGAGTAACATACTCCTTTGCACCGAGCTTGTAAGCGTTTTCCTCGTTTGCTTTGAGCTGTTCTGCACTGAAACCGCCAGTGTTTGCGCAAGCTGCATAAACCTCATAACCTTCCTTGGCAAGTTTCATTACTGTATAAGAGGTGTCAAGACCTCCTGAAAATGCGACAACGACTTTCTTCTGTGACATATTATTATTTATTGATTTGACGATTTGTTGATTTGACGATTTTTTCGATTTAATCCTTCTGTTCCTTCAGCGACTCCATTGAGAACTTAAGTGTCTGTTCCTCACCATGTTGCTTGGCAGGATCAAAGAGCATTGCAGTGCAGATGCAGTACTTGCGACCTGTGCGATGCAGCACATCCACATTGCAACATCCCTCGCATCCGCGCCAGAAAGCCTCATCATCAGTGAGATCAGCGAAGGTAACAGGCAGATAGCCGAGCTGAGTGTTCATCTTCATCACGGCAGCACCGCTGGTAAGAGAGAATATCTTTGCATTAGGCCAGCGCATGCGAGCCAATGTAAATGTCATGTCCTTAATGCGTTTTGCCAAGCCAAGTCCACGGAAATCAGGATGAACGATGAGTCCTGATGTAGTGACATACTGCTTGTTGCCCCAAGTCTCGATGTAAGAGAATCCGGCAAACTGTCCTTCTTTCGACAGTGCAATGACAGCCTTTCCTTCGCGCATCTTCGTAGCTACATACTCATGCGTACGCTGAGCAATACCTGTTCCGCGCACCTTTGCAGCCTCCGTGATGGTGTGGAGGATGGTGTCAACATATATTTCGTGGCTTTCGTCAGCCACCATTACTTCAACTTCTTTCAACTTAGTTTTTAGTTTAAAGTTCTCAGTTTTTGGTTGTATGCTAAATAGCTTTGTATTTTGTCCTATTGAATTGCAAGACTTGCTTCCAACTTATGCGTCAGTTCCACGGAAAGAACACCTTCCTGTATCACGCAGAACACGGTGTCGTCACCGGCAATCGTTCCGAGTATCTCAGGCAATTTGCATTCGTCTATGTGATAAGCCACACTTGAAGCATATCCCGGCAAAGTCTTTACCACTGCCATATTTCCCGAGAAAGCTATCGATATGAAGCCTGGGATTTGCAGTTGCGGAGCAGAATCCATTGCATTTTCATCGACTATGCGATAGTTCTTTTCCTTCGGTTTTTGCGCCGCATAGTATTTCTTGCCTGACGGAAGTCGGCGCTTTACCACTTGAAGTTGCCTGAAATCGCGGCTCAGCGTTGCTTGTGTGCACGCAAAACCTTGCTGTTCAAGCATCATCAGCAGTTCAGCCTGACTTTCCACACGCATACTTTCCAGTATCTCGCGTATCTTTTGCAGACGGTCAGCGCGTGTTTTATCTTCTTTTATTGCTTGCATTTATTGTTGAATATTTACTGCTATTTATACAGAATATCGAAAGCATTTCACTGAATATTCCGTAAAATATGCAATGTATTTCTTGAAAAAACGGTGCAAAATTAGATATTTTAAGCCGTTTTATGCAACAAACGCAAGAATATATTCACTCGCATTGATGTGTATTATTAATTCAACTTTCGCAAGCTCAAGTTGAATTAATTGTGCGTCTTCACTATCTTTGTCTTCTCTAGTTCACGGTTCCTCTTGTTGACAACCGTGACTACCGACTGGGCAAGTGCGAGGAACGCCTGACCAGTAGGGAGCTCTGGATGCAAGGCTGCTGGCTGTCCGGCATCGCCACTTTCGCAGATAGACTGCACGATTGGTATCTGCGCGAGCAATGGAACCTGCATCTCTTCAGCCAATTTCCTGCAACCGCCCTCGCCAAAGATGTAGTACTTGTTCTCAGGAAGTTCGGCAGGAGTAAACCAAGCCATGTTCTCTATGAGACCAAGGATAGGCACATTAACCTTCTCGTTGCGGTACATGTCAATACCCTTACGAGCATCTGCGAGCGCTACCTGCTGAGGAGTCGAAACGATGACAGCGCCTGTGATGGCAAGTGTCTGAAGGAGAGTGAGGTGGATATCCGATGTTCCTGGAGGAGTGTCGAGGATGAGATAGTCAAGTTCG
>JAKSLI010000080.1 GCA_024401305.1 Bacteroidaceae bacterium | reverse complement strand
AAGTGTATATGATATTCCCAGCAAATGATTGGGCGAAAGTCTCGACACGAGTGTCAGATGGTAATGGCGACTATAAATACACCATGAAGAATGATAATGATATATACGCATATAAAAACACTTCAGGTGTTCAAACCTTGACTCCAGAAGAATATTACAATTTGCATTCTACCACAAATTTGTATTCTGTTGCTAGGGGTGGAGACATGGCTTTTACACATCCTAAGGATACACGATTTACTGCTTCAAACAGCTACATTCATGTATATCTTGTCGTATCAGAAGAAGTAGAGTATAACAAAGAGGTAAAGATAGAGAAGCGTGAGTTCGTAAATGGCAAAAACTTCCTTGTCGGACCATTTGACCCTACCAAGAAGAATACGATTGAAGTTGTATACAGAAGAGTAGTTTACTAATCAATCTTTTGGACAGAGATAATTTCAGGCACATAGATTGACCTGTAAGAAATCAACATTAAGTTTGCCGTAGCCTCGGTCGATAAGATCCGTGGCTGCGGCAAATTTGTTGTATTGCTCAAAGGCAATTAAGTAGTTAGTTCCACTAGCAAGATTCTCAACTTTTTCTCCTAAATGCAAAAATTCCTTTATCATTATTCTCCTGATTTTCAATGATACAAATGTTAAATTTTATTTATCTCTTAAACTTTATCCCTTCGAATTTTGCTAACTATTTTTTTTTTTTGATTTGCACGCCGCAATATAAGAGTTGTCAAAGTTGTGGTTGGTTAGTATCGTCACCAAACAAGACGTTTTTTTCATAGCCAACAATATGGATAAAGATTTACAGTTCATACAGAATGCAGACAATGAAGATCTTCATGTGTTGATTGATTATCTCACAAAAGATAAAGATGGAGAGGTAAGAGTAACGGAAGAACTGACACAAACGCAAATATACAAGAATAGCTATCCTGAACATCTGAATGCAATGTCAGAACAAATTGCAGACGAACTATGCAGATTTGGTGGCAATACGATAGCCAATATCTTTAGAGGTGGCGGAGTGTCGTATAAAGAGTTGCTATGCGATGTTTGTGACAAAATGAAGGTCAACTACAACAAAAGCGCAACAATTGAGATGATCGAGAGTAATCTTTTGATGAAAGTTATGACGGATTCGCTTGAAAAGATGAGTCCTGAGGAACTCAAACAATTGGTTCAAGAGCTTAATCTTAAAACTACAGACTTTACGAAACAAGCAATTGTTGTCGCTATGCAAATGGGTGTAAAGTTTAGCGGTTTCATGGTATATAGAATGGCTGTAATTGTTGCAAACTGGGTGGCCAAAGCTATATTGGGCAGAGGGTTAGCTTTCGCTGGTAATATGGCTCTCACAAGAGGCATCGCTGCTTTTGCTGGCCCTATAGGATGGATCTTGACAATTCTATGGACGGCATACGACATAGCAGGTCCAGCATATCGTGTAACAATTCCTTCAGTCATACAAGTCGCCTATATGCGTGCAAAAATGACTTACGGAGAAAAATAACCTTCAATTTATCCACCTGACCACCGTCTCCCCCTTCCAACCCTTCTGCCAAACGAACCAGGCATACAGCGCAGCACTTCCTTTGGTGGACTCGAAGTCTCCATTCATGGCGCACTTGATACGTGAGGTAGCGACATAGACAGTCTTTGGAGGATATTCGTCGAAGAACTTGCGACGAGCTTTGCCTTCGAGGAATTGGATGCGGAGAAACATGGCGACCTTGCGGCCTTCGGGTATCAGGTCGAGCGACTTCTGCACAAACTCCAAAGCGTAACGGAATGGTGGGTTTGTGACTATATCACCATTGTGATGGTGGGTACTTCTCAAGAAATCAACATTTGGCTTGCCGTAGCCTCGGTCGATGAGATCCGTGGCTGCGGCAAGTTTGTTGTATTGCTCAAAGACACCTGCCAAGTGACCAGCTCCGCACGCGGGTTCCCAAATGTCGGTCAGTTCTGGCTCTACATCGAGCAAGAGCTTTGCGGCTTTGGGGTCTGTTGCGTAGTAGTCGTTCTCCTCGCGGTCGTGGTCGGAGTGTGTACTTGCGCCAAGTGTGGCGAACGTTGAACGTGTGTTTCCTTTCCAGTCTTTCATAAATCCTTCAGCGCATCTCTATCCCACCTGCCAGGCGTATCAATATACTTCTTGTAGTTCGGCAGAATCTTAGCTGCCTCCTCATGTGTAGTCTTTGCCCAGAGATATTCCGCTCCACGACGTTCTCCTTCGGCAAAGAAGTCACCAAATACAACACGTTTCGGAAATGACTTACGAGCCTTGTCGAAATCAGGGTCGAGATAGTCGATATGTAGATAGATCCATTCAACAGGCTTGGGCGCTGGCGCTAAATCCTTAACCTTGTAAGCTCCGTACTTCTCAAACTCCTTCTGGTCGGACGGACGGCAATTGAAGATGATAGTCACATCGTATGCCTCTTCGTCATCATCGTCGTAGTCGGGATCATCGTAACGCTCCTTGTGGACTTTGACAATCTCCGCACCCATACGGATGAGCTCGCTACGTGCTGAGTCCGTATCGCCATCATGCTCCCAGTCGGGAATGTTATAGGCCATCTGAATGGTCTTCGGCTCGTTAGGATCGCTAGGTTTAGGAGTCTGTTTCGGTTGTTCCTTTGGCTGCTCCTTTGGTTTCTCAGGCGTTTTGCCTTTCGACATCTGAAGCTCGATCTCCACCGCTAATGCCATCTGCATCTGCTTGCGTTTACGTTTGGCTTTTGCCTTGTCCGCATCCTGGTTCTTGGCAGTCTTGGCTTTCTTCACGTCCTCGATGTGCTGCTTTCTTGTTGCGTCTTTCGTTGGGTACAAATGGGTGTCGGCATTCTTGTGCTGCGGCTCTGTAGTGTCGTTCCAAAGTGACTTGCGACGCTCCTCTGGCTTCATGTGGCGACGAGCCTGTGCGTTACGAGCCTCCACCTCGCCACTGGTGCGCTGATAGTTTTCCCAACCGCCTGCCGCCTGTACGTTTGAACCTCGCTCAAACCCCTCTATGCGCTGGACGAAATGCTGTGTCTCGTGGATGAGCACGGACTCCAAGTCGTACTTGTCATCGCCATTTATGATTGGCACTACGAGCGTTTTGTTCGCCTCGTCGAAGTAGCCCAACGTAGTCGCTCCAGGAGGAAGCAGTTTGACAAACAGCTTGTAGTCCTTCAGCTCAGGGTACATGGTCAGCAGTCGCTCATCCTTGACGAGCGAAGTGAACGGTGTGGCCATGCCGTAGGAGTACGCCTGATTGAGAACCTTCTGTTTCCAGAAGAAGTCTGGAACCTCATAGCGCCATTCCATATCTGCGCCACGTTCCCAACCTGTCGCTATCTTGATAGTGAGCGGATCTTTGTCCTGAATCTCCATCTCCTGTGCAATGGATAGATTCTCTTGCAACTCAGAGTTGTTGTTATGACTGTCCCATCGCTCGGCGGCCTTCTTGCCAATCCATGCCATGCCGAGGCCTTCGGGAGCAGCCAAATGCAGTACGTTCGTCTTTGCCATCAGAGTATGCCCATTAAACCGTTCAACTGACTTTCGGTGAGGTCCACTCGCTCAATGCGGTTGTTGATGTAGTCATCGAGGGCGTGCTTTGCGTCCTGTAGCTCTGGCACGTTCGGAGCCTTGGCGAGGAACTTACGAGCCTTGCCAATCTCAGGACGGCGATGTTCGTAGGTGCTGATGAATGTCTTGATCCACGCTGTGACGTTCGAGACGTGCTCTGTGTTGGCAATATCGACGTACTTCTGTAGGTTGTCAATCTCCACGCGGTCGAGGTTCTTAACTCGCAACACTCTGAGAAGCTGCTCCTGAATAGTTCGCATTTCACTTGCGTATGGTGATGTAGAGCGAATGACACGAGTATTGATGAGCCTCTGCAATTTTCTAAGAAGATTGAGGGCGTGGTCATACGCACTGTCACGACTCTTGCCATGTATCTTTATATACTGCTGGATGATGTCCACCTCTGGAGTGAGCACATCCACTGATTTGCCATTCTTGCCCGATGGCTTCGGTGTATCTTTCGGCTTATCCTTCTTCGGACTGTCTTTCTTTGGCTCTGGCTTCGGGTCGGTTCTGGTCGGATTAGGGTCGGATTTTGGTGCTTCTTTGCCGCCCTGCTCAGAGTAGAATCTGTTGATCTCTGCGATGAGCTGAGTGATGACCTCTCGCTGCTTGCTGAAGTCATCATCGTCCCAGTCGTCCCAGTTCACGTCAGGCTCTGCCTCCGAGTCGAGAAGCTGCCATGCGTTGTCGGTGAATACGTTAGGCATGAAGCCTGCCGAGGTTATGTCTTGGCGAATCTGGTCATGGTTCGCCCAGTAGTTGTCGCGTGTTACTTTCATTTTATTCTTTAGTTGAAGAGTGTTCGGATTATGTAATCGGGGTCTGCGGTGGCAAGGTTAAAGATATGCACCGAGCCTTTGCGCTTATGGTCGTCGGCCGTGATGTCGTAACCATCTTTGCCACTACGCACATTCAGATAGCGTTTGTCGTAGTTCTTGGCTATAAATCTGCGAAGCTGAGTAGCACGACTCTTGCTCGATGGCACACCGTTCAGGTTCTTGTCGGAGGCTGCATTGCGCATCATGTTTAGCTCAATCTCCACTGCCAACGCCAACTGCATCTGTTTGCGTTTGCGCTTGAGCTTTGCCGCGTTTGATGATGTCTTGCCGTCAGGAATATCAGATTCTTTCCAATCCAATGGCTCCCATTCGTAGTTATAGCGGTCTGCCTGGATCTTGTCGTAGATGGACTGCGGTATGTTCTTGGTCGGTACTTCGATACTGTAGCCGAGGTCGGTAAGGCAATCGAGTATCTTCTGTTCTTCAGGATCAATGTAGTCGGGCAAATCTTTCCACCAGCTAACCCTTGGACGATACTCAAAGAGATACTGCTTTGGCGTGCGTTTGAAGATTCCGTAGATGTCCTTGAAGACGCTTTTGCCCAACTCCTCGAATAGCTTATTCTGCGTCGAATCCGTCGAGCTTGTCATGTACTTGATCATCACATGACGAGTACCTTCAACTTTGAAGAAGAAATCGACAGGCACATCCGAACCGCTGATCTTGTAGATTGTCGATTTCGAGCCGTAGCCTTTGACAGTTGACGGATTGACCTTACACAACGGCAATCCCCACTCAAACGGCAGGAAGGTCATGTCGGTGGATTTCTCGTCCTGCATGTTCTCAGGCATCAGGAGTCCTGGCACCCACTGCGTTTCTCCGTTCCTCATTTGCATCGTGAAGTAGATGGTCTGAGGGCGACGTGCGGCCACTATAGGTGAACGGAAAGCGTCAATGATATTGCCAGTGATGATGTAACGCCTTTCAATACCATTCTGAAGCAAGCGTATCTCGTCGCGCCACATATCAATGGCGGTTGCGCACTCACTATGTATGGTATTGTCGTTATTGTAGTAGAACATGTTGTAGTCGCCCACATTCGGATAGCCAGTGTATTTGTCGGTGTGATCCTTCAATTGACTCAGTACCTCAAAACCACCGTTCTTGTCATTGCTAACAAGATTGATTTCGTAGTGTTTGCATGACTTGGCTACAGCAAAATGCAGCTTGATTTTGCCAGGCAGATACTTATCCTTGTCCTCCTTGCCGAAACTGATGCTTGTGAGAATCGCCATCGGATAGACCTCTGTGCCGTCCGACTGTGTGCGCTTCAACGGAAGGAACTCACGCACTATATCACCAATTCGTATCAGGCGCAATCCTTTTTTTACCTGCTCGCACGTTGCACTGTTCTTCTCCTTTGCTGCCTCCTCATCGAGGTTCAGTTTGTTGAGCTTCATCTGAAAGAGTTGCTTGGCATCGTCAATCTCCTCCTCGTCCTTTAGGGTCTTGACCAAATCCTCGTACTCATCGGTGAGCTTCTTTCTGCGAGCATCAAAGGCAGGCTTGAACTGTGCGCCATTGGTCCAGCGGTTATCGTACCACTTGGTAATCTCTTCGTCCATCGCAAGTGAGATATAGCATCGCCCACCAAAGGCTTCGATGCCCGACTTCACCATGTTAACCACCTCTTCAGGGAGATATGGCTTGCCACCCACACGACATTCATAAAGGCCAATATATGACGATCCACCGAGCGGAGATTTTACTTTTGCCCTGTAGGTGAGAAGTCGCTCGTTGATGAGCATCGCCTGCATATCGAGTCGTTGCGTCTCCAAGTCCCAGAGACCCATCGACTGCATATTTTTCTCCAGTTCCTTGTAATCGTCGATGATTGCGGAGAACATCTGTTCCTGTGCCGTGGTGTCGAAGATTGCAGCGTGACCAGTCGCATCCTTGGCGCATCCACTCTGCGAAACCTTGCCATCGGTATCAGGGAAGAGCATCTTGGCCTCCTGGTCATGCTGAGTGAGCCACGTCTTTACTACCTCGTCACCATACTTGTTGTCGAAGTCAACGAACTCAGATACTACGTTCTCGTTCTGTCGCTGTGAGCCTGTTGTATTGGCATCAAGCGACTTGAGCTTCTTGCGGAGCATCATCATCGTTCTGCTCTCGTATGGAATGAACGATGTCACGTACTCATAGATAGGCAGTTTCACCTGTCCCGTTCTGTTGACACGTCCACGCTTCTGAATCTCGGTGGCAACGTTCAACTCAGGCTGCGCGATAATCATCACACGCTGACGTACCTTCTCCAATGGCACTTTGCCTGGTATAACTTTGGCGTGGGCCGAAGCTCCTGTCGCGCCAGCTGCGTTGATGATAAGCACGTCGATGTTGTTGCACTGAAAGTCGTTATACAGTTTGCCTGTATCGACTTTCTTTCGTTCGGTGAGTTTGCCCAACGTGAAGTCATCGAGTTTAGAATATTCCAACCCCAATTGCCTGCCAGTACATTCCTCGACACGTATCTTGTGACCGTTAGCCTGTTCCTTGCCGAGCATTTGCTTGATAAGGTCTATTGGAGAAAGTGGGATGCCGAACTTCTCGTTCAGAATCTCCTGCTTTATGCGCTCGTACTCCTGCTTGATGATGATGGATTCCTGAAACTGAGTGCCTGTTATCGTTCCTTCGGCAAACAGTTTGCCGTAATCGAGATCGAGGATTGTCTTTTGGTCCTTGTGCGAGCCGTCCTCATTCTCTTCTTCGTCTTTGCCTTGTGAGATAACGAGACTACGCTCCAGAATGAACAACAGATACTGTGCGAAATCGCCACGCACCAAGTCGCCAATCTTGACGTTGCGCCCCATAAGGTTGATGAGTCGCTGCGGTTCGAGGTGAGCAGCTGATGTCTGACTTAGACCGATGACTACAGCTCGTCCGTCCCTTACGTGCTCAATGGTTTTCCTGACTACACTTTTAGCCTTGATAGCCAGCAACAGAGCGTTTGTGATAACGAACATATACGAGAATATGCTATAAGGCTTTGCGCTCTTAGGCAGCACCTTCTGATTCTTCAGCTGCGAGATAAGTTCACGGACGTGCATATTCTGCAAGCTCAGCGCATCACGCACGAAGCGCATAATGCGGTTGTAGTTCACGTCATCAATCTGGCGGTCGGCTTCATCGGTATTATTGTAGTTGACCTCTATCTTGGTGTTGTCTCGCTGACGACGCACCATCTGTCCGCTCTCCACGAGCAATGACGAGATTAGCTCCTGCAATGGTATGCCACCACGACTGATGGCCAAAGAAAGCGTCAATGGAGTAGTACAGTCCTTCAGCTTTGTTCTCTGGATGTAAAGCAACAGGTTTTTAGGCGCTTTGGCAAAGGTGACCGAAAGGAATATCACATCGCACCCCTCGGCACTGATAAGTTCACGCACCACATCGCCACGGCTCGACTGACCAGCTGCATTGTGCGCCTCGTCGCATACGTAGATGGCTTTGCCCCTCTCGGCAACTGATGCAAGGAACTCCTTTTTCTCTTCTGAATCAGATAATTGGGAATACGTGCAGAGGATATAGTCGTAACCTTCAGGCATCTTCTTGCTCTTGAAGATCTTGGCCATCTCAGCATTGGGCAGTGGCTCATAGACTGCTTCGTATTTCTCCGCGCCTGGTGTTGGGTCGATGCACTTGTCATAGTCATAGACCGTACCGTCGGAGTTGATGATGAGCGGTTTGTAATGCGCAATGCCAGTGTCCTTGGCATCGCGGTAGAAATCGGAGAAGAGGTTTTTCTTCTCGGTGAAGAAGATTGGCAGACGACCGTTCTCCTTGGCGTATCTCACGATGCCAGCAGCCTGACGGCCTTTGCCGATACCAGTCATATCACCAATGATGAAGGCCTCATGTCGAGCCTCGATATTGTAGATGGCGAGTGCTATTGCATCAACCTGTTCAGCCTTGAAATACTGTGCCAGCTGCTCACGGGTGATTTTCAGTCGTGCGCAGACGAACCCTGCCACGTCACCACCCAGAGCATTGTTCAGTCGTTCGAGAGCCGTTCGCATTTCCTCGTCCATCGAGTCAGGAATGAGCGTGTCGAGCGTCTCGATGCCCTTGGCCGCAGGTGTATATACTCCATCGAGGGAGTTGTTGTGTCTTTTTCGTTTTGTCATTATCGGTTTGAAATTTGAATCTCAAACCGCAAAAATATAGTGGGGAATTTGGGGCGTGCACGCTTTTACACGCATTAGCACGGATTGGCTACTTTTGGTGGCAGATGATTGGGCTTATCCTACGGTTATCCTATTACTGTCCTATTACTATCCCATTACTGTCCTATTACATTCTACAAGAAAAGGCCGCCCACACGGACAGCCTTTTGTGCTAGGAGTGCAAAGTCAGTTTAGAGTGCAAGGTCTTTGCCTGGCTTGAACTTTACGACCTTCTTGGCAGGGATGGTCATCTTTTCGCCTGTTGCAGGATTGCGACCTTCCTTTGCTGCACGCTCTGATACAGAGAATGAGCCGAAGCCAGTGATGACGATAGGCTCGCTCTTTGCTGCCTGCTCTGCTACTGTTGCATAGAATGCGTCGAGGACAGCCTTTGTGTCCTTCTGTGTGAGGTTAGCCTTAGCAGCTACTGCCTCTACTAATTGCGTCTTGTTCATGTCTATATAATAAAATGTATGTATTTCAAAGTTAGCACATTCTAACCGATTGCGTCTTTGTTGAATTACGACCATGCAGAAACTAGGTTTCAACTGTGCGTCAATTATGTCGCCACTGAGGTTAAATTGCGTCTCTACTGCGATGCGACTGAACACTATTGCGCATCGACTGAGGCATGATTGGAGTCCGACCTATATTCATTGGTAGATAATGAACATCATTTCGGATCCGACCTCGTTCGGCTAATCAATACCACAAATCAACCTGGTCATATCTCAGTCAATATCGGTTTCGACGGCTATTTCGTCCCAATCTTTTCAATCAATCTGTCAATCTGATCCTCTTTGCGCTTAATCACCTTATCCTTCTTCTGGAGTTCATCCTGTAGTCCAACAACTATATTGGTAAGCTTTTCGTTTTGGTCAATCAGTTTTTCGACCTGTAGTTTCTGCTTTTCATTCTCGCGCTTGGCAAGTGTAAGCGAAGCGTTCTCCTCGTCATCCTTGTTTCTGCGACCGAATGCTATTTTCTTCTCGCCTATGCCTGTTACCAGCCAATTGAGGTTTATGCCCATAGCAACGGCCTGGGGAATCACGGTGTCGTAGTTGACCGCTCCCGCCTTTCTCCATTGCGAGATACAAGCCTCCGTGAGGTTCATTTTTGCCGCCAGATTGCGTTGTGTGTCGCAGTCGTACATAATCATAAGGCGGTCTAGAATATTCTGCTCTGCCATATTCTTGCATTATACAAACAAAAAGTGCTTGCAATATTACGTAATTAGCAACTAATTAAGTAACTTTGCAACCTCAAAGACGCTATACGACTTTGTATATACTAGTTATCACGTGGCAAAGTTATATAGTTAATTTGAATTGTGCAACTTAATGCAACGTAAATATTGCAGTCGGTTGCAATTTTAACAGTTAAGGCGATTCAAGTCCGCAAGGACGCAACAGTTTGCAACCATTTCTGCAACCGAGCAGAACCGTTGCGGACGTAATAAAACTTTGTCATGGAAGAAGATTTCAGTTCTATGATGCGGCCCTTCCTATCTATCATAGAGAAGACCGTCAAGAAGTCTGTTCAAGAAGCTCTCAGTGAGCAGACGAACATATTGAGTGATGCCATCAGCGCAAAAGTGTCAGAGCTCCAACTGGAAGGGGTCGCGGATGGCAAGGAGGAATTGTATCTGGGCTTTGCTACGGCTAATCAGATTATCAAAAGAAGCGACCGTCGTTTGTACGAAGGCCCTAATGCTCCGTTCAGCAACAAGTATGACATCTGGCGTTTCTGCCAGGCGAACCCCGACGTGTTTATTGGCAAGCCACGTAGCAAAAACCAGACTGCTACAGCTATCAGTATTCACAACGCCCTTATTCGCCAGAATGAGCGAGACATTGCTCTAGGCAAGAAAATCAAGTTTAACGTGAAGCGTAAGTAGGCACGCTTAAACGCATATAGCTATGCAAAGAGTAGTAGTAGATAACGTCAGTGGCGCACACAAGCGCACTGCGAGAGGCAAGCCGATGATGCCGTTGGTTCATCGGAACATCAGAAGCCCTATAGTGGGCAAGGAGGATGACTAGATGGACAACTTCATTAACAACAATGGTCAGAAGCTCCGCATGGGCTACGTGCTCAAACAGGAGATTTCTCGTGCGTTAGGTCTCAGCCAACGCTACGTATGGGGGCGGCTTATCCACAAGAACGCTCCTGTCATGCGACGGCTGAACGAACTGGGCTACAAGAAGAAATCCCATTGCGTCAGTCGCACAGTCGCTAGGTTTCTCGCCAAGCATTTCGACATCTACGTCGAGGGCATCAACGAGGAGGACAAGATGATAGCAGACGTGCCCGACACGACTTCTGACAACAAGCAAGTTTAATCAATCAGGTTGCGGGGCGAGCATTGCGCCCGCTCCGCACCTTTAATCAAAAAAACAAATGGTAATATCTAAAGAGACATAGTATATGAAGACCGAACAACTGTGGTTTCGCATGTCTTCCACCGCCCACGAGAAATCGTGCGTTGTGGCCATGCGCATGAAGCTAGGTTGGGAAGGTTTCGGAATTTATGTTGGCATACTCAGTTTGCTTCGTAACTCGGAGGACGGTTCTCTTCCCGTCGATTTTGAACAGATCGGTTGGACATTGCGCTGCCCGAGTAACACGGTCAAGTCTGTCGTTATGGATTTCGGTTTATTTATGCTCACCGATGACGGTGGTCACTTTTTCGACCAGAATCTGATAGACGAGATGGAGCAGTACCAGAGTGCGCTTGATGAGCGGCGTGAGGCTGGACGACGCAGTGCCGAAAGGCGCTGGGGAACAAAAGCCGACCAAAACTCAAATGGGAATGCTATGCACGATTCCGAACCGCCCCCAAAAACGACCGAAAAACAGGCAACAGACATGGGTGACCCATCGAAAAACGTAACGGGCGTTACCGATTTTGATGCTATAAACAAACAAATAAAGAAAGATACATTAAATACTTCGTATTGTATTAAACAATCGGACGCGTCCGATTCTTTTGACGGAGGAACGCCTGTCGGCGTTGGTTTGCCTAAAAACAAAATTCAAGATGATTTCTTTAACCAGCTTGATGACAGGTGGCAAGCCATTATGCAGAGATGGTATGCGCACAAGAAAAAATTGTCGCCAAAGTTTCGGAACATGAAGATTCTGAAGGAGAACTTTGAGTATCTGACGGAACTGTCGGGCGGAGATATTGATTGTGCTGAGGCTATTGTGGACTACTCCATAAAGCAGTGCTATTCTGGACTGTTTAAGCCAGTCATGGGGCGCGGCGGCAAATCCGCCAAGCCGAGCAAGAAGAAGGATGTGAAATACTCAAACGATGCGTGGGAAAACTCGCAAGAGAACCTGCCGAAAGTCGAGCTCAAAATCGACGAGAACGGCAACCCATGT
>JAKSLI010000008.1 GCA_024401305.1 Bacteroidaceae bacterium | reverse complement strand
TGAACTCTGCATCTTTTCCGTCAAACCAACCCATCTTGCGAGCGAACTTTATGCAGTCCTTCGACATCATCACATTCTCCTTATCCTTTAGATTCACCTGACGAATGCGAGCTTGGTTTGCATGGCCTGAGATGGCATCGTCAGGAATGCGCTGGGCAACCCAAACGACCTTCTTGCTGCCATGGCCTTGGCTAATCATCTCGAGAATCCAAGCTTCGTCAGCATCGCATACGGAGAATCACTCGCCTTCAGAAGCATAGCCGTAGGTTTCTGCGAGAGTTGTCATGACCTTGATTGCCTCGCGAGCAGTCTTTGCACGCATAAGACCGAGGTACATGAGTGAACCGTAGTCGATGAGTCCGCAAGAGTCGAGTTCCACTTCGTGGCGACCTCCGAAAGTGGTCTCCATGATAGACACCTTGTGCTCGTTGATATGGCCTACAACATTGTAAGTTTCAGCCACTTCCGGAATGCTTCCGCGGTGTTCGTTAGAGTCGTAGTCGTAGATTTCGTACATGTCGCCAGGCTGATGCTTTGCAGCAGGGATGAAGTGGAGCTGTGCGAAATGACCGTAGCTGTCAGCGCTGTAGGTACACATTACAGCGCCTGTAGTGCTTGCTTTCTTGCCTACGATGAGGTTTGTGCAGGCAAGAGCAGAGGTGGCAGCCATGAAGATGAAGAGGCATGCCAGAGAGAGTATTTTATTCATTTTTGTTTGTTTTTGACTGCAAAATTAACATTTTTTCTTTGAAACAGAAAAGAAAAAGGTCATTTTCTTGCATTCCTTGCACAATGAATAACCCCTTTTCGCGTTTCCTTGCATAGGAAGGAAAGTTGTCATCCACGGTGGGAAAGTTTTCCTTCCTATGCAAGGAAAGTTTTCCTGGGCTAAAAAAAGGGGGCGGGAAAGTTTTATATCATTTTCTTCATACGAAGCCATTCGACGAAGAATAGATCGTATGTGCTATAAACACCTTTATCCTGAGTAATGAAATCTTTGTCCAATAATCCTTTTGCGGCAGAAAGAACAGAACTAGAGGATATGAGACGATATTTACGCACGAATTGCCCTCCAGAAATACTTGCCGCTTGTCCTTCTGCAGATATTGCCAAGAAAAGATTACGTTGCTTTTCAGGCATTTGGCTCAGGATGGTCTCATACGCATCAGAAGCAAGATTTAAGAGGGTGTCAACAGCTGTGTCTATCATATCTACCGTGCATCTTGTCCCTTCTGGCGTTAATGAGAAGAGTATGTTCATAATCTTCTGAAGATACATGGTAGTACTGTTGAAACGCTTATATATAACATCTACAACGCTATCATCCAACTGCTTGCCAGCAGCAAGAAACTTATCCTTGCAGAACTCAAGATATTTTGCTTGCTCTATTGCATGCAGATTAATTATCGTCACCGATTGATAGAACGGGCGACTCGGAGTCACAAACATTCCGCTCATAAGGTGACGGTGAGAACCAGAGAATATGAAGTTGGCATTGCTGCAACGCTGAATGTGCGTCCTCAATGCAGCTTCCACCTTCTCCCCATCAGGATATTTCAGAATCTGCTGAAACTCATCTATGGCTACTATGCAAGGTTTATCTGCATTCTGAAGATAGATAAATATCTCGCTCAATGTTATTGCTGGATTCACGATATTGCCTATTCCCAATCCCCAAACAGGATTGCCATTGATGTCAAAGCTTATTTCCGAACGTACTGAAGACAGGACTTTCAAGAAGCCTTCCCATACGGCACGTCCCTTTGTGCGCAGTGTTTCAAGCACAGCCTTACCAAGCATATTGATGAAGTCATTCAGTGAACCAGTGGAATAGATATCCACCTCAAACGTATAGTAATTGTCCTTTATCTCTGACTGATTCAAACAGTGGCGGATAAGGTCTGTCTTTCCCATACGTCTTGGTGAAATCAAAGCAACATTGTTCTGGTTTGTCAACAATCTTACTATGGTTTCCGTCTCATTCACTCTGTCGCAGAAATACTCTGCACCAGCATACCCATTGGTTATAAAAGGATTGCGATTCATCTGAACATCAATATGTTATATTAATCATTATTTTATAATCATCATAAAATGATGATGCAAAAGTACATATAATAAATGTAATATGCAAGAAAATGGCTAAAAAATGAAAAAAACGAGGCGCAAATCCCGACATGTATAATAATGTCAGGATTTGCGCCAGATAATATTTATTTACAATAGTGTGACGGCAACTCTTCTGCCCAAACCGTTAAACAGACGAGATAGTGTAGATAACTGAATATCCACATGACCATTCTCAACACGAGAGATGAAACTCTTCTTAGTTCCTATCCTATTAGCCAATTCGTCTTGAGTTAATCCTTGCCGAATACGTTCTGATTTCAACTGTTCGCCGATGATGAAAGCATCGCAACTCAGCTCAAACTCAGTGCGTTCAGGTGTCCCAACTTCGCCAAAATCCTCTGCTATCAACTCCTCTATAGGAGTGCAACCGATAGCTTTTAGTTCTTCCTGTGTCATATTATTTTTGTCTTTTTTTCAATGATTCTTTTGCCTTGAAGTATTCGTCCTTTATTCTTTTCGCTCGTTCTATTTCGTTTGGAGGTGTCTTTTGCGTTTTCTTTTGAAAAGCATTGAATAGAATAACAAGATTTCCTTCATCAAAGCAACAGAAGATTCTATAAATATTACTTTGGTGTTCAACTCTAATTTCATAAAGGTCTTTCACACCTTCTATGTTGCGTAAGAATTTAACTGGCACCCTTTCTTCTGTCATGATAAACAAGAACACCTGGTAAATCTTCATCAAAACATCTTTGGCAAGTGTCTTTTTGAAGTCCTTAAAGTATTCCTTGAAAGGAAGTATCTGCCTGAAATATTTACGATTTGAACTCATTTCTTGTTGCTATTTGCGTGCAAAGTTAACTAATTTGTGAACACTATGCAAATTTTAACAGAGTTTTTTGCAATTAGAAATGAAAATATTATATATCAGTGCCCCTCCTAATACCAAATCTGGCGCAAATCCTGACATGTATAATGATATCAAGATTCGCGCCAGGTTGTCTTTTGGGTGGACTGTTGTACAGATTTCTTCGGCATGAAAGATATGTTGGATCTATGTTGGGTCAAAGATTACCCTACATGGTCATAACGCATTGTGTGTTAGGTAGTTATAATGCTTCTATGTAGGGATGTAGGGTTCAGGCGATAAAAGTCCTGATTTTTTTTCGTTTTTTGTTGCCAAAACATACAAATAGGATGTATATATCAAGAAAATGGCACAAAACTGCCAAAAACAGCCTTCAGAACAACGTCAAAGATGCGCAATAAAGCCCTCTTCGGTGTCACGGCATACGATGTTTATGTGTTCATTTTGCCCAAAACAAATCTGGCGCAAATCCCAACATGTATAATGATGTCAAGATTTGCGCCAGATTGTATTTTTTTCTTAACTATTCATCTTTGAGTTTTATCTCTTATGTACTTGGGATACGAAAGGAAAAAGTAGAATGACCATCTTTGTTTGAAAAAGCAAAATCACCTTGAGATATAATATACATCCCAATGACAACCTCGTAATCTTCGTTGTCATCTTCAAGAGCAAGAATGTAAGTAATGACGCTGCCAGTAGGTATGCCTACATGAATGAGATAGGTGTTGAGAAATTCACAAGAGGGCAAATGCAACATACTGTAATGATAGCCTTGATAGTATAGCAAATGATAGTCTAATTCATAATAGGCATTTTTCTTGATTGTGCGGATAGCAGAACCTCCCGTTTTCCCCGAACCTCCCGTTTTCCCGTCTAAGTTATCCCAATTATGATAATAACCAAGATAATAATAGTATACCACCGCCCATACCACCAAAAATCACAATTGCAGCTACCAATTCAAATTTCCAGTTGTTTGCATGCCATTGGTGTTCTCTAATACGTTCCTCCTCGCTAAGAGATCTTCCTAAATATTTACCATCTTTGTCATAATGAAGCTGTGCCATAGTTTTAAAAGTATTAGTTGATTAGTAATTTGGTTATGTGGATTAAGTAGGTGTGCTGTCAAATCCTTTGAATATCAATTTCAATTAGGAATTCCATTCTCCCCATCGAAATCTGTGTTGCAAGATTTTGGAGTAATCATGCAGTTCAGAAAGGAGTCTAACAAATCTTTGCCTTTTAGCTTTTGTAATGCAGACTTAAATAGCGGATTTGGAAATGCGTCGCAGTTAGTTGTTGCAAAAGATACTACGAAATCAGTTTCTTCTTTAGTCATGTCTGCACTACGGCATAACTTGTAAATGTCAATCATGTATTCGCTGTACATAAGAATATAACATTGTATCTTATGAAGCCCAAAATAAGACGGTTAAATAAATGCTATGAACCTATATAACGCAAAACGTAGGCTTCCATCTCTACTCGTCTGCTGGTTAGGTCCTGAGAAAACCTGTATAGTTAGACTTGTAGAGTGTCTGCCTACGTTCGATATACAACATACCGTTAAAGTGTGCCTGAGGATATTTCTATCCTCTGCACACTAACGGATACTGTTATAGCATATCCGTAGCAGCCACCTCTGACATTGTCTATTGAACTATACGATAGAATTTCTCAGGTTCAACCAAGCCAATAAGACAAAGCATCGATGACGCTTTTACTTTATGTAGTGTCCCACCCAACCGCACATCATTTCAGATGGCAGGCGTAGGAAGGACGGTGCAAAAGTAAACATTAATTTTCAATCTGCCAAACAATTTGGTAAGAAAAACGAAAACAAGTCAAATGTTTTCGTACACGGAAACAAAAAAAGCGGCAGAAGTCTGCCGCTAGTGTTATATCTATCCCAACAGCTCCTTTGCGTTCTGGATGGCGGCTTCGGTGATGTCGCTGCCGGAGAGCATTTGGGCGATTTCCGTGATGCGTTCTTCGGCTGTGAGGAGCATCATGCGGGATGTTGTGCCGCTTTCGGTTTCCTCTTTCAGCACTTTGTAGTGCGTAGAGCCCTTGGAAGCAATCTGCGGGAGGTGGGTGATGCTGATGACCTGGCGCTCTTGTTTGCCCATATCTGCCATGATGAGAGCCATCTTTTCTGCAATCTTTCCGCTGACACCAGTATCGATTTCGTCGAAGATGATAGTCGGAAGTTGTACGGCACCGCTGATCATTGCCTTGAGAGAAAGCATTACGCGGGCGATTTCACCGCCGGAAGCAACCTGCGAAACTGGTGCGAGGGCTGTAGATGTGTTGGCAGAAAAGAGGAATTGGACATTGTCTTGTCCAGACTTGCTGAGTTCCTTACTTTCGGTTATGTCAACCTTGAACTGAACCTTCGGAATGCCCAGAGGCACAAGGAGTTCGAGCATCTTCTTCTCTACTTGCTCTGCTGCTTTCTTGCGTGTTGCAGTAAGCTTGTCAGCCGTTGCCTTTGCCTTTGAAAGAGCGGCTTGCATAGCCTCGTTGAGTTCGGCAAGTTCGTCGTCGAAATTGTCTATGTGTGAGAGCTTCTCGTCGATTTCGTTCTTGTAGTCGATGAGTTCCTCAACGGTGAGCTTGTTGTATTTCTTCTGGAGCGAGTAAATCTTGTCGAGCTTGTCGTTGATTTTCTCAAGCTGTGCAGGGTCGTCGTCAATGCTTTCCGCAGCATCAGAGACTTCATCGGAGAGGTCCTTTATCTCTTCGTAAGCATCGTTCATGCGGTTATAGACATCCTCAATGCTTGGATATACATCGAGAAGACCTTCAAGATTCTTCACGACTTCTCGGAGACCATCGATGGTGTTGTAGCCGCGAGAGTCGCCGGAGAGGATGTTGTCAGCTTCGTAGAGAGAGTTCTTGATGTCTTCTGCGTGGGCGAGAGTTTCCTGTTCCTGCTCGAGTTCCTCCTGCATACCAGGGTGAAGTTCAATCTCGGAGAGTTTTTCCTGTTGGAAGCGGAGGTAGTCTTCGTCCTTCTTGCTTTCTGCGATGGTGCTTTGGAGCTGGTGGAGTTGGTGCTTAAGGCTCTGGAATGCGGCGAAATCCTTTTGGTAATCAGCGAGTTGCTTGCTGTTGTTCGCGATGATGTCAACGACATTCAGTTGGAAATTCTCGTCGTTGATCAGGAGATTCTTGTGCTGCGAGTGGATGTCAATGAGTTGGGTGCCAATGGCTTTCATGGCAGTCAATGGCACAGGAGTATCGTTGATGAAAGAGCGGGATTTGCCAGAAGAGGTAAGTTCGCGGCGAAGGATTATTTCTCTGCCGTCGAGGTCGAAGACCCCCTCCGACTCCCCCACAGGGGGGAGGGAAGTTCCCGAATGGGGGAGGTTAGTAATGCTGTCGGTGAAAGTGGCTTCGATGATGCATTTCTGGGTGCCGAGTTTCACTTGTTTTGAGTCTGCACGCTGGCCGAGAAGGAGATTGATGGCTCCGAGAATGATACTCTTTCCGGCACCAGTCTCACCGGTAATGACGGAGAAACCCTCGTGAAAATCAATGTCGAGAGTATCAATGAGTGTGAAGTTCTTGATATATAAATGTGTAAGCACTTTTCTACAAAATGAATGACTGTTTGTTTGGTTTTATGTCAGTTTCGGCGTGCAATTTACGAAGATTTGTTGGCATAGGCAAACAAAAAAGGCAAAAGAATGAGCATTTTTTGAAATTTACAAAGTAATTGCCTTTTCTTTGCACAATTTATTTGTAACTTTGTCCGCATAAAACACATTGCTGTGAAATATAACTAACTTCGAAATACAAATTACTATGAAATACAATTTTGATGAAATCATTGACCGTCGCAACACTTCTTCCTACAAGTATGGCTATCTGAAGGACTTCTTCGGACGCGACGACTTGCTGCCTCTTTGGGTGGCTGATATGGACTTTGCAACACCTCCTTTCATTATCGATTCCATAAAGAAGCGTTTGGAGCATCCTGTTCTTGGTTATGTGAAAGACCCTGTTGACTGGAAACCATCTGTCATTGAATGGGAAAAGTCGCATCATGGTTGGGACATTGCGCCAGAAAGCCTTTGCTTCATCAACGGTATAATGAAGGGCGTGGGCTTGGCAATCAGCAGATTGGTGCCAGAGGGTAAGAAGGTTATCATACAGCCTCCTGTCTATCACATGTTCAAATATGTGGCAGATGGTGCAGAGCGACCTGTGGTTTGCAATCCATTGAAGGAGCGTGAAGATGGTCTTTACGATATGGATTTCGAGAATCTGGAGCAGGTTATTGATGACGATTGCCGTATGCTTCTCCTTGCCAATCCTCACAATCCGGGTGGAGTTTGCTGGAGTAAGGAAACGCTTGCCAAGCTTGCTGATATCTGTGCAAAGCATAACATCATCGTTCTTTCGGACGAGATTCACGCAGATATGACTGTTTTCGGTCATAAGCATGTGCCATTTGCAACAGTCAGCGAGACAGCAGCACAGATAAGCATCACTTTCGGTGCTCCGACAAAGGTGTTCAACATGCCTTCGCTCATCTCTGCTTGGGCTGTTGTTCCTAACGAGGATTTGCGCAAGAAGTATGTCGGATGGCTTGAAGGACTTGAACTTCTCGACTCAAACATCTTCGCAATGCCAGCCGCTATTGCCGCTTATCGTGAGGGCGAAGAATGGCGTCAGCAGATGCTTGCTTATGTAGAAGATAACATCCGCTTTGCAGAAGAATACTGCAAGGAGAATCTTCCGGGCATAAAGGTTGTTCGTCCAGAGGCAAGTTTCCTTGTTTGGCTTGACTGCCGTGACTTGAACATCTCTCAGGAAGCGCTCGTGGATCTCTTTATCAATAAGGCAAAGCTCGCGTTCAACATCGGAACAATCTTCGGCGAAGGTGGCGAAGGTCATATGCGAATGAATGTTGCTACTCCTCGTGCAGTCCTTACAGAAGCGCTTGACAGATTGAAGGAGGCTATGAAATGATAGACACCCACATACATATTGACGGCGAAGAGTTCAAGGAAGACCTTGCGGAAGTTGTGCAGCGTGCGAAGGATGCGGGCTGCGAAATGATGTTTGTGCCAGCCATAAACCTTGAATCGCTGACAACTGTTCCTGAGGTCTGCTCACAATATCCAGGCTTCATGTTCCCAATGATGGGCTTGCATCCAGAGGATGTCAAGGAAGATTGGCAGGAAGTGCTGGAGAAGATGAGACCCCTCCTGACCTCCCCACAGGGGAGGAACTGCCGTCCGGATGGTTCTGTCCTCCCCCCTGTGGGGGAGTTAGAGGGGGCTGCCTACATCGCCATCGGTGAGGTGGGTTTGGACTATTACTGGAGCCGCGAGTTCGAGAAGGAGCAGCTCCAGGCATTTGAAGAGCAGGTGAAGTGGAGCGTTGAGATGCAGTTGCCGTTGATGATACACTGCCGAAAGGCACAGAACGAGATGGTGAAGATTCTGCGAAAGTACAAGGATAAGCTTCCAGGTGGCGTGTTCCATTGCTTTACGGGCAATGCGCATGAAGCAGAAGAACTGCTTGAATTCGAGAACTTTGTGCTTGGCATAGGCGGTGTTCTTACCTTCAAGAAAAGCAATCTGCCAGAAACTCTCAAGGAAGCAGTGCCACTCTCTCGCATCGTTCTCGAAACCGACGCACCTTACATGGCGCCAGTGCCAATGAGAGGCAAGCGAAACGAGAGCTCTTACATTATATATATAAAGGAAAAGCTCGCTGAAATCTATGGCACGACAGCTGATGATGTTGACCGTATAACGACGGAAACGGCAAAGCGGGTGTTCGCTAAACGACTAATCCCCTAAATTACTAAGATATGAAAAAGCTAACCTTATTATTCGCAGCCATTGTAGCTATATGCTGCTCAATGACACAAGACGACACACACACAATGTTCATGATTGGTGATTCAACCATGGCAAACAAGGACACTACAAAAGGTCCTGAGCGTGGTTGGGGCATGATGGTGCAGGAATTGTTCGACGAAACACAGCTTATCGTTGACAATCATGCTGTTAACGGCCGCTCTTCAAAGAGCTTTATCGATGAAGGTCGCTGGCAGAAAGTGCTCGACAAGATTAAGCCGGGTGACTATGTTGTCATTCAGTTCGGTCATAACGACGAGAAGCCTGCTGCCGACCGTCACACAGAACCTGGTTCTACTTTCGACGACAACCTCCGCAAGTTTGTAAATGAGACTCGTGCAAAGGGTGGCAAACCTATCCTTATGAATGCTTGCGTGCGTCGTAACTTCTACAAGAAGGTGCCTAAGAATGATGACGATGAGGCTCTTCGCAACACAACAGCTGCTGGCGATCCAACAAAGGCTGCACAGGCTGCTGGCGTGGAAGAAGGCGATATCCTCTATGATACTCACGGCTACTACCGCTATTCTCCACGAGAGGTTGCGCTTGAGACAGGTGCTGCGTTCGTAGATGCCAACAAGCTTACACACCAGCTTGAGCAGGCTCTCGGTCGTGAGCGTTCAAAGAAAATCCACATGTGGTATGCAGAAGGTGAGATTCCTGAGATTCCAAAGGGCAGACAGGACAATACTCACTATAACATCGTGGGTGCCAAGGCTATAGCACGCCTTCTTGTTGACGGAATGTGCAAGGAAATGCCTGAACTCTATCGCTTTATGAAGGGCGGCAGAATGCCTGGTTTCGGCGGACAGCGTGGCGGCTTCGGTCAAGGTCAAGGTCCTCGCGGCAACTGGCAAGGTCAAGGACAAGGCGGTCAGCGCGGTAACGGACAGCGTGGCAATGGTCAGCGTCAGCGTGGTAACTGGGGTCAAGGACAAGGCGGCTTCGGTGGCTTTGGCGGTGGCAATGGCTTCGGTAACGGCGGCTTCGGCGGTGGTTTTGGCGATGAAGATTAATTATAGAACCTACCTATAGAAATAAATATAAAGATGAAAGAACAAATAAAAACAATTAAGGAAGAAGTTCGCGACTGTCTTGACAACAACATTCTCTCGTTTTGGCTAAAGATGCAGGACGAGGAGAACGGAGGTTTCTATGGTCAGATGACAGGTGAAGGCGAACTTGTGAAGACAGCAAACAAAGGCGGAATACTTAACGCACGCATCCTTTGGGCGTTTTCTGCTGCTTATCGTGCTACGCAGAATCCTGACTATCTGAAGGCTGCGAAGCGTGCCAAGGATTATATCCTCAACTACTTCATAGACAAGGAGTTTGGCGGTACTTACTGGGAACTCGACTGCAAGGGAAATCCTGTTGATACCAAGAAGCAGTTCTATGCCATAGGTTTCACAATTTACGGTTTGAGCGAGTTCGTGCGTGCCGTGCGTTCTGCAGGTGCTTTGGATATCGTTACTGCCGACGAAGAGGCTGAGGCATTCGATATGGCAAAGCAACTCTTCTGCGTAATCGAAGAACATTCGTTCGACAAGGAATACAACGGCTACATCGAGGCTTGCACTCGCGAATGGCAGCCTATTGAGGACATGCGTCTCTCTGACCTTGACGAGAACTATCCAAAGTCGCAGAACACTCACCTCCACATCATCGAACCATACGCCAACCTCTACCGTATTTGGAAAGATGAGCGCTTGGAGAAGGCTTTGCGCAACCTCATCTACATCTTCACCGACAAGATTCTCAATCCAGAGACACACCATCTTGATCTCTTCTTTGAGAACGATTGGACTCGTGGCGCTGGTCAGCTTGAAAGCTACGGCCACGACATCGAATGTTCTTGGTTGATGCACGAAGCAGCCCTCGTTCTTGGTGATAAGGAAGTTCTTGCAAAGGTTGAGCCTATCGTTCAGCAGGTTGCAGAAGCTTCTGAAAAGGGCTTGAATCCAGACGGTTCAATGATCCACGAGGCAAACCTCACGAAAGGCACTGCCGATGCTGACCTCCACTGGTGGGTACAGGCAGAAACAGTCGTAGGCTTCGCAAACATCTATCAGTATTTCGGCGATGAGGCAGCTCTCGAAAAGGCTCTCAAGTGCTGGCAGTACATAAAGGACAATCTTATCGACAACGAGAACGGCGAGTGGCACTGGAGCGTTCGCAAGGACGGCACGCTGAACACAACCGACGACAAGGCAGGCTTCTGGAAATGTCCGTACCATAACTCTCGCATGTGTATTGAGATTATGGAAAGGGAAATGTAATCCTTAAGCATCAAAGGGAAAAAGTACGCAAACTATGAACTCAAAGAACATACAGGAATTACTGGCAGAATACGGCGAGTATTTTGCCGAGAAAGACCTTCCACTCATTGAGAACCTTCTGCTAAGGTACGACATGGATGAGGCAAGGGAAATATTGAAGAAAGCTGGTCTCAAGAAACCTTCCACAATACAAAAGGTGTCAATCTTCGGTGGATGGTGGGGAATAGACAGATTCATGGTCGGCGATGTTGACTGGGGTATCGTAAAGTTCATCTCTTTAGGTGGATTTGGCATATTGAATATCCTTGACATTTTCACCCTGAAAAAACGAGTGCAGTTCAAGAACCTGATTAATGCAAATGTTCATCTCGATCCAAACGACCTCACAGAAGAGGATATCAAGGATATGCGAGAGAAACTTCGCAGACGATGAAACCATAGGATATAAAACAAATGCCGCGGCTCCCTGGTGAAGAGAGTCGCGGCTTATTTATTCCCGCTCGAAAGAGCGAACCATTACTTCTTGATAACCTTCTTTCCGTCGCGGATGTAAAGACCTGCTGGGAGAGAGTTGAAATCGTTGCCGAGAAGCTGTCCGTTGATGCTGTAAACAGGAGCGTTTGAAACCGGCTGCTTTTCAACAATAGCATCTTCAATGGCTGTAGCAGAAGGATTGTTAGGATCTGCACCGAGACCTATTGCCCATCCAGCGTAAGTATGCTTGCGATAGTAATTGTTGAGAGTCCAAAGACCAACAGGAGTATTTGCACGCCAACCGCTGTTAGAAGGAGAGTCTGTAGCACACCATTGGCAGATACCCCACTGCTGCTCTGGTGGCACAACCTCGAAGTAAGTCTTGATGATATACTCGTAGTGGTCAGCCATCATCTTGTGCATTTCCTCTGTCATGTTGGCAGTCTGCACGCCCTTGTTGTTTGCATCGTCCATACCCATGTCAAGCTCACTTACGCGAACAAGCTTACCAGAAGCAGCCATAAGCTCAAACATCTGGCGAATATGCTTACGACGACTAGCAAGAGTACTTGGGTTCATAGAGCAAGATATGTGCATCTGGGTTCCGATACCGTCAATATGTGTCACGCCATCTGCTTCCCAACGCTTTATCCATTCAATGAGTGACTTCAGCTTCTTGTTGTCATCCCAATCCGACTCAAGGTTGTAGTCGTTGATGAAGAGTTTGATGTCAGAAGGACCATACTTGCGAGCCAAGCGACAAGCCTGACGAACATACTCAAGGTCGCCCATGAAGTCCTGCCACCAGAAGCCGCCATCGTCCTTAAGTTCCCAGTCGTGCTGGAGATCATAGATGCCGTCACCATCATTGTCACCACCAGAGATGGCCTCGTTCACGAGGTCCCAAGCTCTAACCTTGCCGTCGCAAGCTTCCATCATACCCTTTATCCACTTGTCCATAGCATATACGAGAGTGTCATGCTTCTCCTCAGCTGTCTGAGGAGTTGGAGTAGGAAGAAGGAGATAAGTTATGCTTTCACTGATTGCTGGAGCCTTTGGACGAGATACGCCTTGCTTTACCGCGAAAGAAGTTGCGACATCGCCACTGAAATCTCCATTGACGATTTTCTCCACGCCATTGATTTCAAACGAGATATCATCAAAATAGAACTTGTTGGTTTCATTAAGTGCAGAGAGTGGAAGCACGATCAATGAGCCGTTATAGTTGAATGAACCTTGCAAAGTAACTGTCTTCCAACTGTTTGTGACAGGAATATCGCCAATGGTAGTAGAAATGGTGGTACGCTTGTCTGCACGAACAAGGAGTGTCAGCTTGTAGGTGTCAAACTTGCTGAAAGAACCACACTTGATATTGAGCTGAGTGTCAAAGTCCTCCAAACCTGCGTTTGAAGCGTTGTAGGCAGTAGCATCGATGGCAAGGCAACGGCGGTCTTCTGTTACGGTCTTGCCCATGACAACCTTCTCGAAGCGAATCTGCTTGATGTAGAGGTCGCCCACGAAGTCACCATGCTGCAAAAGGACACCTGGGTTAGAAATTGTCGGTGTGACTTCCCACTCATAATCTTGCCATTCCGTTGTGAAATTGATGTTCTTGTTAGGACAGTTGCCATCCCAATCGCCAACTCTGGCATAAGTGTATCCAGCTTTGCTGCCCTTCATTGTGATAATCATCTTGCATTTCTCTCCCTTAGTAGCAGGAATATCGCTAGCTGCCCAATACTGAACATAATAGTTCTGAGGAGCCTTCTTTGTAACGGTTACTTTCATACCGTTTGTGGCGTCGTAAGAGACTTCATAGTTGTTCTCCTTGAAATCAGCATGCCAGCCGATGTTCTGCTGAGTGCGGAAGTCTTTGTTGTAGAACTCCTGGTACGATTCAGTATCAGCGCCTTCGATAGGCTGTGCTGGGTGATCTTTCATAAGGGAGAGAAGCCAACCGCGTGGCTGCTGAGCGTGCCAAGCGAGGGTGTGACCATAGATAACATGACCTGCAGCAGTAGCCTTGTTCACGAAGTTCTTCACTGTATTGAAATTCATCGTACCGCTGTTGTTAACACAGCTAGCCATCTTCATTTCGTTACCAGTGACGAGCTCTTCGAAGTTGGCATCAGCAAGTCCCCTCATATTGGTATTGTTGATGTAGTCATTGGCACCAAGTGCAAGAGCCGTTTTGAAGTTAGGATACTTCTTGCGGTCAACATAATCCTTGAGGTTCTTGTATTCCTTCAGATAAGCGTAGTTCGGATCGTTAGGATTACCCACCTTCCAGTTCTGGGCGAAAGATAAGGCAGATTGCAGAATGCAAAATGCAGATAGTAGAATGATTTTCTTCATCGATATGTTTGTTAGTCTTATCACTAACTGGATTTAGTATTTAGTGTTTAGTATTTAGTGTTTAGTGTTTATTTGATGTCCACTGTCACCGACTTCAAGTCCTGAGCGCGTGAGCTTGTGCCGTAGAAGATCTCGTACTTGCCAGGCTTTACGCGCATAGTGTTTGTGTCAGGATCAAAGAGTTCGAAAGCCTTCTTGTCGAGCTTGATGTTTGCAGAAACAGTCTTGCCGGCAGCCACATCCACGCGCTGGTAAGCACGGAGAGACTTCAGCGGACCGTCAGTGTCATCGAGGCGCTTAATATAAATCTGCACAACCTCAGTACCGTTCTTTGCACCAGTGTTCTTCACATCAACAGTGAAAGAATCCTTGTTGCCATCGAACTTACCGTTGCTCACCTCAAACTTAGTGTATGAGAGACCGTAGCCGAATGGGAAGAGAGCATTGTCGAAGTAGCGGTATGTGCGGCCCTTCATAGAGTAGTCCTTGTAGTCAGGAAGCTGGTCAGAGCTGCCGTAGAATGTTACAGGGAGCTTTCCACTTGGGTTGTAGTCGCCGAAGAGAACATCAGCCACAGCCTTGCCACCTTCCTCACCAGCATACCAAGCCTGGAGGATAGCCTCGCAAGTCTTTGTCTCAGGCTCGAAAGCTATTGCGGAACCAGAGCAGTTCACGAAGATAACCTTCTTGCCAGCATCCTTGAGAGCCTTGAGGAGATTACGCTGAACAGCAGGAAGTTCGATGTTAAGACGGTCACCGCCCTTGAAGCCAGGGAGGTCGATAGGCATCTCTTCGCCCTCGAGACGAGGAGAAATACCACCCACGAAGATTACGGCTTCGCAATCCTTAACCTTGTTGAGAGTCTCTGTATAGTCAATCTTGTGCTCGCGACCGAGGTCGAAGAAGAGGTTTGCGTTCCAGTTCTGAACCTCCTGAGCGAAGTTTATCTCAATCTTGTATTCCTTGCCAGCCTCAGCGTCGATGATGGTCTTTGTGTCTGTTGTACGCCAGATGTTATGGTGAGTCTTCACTTCGCCGTCTATGATGAGTTCGAAAGTGCTGCAACCGTTGAGATGAACAGCCACCTTGCCGCTCTCCTTTGGCTTGAAGACAGTCTCATAATGGGCAGAGAAATTAGTGAGGTTCACGCCAGGAGCAAAAGCATAGTTACCCATAGTGGAAACATTCAGGGGACGTGTAACCTGAAGAGTAGTCACAGGAGTGCCCTCGCGCTTCGTGTTGTTCCAGAAAGTTCCCTTCAAGCCCTGCTTGCCATCGACAGAACACTGGTCGAGGAAAGATTCAAGCGTAAGGTCGTTCACAAGGTCGCAAGCCCGGAGAGAGACAATCTTCTTCTTGCCAATCTTCTGCTGGATACCTTCGAGAATTGTTGTAGTCTTGTTTGGAGTACCGTTGTAGTTACCCCACATCATGGATTCGTCGTCAGCGTTAGGACCGATTACGGCAATCTTCTTCACCTTCTTTGAGAGAGGGAGGATATCGTTGTTGTTCTGGAGGAGAACCATTGTCTGCTGAGCCATCTGAAGGGCGAGCTGCTGATGTTCCTTGCAGTCAACAACGCTCATCGGAAGCTTTGTCCACGAAACATCCTCTGGCTTGTCAAACTCTCCAAGGCTGAAACGAGCCTCAAGGAGTCGGAGAATGCGATTGTCAAGGTCGCTTTCCTTGATAAGACCGTTCTTCACAGCCTCTGGGATGCTCTTGTAGGCATAGTCATAGCCACACTCCACATCCGTTCCTGCAAGCACAGCCTTTGCAGCCGATGTCTTTGCCGAAGAAGATGACTTGTGGGTCTGCCAGAAGTCGGAAACGGCACTACAGTCGGAAACAACCATGTATTTGAATCCCCATTCGTCGCGGAGAATCTGCTGGAGCAAACGGTTTGAACCGCAGCAAGGCTCGTCGTCCCAACGCTGGTAGGCACACATCACTTCGCGCACATCACCTTCCTGAACGGCAGCCTTGAACGCTGGCATGTAGGTTTCCCAAAGGTCACGCGGAGAAACATCCGTCACATTGTCAGTATGGCGACTCCATTCAGGACCGCTATGTATTGCGTAATGCTTTGCGCAGGCGAGTGTCTTCTTGTATTTCGCGTCACGAGGACCTTGCAAACCTGTAATGACGGAAACACCCATGCGGGAAGTCAGGTATGGGTCTTCGCCGTAAGTCTCCTGACCGCGTCCCCAACGAGGGTCACGGAAGATGTTTATGTTCGGTGTCCAAACCGAGAGCGAGAAGAAGCGCTGGTCGGGAAGATTGTTGCGCATACGCTCGTTGTACTTCGCACGAATCTCAGTAGAAGTAGCGTCGAACACCTTGTAAACGAGATCATCGTTGAACGAAGCAGCCATGCCGATAGGTTCTGGGAAGTTGCTCACATTGCCCTGGTTAGCATAGCCGTGAAGAGCCTCGCTCCACCAAGAGAATCTCTTGATGCCAAGGCGTGGAACGGCTTCGCTTTCGTCGAGCATGAGAACAGCTTTTTCTTCGAGAGTAAGTCTGCCAAGAAGGTCAACAGCACGCTCATGTGAAGAAAGAGCCGTGTTCTGGTACGGTAGTTGTTGCGCATAGCCGCCAAGGGTAGAAGCGGCTAGAAGGATGGAAAGAAATATCTTTTTCATTTCATGTATAGGAATTAGGGTAATAGTATTTTGTTTATTCAAGTTTCGCAAGCTTCAACTTGAGACTACAGAGTACAGGCTACAGAGTACAGGCTTTGGCTGCGCACTGTTTTCTGATGCTAAGTTTACAATCCGCATGGTAACCTGTAGTTTGTACTCTGTAGTTTGTAGCCTCAACATGAGCAAATGTTGAATTATTTTCCACCTATTGTGCAGAAACCTACGAGTCGGTCAGCGCGGTCGGTAGCGTCCTTGAAATAGACGAGTGCCTGGTATGAGTTTTCCGTTTCGTAGAAGTTCCCGTCGAGAGGCAGATTGCGTATTGTGCCGTCCGGAAGCTGCTGCATGAACTTGTAGTTGTAGTAGCCCTGCTTCTGTATCATGACAGCTTCGTAGCAACTCGTTTCCGGATTGTATTGCATCATGTTGAAGTCTGGCGAATATTGTCCATAAGTGAAGTTTCCGTCGATGAACACATCGCCTTCAACAGGCCTGTCGGCAGCGAAACTGTAGTGCACGAAGACATATTCCGTCGAGAAATCGTTCTCGTAGTTGTCGGAGTTGCGGATATAGAAAGCGCCGTTGGCATCCTCTTCGTAAAGGTAGGAATATTGCGGAGCCACTGCCCACGGATAGACATGGTAGTTTGTGCCGTCCCAGAATATGCGGTCAAGTCCCATCGTGGTGTGGTCAACCGAGAGAATCTCGTATTTGTGATACTCGTTTCCCGCATCGAAGATGAGGTCCTTGCAGTGTTGCCATTCCAATCCTTGCATGGTGACGAATTGCCATGGAGCATTCCATTTTGCCGTTGCCCACTGCTGGTTCTGTAGCACGACGGTGCGGATCTGGTTGTCAGGTCGGGTAGGGGAGATGCCGCTGTAACGCAACTGCATTCCTATCTGCTGATGGCTCTTGCGATTGTCAATGTCAGTGTTTGGAGTCATTGACAGCATAACCTGCGCTTTCTCCTCGCTAACCATGAAGCACACCTTTACGACAGGCTCGTCGGCATTGTCGTCGTAGATGGTCAGGATATAGTTTCCCGACATCTTCAGGCGGCAATTGGAGTTTGGAAAAGTGAACTTGTAGTGCGTGTAGAGCATCTGCGTGTTGATGCTTTCCTGAACATCATCGATAGTCAAACCATCGTAGAAACCTTCCATGAAATCGCTTTCGAACAATGATTCCGAAGGCGACCAGTCGGCCTCGCAATGCTGCACCTTGTAGGAAAAGCGGCGATAGTCGTGCGTCATGTCGTCGAACGAGATGTTCAGCACATCGTTTGTTCTGGTGCCATTAAGCTTTATCAGAGGCATGTCAGTCCAGCGATTGCCCGCTACCACCTGCAAAGTGCGAATGTTTCCGTCCATGATCTCGTGGTTTTGGGCGAGAATCGGGAGATGGAAAACCAGGGATAGTATAATGACTATAATGTGTTTCATAAATACCAGTCAGTTAGACACGCTGCAAAGTTACATTTTTTTTTTGAAATGACAATATTTTAGGCAACAAAAAATGACAGACAACTTAATGCCTGCCATCTTATATGTGGAAATCAGTCTGCTAGACTATTAAAAGTTCCCCCTTGGGGGGCTAGGGGGCTAACTTAGAAATTCAACTCTACGCCTACGCCCACAACATCGTTTGTACGAGTGAAGTTGTTTGTAACGCCCTGAACAGCTGCTGTCTTGTAGTCAGAGTAGTTTGTCTTGAAGTAAGCTGCGTTGATTGCAACCTTCTCTGAAACCTGATACTTTGCGCCGAGGCCGAAGCTCCATGAGTCTGTTGTGAACGAAAGGTCGCTCATGTATTCGTCTGTCATGCCGTACTTTGTGATCTGAACTCCACCGCTGACAGTGAGTTTGTCGTTTATGTCGTATTCTACACCGCCGAGATATTCCATTGTGTTGCCATCGAGAAGTTCCTGCTTGTTGCCGTACTTCTTTGAATCCTTGTCAAAATAGATGTGGTAGCCAGCGTTGAGGCGAACCTTGTCGAGGAGAGTATATTGAGCGCCTACGGTGAGAAGGGCAGGGGCGTCTTCACGAACGCTTGTGCCATCACGGAACTGGTTGACAGCGTCTATTGCCATTGCTTCCTTGAGCGTTGACTCGTTCTTCATGCCCATCTTTGTGCGGAACTCATATTTAACGCCGAGGTTGAAGTCGCCAGCCTTGTAGTCAACGCCAATGATAGGAGCGATGCCGAAACCTCTCTGGTCTGACTGTAGATTAACGCCCTCACGGTAAACCTCAAGCTGCTCAAGTGAAGCCTGAGCCCCCTCAAGTTGTGGCTGGGCAGCCTTAAGCTGTTCGTAGATGCCTTTGTTTGTGAGAAGCTCTGTGTATTTTTTCTCGTCAAAATAAGGAGTACCCTTTACGGCTTCAAGAGCTGCAATGCCTGCATTAATTTGTGGCATGTTTTGTTCAAGTGTAGCAAGTGCGCCAAGCTTTGTCGCAATGTCGTTGCTTGAAGCATCAAGGAATTTGGAGAAAGGAACATTGCCATTGGCAGTCTTCACCATAATGTCAGAAATCTTTGCCTTATAGCTTGCCATTCCGAAGAGTGCGCGAAGACCTCCGAATACTGAGAGATTCTCCGTAACCTTATAAGCTGTACCGATAGTGAATCCGAAGTAATACTGATTGCCGCGCATGTAGTACTGAGCGTCATATCCCTGGGCACCGAATGGCTGCAAGCCAGCACCAATCTGAGCTACTGCACCTTCGAAAGAGCCAAGGCCATTGGCAAATTCGCACTTGCCGCCACCGCCGTTGATGGCAAAGTTGAACATGAACGACCACTTGTCCTTGTTGTAGGCAGCCTGAACAGAAGGAATGAAAGGAGCCGTAGCCTTACCCTCGTATGTCTTTGTGTCAACGCCATTGTTGTTGATGCCGAGTTTGAAGAGAGGGTTTGTAGTTGTGGCGGTACGAGTCTGGAAAGCAGCCTGCCAGTTGAGGCTGAGGTGAAGACCGTCGCCAAGGAATGCCACACCAGCAGGGTTTGAATAAACGCCGTTGATGTTGATGGCACCGTCCTGAGCAGGGTTGCGGAGGAATGTTACATTCTGGTTTGTGTTAGTGAGCAGACCGCCTGCCCAAGAAGTCACTGTAGAAACTGCGAGAAGTGCAGCGAGAAACAATCTTTTCATCTTATAATATGCTTTTATAAATTTAATATGCTTTTATAAATTTCTTTTGGGAATGATATACAATTTGGCATTTTAGCTTGGATTCTTTTAGACAAAAACATTAAAAACCGTTTTTATAAGGAAGTGTCTCTTTTGGAGCCACTGCAGCATTGCTTCTGAATTGTTCTTATGAAAGCTCGCTTTCAACGCCCAATCCAAAAACAATCCAGCACCATAAAGGTTTTCCTTATAAAAACAAAAAACAACGCTTCGCTAAAAACAAGGTCGCAGTCAACTGAAGATTATCAATAAATTATACTTATACAACTGATGCACACGATAAGTATAATAAGTTAAATTTATTGATCAGATATAGTTTTCAGTCGTAATGTTTTTGTTTTATCATCATCTGGCATTGTGCCCAATTGTATATTGTTTCCTTTCTTTTTCTTGTGTTAAGCGGCTGCAAAGTTAAGAAAAGTTGGTCAATTTAAGAATATTATTGTTCAGAAATTCCCTCTTAAAGTGTGATTTATTGATATTGTCGGGGAATCACATTGATAGGTACCCATGATCTTCAGCCCAAATTCCCTCTGTGACTTTCTCGCAAAAGGCGCAGAAGGCGCAGATGTTTCATGATCGCGGGGAATATTTTCCCGGCCTTGTTTTTTGCCCGAGGAAAGTTTTCCTTGCTATGGAAGGAAAACTTTCCCACCATGGATGACAACTTTCCTTCTTGCATAAGGAAACATGGAATGCGTAGTTTAACGATTTAGGTTGACTACTTTTAGGCTTATTTATAAAACGGGTTTACTAAATATTCATGAAAAAATATAGGATTTTTCTTTCGCAAAAACCTACATACCCTACATAGAACCGCAGAGATCTCCTGTGTTTATCGGGGGGGCTCGGGCTAATCGAAAAACGCCCAAAAACGATTTTGATTTAAGGCAAAAAACTCGCCCACGTTCAAAATCCGTTAGGAAAACGGAAGCAAACCGCCACTTTTCCGCCCATTCGCTTTGCTGTTTCAAGGGAAATCCTTATTTTTGCACAGCAAAAAGTCTGAAACAAATCTCTCAAACATTACAATTATGCCACAAATAAGCAATTTCTACGGAATAGTCATCTGGCTAAATTACAACGATCACATGCCACCTCACTTCCATGCGTGGTATGGTGAATATAAGGTTATTGTTAACATCAAGGATGGAGTAGTCAAGGGCGAAATGCCAGGACGTGCTCTCCGTATGATCCTGGAGTGGCTAGACCTCAATCGCGAGGAATTGATGGAGAATTGGGAACTTGCCCAGAAGGGTGCTGTGCTCCGAAAGATTGAACCTCTTAAATAACAACCGCTATGCATACATTTCTTGAAATAACAAAGGCAGAGTACATTGACGGCTATCGTCTGCGACTCTATTTCAATACGGGTGAGGTGCGCATTGCCGACCTTGAATCATCACTCGTTGGGGAAGTGTTCTTGCCTCTTCGCGACATTGAGATGTTCAAACGCTTCACAGTCAAGTTCGATACTGTGACTTGGGAGAACGATGCCGACCTTGCTCCCGAATATCTCTATGACATCAGCCAAGCGGCTTAACATCACGCTCAATACACGACAAAATTTGCACAAAGGGGTCTGACCCTTTTGTGCAAATTTGTTTTATCCCGACATTATAGCCGTCCCTTATCAAGGGACTGAGGAGCGGCGATAATCTCTCGTTGGAACTTTTTCTGAGTTGAAATCTTGCGGAATGGCGAACTTACGGTTTGAAAGAAAACGGACGGACAGACGGACGGACAGTTTTTCTCTGCCTCTCTCCCTCCTATTCCTTATAATAAATATTTCCTTAATTAAATTAAATATTAATATATGTGCGCAAGGATGTTGTTGTGTAAATATGTCCGTCCGTCCGTCTGTCCGTCCGTCCGTCTGTCCGTCCGTCTGAAAGTTGAGTCAAGGGACGGATAATTCAAAATTACGTCCATGGTCTTTTTTCTTTGCAATATATTTAATGTTTTCTAATTTTGCATCGACCAAAGAACTTCAAAGCCCTTCCCTGCGCTTGATATATCTCAATGGGGGGGGGTAATTTATCTCTCTATAAAAAAGATAAGGAATAATTTGGTCGTTATAATAAATTTTTGGTAACTTTGCCACGGCATAGAATAGATGTACAAAAAATACAAAAACATGAAAAATCTTTATTATTTATCGTGTGTAATTTTAGCCTGTATGTTCATTTGCTGTTCCGATGATTACGAGGATGACGCACAGTTCAAACCAGTGGACTATCCTGACAGCGTGTTCATCGACAGGAACAAATACTTGAAAATCAACACTACGATCTCCCACGACAGTTTCGTGGAAACCGTAAGTGGTGCTGCGGGTTGGCAGTTGCATACCTCCATTGGTTATGACGAGAATGGAATCAGGGAAAGCTCAACCGAAAGTGAATTGGGTGTTCTTTATGTAATCCTAAAATTTGGAGCCCAAAATGAGTTTTGGTATCGTGGGCATCCATCAAGCCAACTCAATGAGTTTCATGCCGGCGAATATTCCCTTGACGGCGACTCACTACACCTTGAAGCCTCATTCTGGGATGATGTTTACAAGGAATCTTTCAAGGTTATAGCATATAACCATGATTGGCTGGTGCTTGAACTATCTGGTGACAAGAGTGGAAAGCCATACAGATACACCTTCGAAAGGAAATAATACCTCGCTCCGCAACATTAGCAAGAAAACAATATTTGCTGTGGGAAAGAATGTCCTTTTTCAGTCTTTTTCTTTGCTATATATTTAATAATTTGTAATTTTGCACAAAATAATTATCCTTTTTACAATGAGACATTTTTCTTTTTTGTCAATGTTGTTGCTGTTGATGGCAACGAGTGTGATGGCACAGGAATCTGAACTTCGCGAAAAGCAGCGTGCGGAGAAGCAGAGAATGGAGGAAACTCTGCGTGAAGCTATGGAGGCTTTTCCGCAAGGATTCGTTGCGCGTTACAAGGCGGAAGGCGTGAGGTATGTGGAGCAGTTGGATAGCATCGTCGCTCCTGGCAGAAATAAGTCGATATTTGAATACGATAGTACAGGAGAATGCATTACAAACATCCTGCAGAGATGGGACATGCAGAGCAATGGATGGGTAAACGGCAGCAAGTCGGAATATGAGTTTAAGGAGTATGGCAAAGATTTCTCGTATATCTCATATATGTGGGACGATGCGAAGAAAGAATGGACGCCCAGCCTTAAATGCGTGTATGCCTTCGACGAGGCAGACCGCAGCACTCTGTATGAGGAATACAAATGGTATTCTTCCTCTAACGAATGGATTGGAACCACGAAGTATGAGTATGCGTTCGAGAATGAAAAGGAAACGCTTTACGCTACATACGGTTGGAACTATTCCAACAAGGATTGGAGATGCCTGGAGAAATACGAATATGCTTACGACGCTAACGAAAATAAAACATTGGATGCACATTATATGTGGCATAGTTTGGCAGACATTTTGTTGTGCCATTGGAAGATGGAATACAAATTCGATGATGACGGAACGCTGCTTGAATACAAGAATTCATTTCAATCAGACAGAGACTTCAACTGGAATGTACAAAAATATGTTTATTCATTTGATCGTGATGCCTCAGGAAGGGTGTTGACAAAGTATATTCATGGGTATTACTCAGACAATTCTGACACTCCGGATTATGTTTCCAAATTTGAATATACTTACGATGAGAATGGCAATATGACATCGCAAGTAGAGGTGATGCTAAGAGAGGACACATGGAACTATCTTAGCAAATATGAATATACATACGACGAAAATGGCAACCTTACCTTCGAGACATATAGTAGTTGGAATACAGCCAAGAACGATTGGATGGGAGTCTCAATGTATGAATGTAAGTCCGATGAAAGCGGAAACATGACACAATCTATATTTTTCATGTGGGACAACTCGTCAAATAAATGGGAACCTAGAAGTAAATCTGAATACGCATACGATGAAAAAGGAAATCGCATCCTTGAAGTTACGTACGATACAAATGGTGAATCGCACGATTGGCGATGCTTGCAGAAGTATGAATATGCCTTTGATAATAATGGAAACAAGATTCTTGATGCTGAATATCTTGATGCGGCCTATTATCAGATGGGTATAAGCGGCTTGGTATGTACGAACAAGGGCATTTGGGCATACGATGAGGCTGGACACCGAACATTTGAAGAGCGTTATTCTTGGGACTTTATCCAAGAAGCACTTGCTGGTGTCTATAAGTCAGAACATGCATACGATGATTATGGCAACAATACGTTACAGTCAACTTACTCCTGGAACCGCGATAATGGCGTTTGGGACAAGGCTCAGGAAACAGTATATACTTTCGATTACTCTGCGCCAATAGGAAGCGTAGCTGGTGTAGGGGAATGGTCAAAGCCATTGGAGAACACTTCTACAGTCTTCAAGACAGGGGAAATAGTAAAGGAAAAATATTACTACTCTCCTTTCTCGCCTAATGCTATCCAGAACATGACGGTGAGCGCAAAGGGCAGCAAGGGTATCTATACTCTTGAAGGTCAGAAGGTTAACTGCTTGATGCCGAACCGCATTTACATCAAGGATGGAAAGAAGATAATGGCTAGATAACAAGGGAAACCCTTAAAACCTTTTCTTATAGGTGGGTTCTATAGGTCCAATGTGTTGCCACCTTCACCTGGGGCAACGTTGTCTTCGTTGCTTTCGTTTGCTCGGATTGTCGGGTCAAACTTAACGACTTTTGTTTCAACCAACTTGATGCCGTTCTGGGCTTTTGTGGAAGAGCTTGAAGTAGATTTGCTCTTCGCCAGTGTCATGGCATTGCTGACAAGGTTGTCCCATGATGGTGCTGCCTGTTGAAGTGGACTGATCTGCGAGCGTAGGCTTTCGAGGAAACTCAAGATGAAGAATCCACCATTCTGGCCGCACCACGACATTTCGCCTGGCGATGATGCTGTAGCCTTGATGTTACCCCTTGAACCGAGGAAGAGTGTTTGGAGCTTGTTTATGTCGAAATTGGTGTTTGAACGCGAGAAGAGGCTGTTTACGTTGGTCATTGGAGCATCAAGTCCAGCCTTGGTGTTGCAGCAGTCGCTTAGGATGATGTTCAGACGTGCTCCTTTCTTTACCAATTCGTCGTAGATGTCGGTCATGGCTATGTACGACTTCTTGATGTCGTCATAGTTCGAAGAACGCAAGTCGATGTTCGGGAAATAGTCTTTCTGGTTGTCGAACCGGAAACCATGACCAGTGTAGACAAACATGAGCACATCGTTAGGGTTTGCTTTCATGCCGCGAACCATCTTTACAACATTGGCTTTGTTGTATGAACTGGCAGCAACGACTTGCTCGTCATAATCCATTCCAAGCACTTTTGCTATTGCGGAGAACTCGCCCTTGAGATTGTTCAGATCACGTTGGCAGGCAACACCTATGTCGCTCACTTCCGTATTGGCTACCAAGAGCAGGTGGAAAGTAGGCTTTGTGACTTCCGGTGTGTTGAGAATGATCTCGCTATTGCCGTTTTCCTTTACCTGTCGGATACCGTTCATGAGCATCTTGTATTCTTCTTCGTCTTCACCAAAGAACTGCTCGACGTATTCCTGGTCCATGTCGTTAAGTGTGATTTCCTCGAAGTGTGTCACTTCAAAGTACGTCTCCGGGTCGTCAGGATTGAATGTGCAATATGGCTTTTCGTTTATGTCGGAGGCATCGTCTTCTTCCCAAAGCCAAACGAGAATGGGGAAGTCCTTCTTTTCCGGGGCATACACCATTATGCCAACATCATCTTTGCCTTCTTTGCCTTCGATTACTTGCACGTAATTCGACTCGGCAACATCATTGTTGTTGAGCATCTCCTCATTTATGAACCTCACTTTGCAATGCTGGTCGTCGTAATATATCATCAGTCCGATGTATTCATCATCATCATCTGGGTCGGTGTAGTTCACCTCATAGAATGTTTGTGCAGACATCGGAAGGAATAGGAATAAGCACAGAATTGTGAGTAAGTAAATTCTATTCATGATCAGTTGTATGTTTTGTTCCGTGGCAAAGTTACATCTTTTTTTTAATATATGATATAATAAGGTAAGGTTTTTGTTCATTTTTGTTCAATATGTTTCTGTTGTCGCAATAAAATGCTTATCTTTGCAACGCATTTTTGTTCAATAACTTACAATAACGATTTCAATTATGAAGACAATTCTTAAGGTTGCAATAGGAGTCGTAATCGGAATTTTCGCATTGACCCTGTTCTTGGATGACGATATCATCGAAGATTCAGAAGATACTGAATTGATTGATGACGGCGCTGACTATTCAGGCGATTCGGACGAAGATGATATTGCCGATGCCGGCGATGTCTATGGCAATGCAGTTGATGATGACGATAAGGAGGCGGCAGTGTCAAACTGGGGCGATGGAACTTGCCGTGCCATTACTACGAAGGAGTTCTATAAGCTCGTGGCGTCAAAATCAAACAATGAGGTGTTCATCGGCGAGGGACCAGTAGTCGTGGATTTCTGGGCAAGTTGGTGTGGCTATTGCAAGCAGATTGACCCATATCTCAAGGCTTTGGCAAAGAAATACAAGGGCAAGGTGCAGTTCTACAAGGTTAATGCCGACGAGAACGGCGCCATAACAGCCGCATACGGTATAGAGTCGCTTCCTACTCTCTTCTTCTGCTCTGGAGATGACATAACGATTGAGGAAGGTGCTCGTTCGCAGAGTGAATTGGATAAGTTGATACAGAAGATGTTAAGATGAATATGCATAAATACATAATTTGTTTGGTTTGCCTTTTGTCTGCATGCACTCTCTATGCCCAGTCGGACAACTTCTATGGAACAACTCCTGACACCCTTGCCGCATTCGACAATGCTGACCGCGAGGCTGATTATCAGCAGTTCTATGGTGAGGCGGAGGAGGATGATGAAGTGCTGAGCAAGGCCATCGTGCATGGCAGTTCGAGCGGATTGGTCAATACCCGTCCTACATCCAGCGACAACAATGAACCTTGCAAGATATGGGCTATCCTGTTGACTGACACGAAGGATGAATCAATTGGTGAGGACGATAGATTGGATAATCTTGCATTGAACAAGGAACTAAAAGGCATTGCTCAATGTCTTGGCATGGAAATCAGCATTAACAATATAGTAGGAAATGCTGCTTACCACAAGTGCAACCTTGTCAATGCCATCAAGGCAATCCGTCCGTCGAAGAACGATATTGTCTTCTTCTGCTTTAATGGTCATGGCTTCCGTTGGGATAACCAGAAGGATAAATATCCTAACATCTGCATGATGGGACCGAATGATGATGTGAAGGGCAATTATGTGCTTACCACTGATATATACAACGCTCTCGTGGCATTGAAGGCTCGTCTTACCATCTGCTTTACCGACTGCTGTAACGCCAAGGTAGGTGAGTATGCGCCAAGTCAGAAAGACAATACCCTCTATAGTCGTGCGCACACTCGTGTTAGCAAGAAGCGTATGCGCGATTTGCTGCTCAACACCCAAGGTTCCATTCTTGCCACAGCGGCCAATCCTGGCGAATATGCATGGTCGTTCGGCGGTTCAGGCAGCGCTTTCACACAATCGTTCATTGCCCAGCTCCGTAAGGAAGTTAGTGCAAGCAATACCGCTCCCGTAAGTTGGGAACGACTCATGGACAATACGATAAAGTCTGCCCGCAAGAAGACCGCAGATTGCGAGAACACTCAGAACGGTATCAGATATATTAAGGTAAAGGGCGCGAAGTAAGAATCTTGTCAACAATCTGCTGCGGCGTTATGTTGTTGAGGCAAGGGTAGTTGCCGAGTTTGCACGGCTTGTTTCCGTAGATGCTGCAAGGTCGGCATGGAAGGTCAACTTGTATGCAGTCGTCTGGATTCTGCTGCCAACCGAGGAAGCCTGCGAGTGGATGCGTAGCTCCCCAGATGCTCACCACGCGAGTGCCAACGATTGATGCGAGATGCATGTTGCCGCTGTCCATGGAAAGCATGCAGTCGAGCGTTGACATCAGCTCCAGTTCTGCCTTGAAACCTTTCTTGCCTTCTGCCTTCAGCACCTCTGCTGCTATAAGAAGCTTTGGAGCTTCTTCATTACGCATTACGCATTTCGCATTACGCATTTCTTTCTGCCATTCCTTGAACACGCTCATCTCTTTCTTTCCTGCACCGAAAAGATATACCTCTGCGCCGCGAGCGAGCAGGAGTCTTACTACCTCAAGACTCTTCTCCAATGGATATACCTTGCCTGCGTGGGCTGCGAAAGGAGCGAAACCGACTTTTCTTGATTCGTAATTCGTAATGCTTAATTCGTAATTAGGCTGCGCGGTGTTATCGGGTTGGGAATCATTACGCATTACGCATTTCGCATTAGTCATTACGCATTTCGCATTACGCATTGAAATCTCCTCCAACAGGTTCGTTCCCAGCACCTTGTCTATCGTTTCTGCGTAGTTCTCGAACGATGTAGGCTGCTGAACAAGCACCTTGTTTTCCTCTTGTGTGAGTGCTTTCTTGCCCTCGCGATGCTTGTCGATGTGAGCTACAGGAATCTTCTTGCCGAAGAGTGAGGAGAGCGCGAAGCGCATGCGCAGGTATTTTGTGCGCAACACATCGTGGCAGTCTGCGATATGCGTGAAGTTCTCTGCCTTGAGTTGCTGATATAGCCTGTTCAATCCGGCAAAGCCCTTATGCTCGCCTTTCTTGTCAACGCCAATGAAGCTTACATTCCCAGCAATGTCCTCAAAAAGCGGTTGAAGGAATTTCTGGCTGAGAATGGTTATTCTTATATTAGAATGTTGCGATGCTAAAGCCTTCACAACGGGCACTAACATCGCAACATCACCAAGGGCTGAGAGCCTGATTATCAGTAGATGCATCAATTATTGGTTTCAGGAGTTTCTGAGGTTTCAAAAGGTTTCATTGAACCTTGATTTACTTTTTATACAACACAGGGTTTGTAGCAGGGTCGTTGTACATCTTCATCTGTCGATAAACCTTCATGTATTTCTTGCCTGCCTCAATGTCGGCGAGGAGTTGGTCGATGGCTGTCGAGAGGTCAACCTGCTGCTCGAGAAGCACATTGAGCTTTGCCTGGCACTTCTGGATATGCTCAGCGTCAGCATCCTTGCGGTCAACCTGCTCCTGCATGTGGTAGATCTTGAGCGCAAGAATTGAGAGGCGGTCAACAGCCCATGCTGGACTTTCCGTGTTGATCTGCGCATCTTCAAGTACCTTTACATCAGCATATTTCTCGCGGAAATATGTGTCTATCTGTTCCACGAGGTCGGTACGATCCTGGTTGCTCTTGTCGATGCGACGCTTTAGCACGAGAGCTTCCACAGGGTCGATGTTCGGATCGCGGATGATGTCCTCGAAATGCCATTGTACAGTGTCAATCCAGTTCTTCAGGTAGAGGCGGTTTTCTATTGTGCCTTCCTCGTAAGGATTGCTGATTGGCGTCTCGATATTGTCCTTTACGTGGTAGTCTTTAATGGACTCAACGAAGATGTTGTTGGCTGTTTGAGTGAATGTCATATTCAAAATTTTCTTTTATTTGGCGACAAAGTTATGATTTTTTTTCTACCTTTGCAACAAAATTCAAGCAAAAAGGCAAAATCACAATGAAAATAGTATGCGATAACAAGATTCCCTACATCCGCGAAACGCTTGAAAAGCTTGCTGATGAGGTTGTTTATCTGCCCGGAGCAGAGATAAGGAACGAGGATGTGAAGGATGCTGATGCTCTCATTGTTCGCACCCGTACAAAGTGCAACGCGCAACTCCTTGAAGGCACTAATGTGCGGTTCGTGGCAACTGCTACAATAGGTTTTGACCATATTGACACCGACTATATGAAGCAGTCTGGCATCTATTGGACAAACTGCCCTGGATGCAATGCGGCAAGCGTGGAGCAATATGTGCGTGAAAGTCTGAGATGCCTGCTTGCCGATGGCAGGATTAGCGCGAAAGAAGGCGACAACAGGTTGGCAGTCATCGGTCATGGTCATGTGGGAAGTCGCATTGCAAGAATGGCAAAGGAACTCGGTTTCTGCGTTTATGTCTATGACCCTTTCCTCTTTCCTGAGAACGGTTTTGACGAAGTTTACGACTGCAACATCATAACTTTCCATACTCCCTTGACCCGCAACGGCGAATATCCAACATACCACATGGCAGATGCTGATTTCTTTGCTCGTTTGAAGCGTAAGCCGGTGATTATCAATTCTTCACGCGGTGAGGTGGTGGATAATAAGGCTTTGGTGGAGGCGAAGGACAGTGGCTTGGTGTCGGAACTGATTATTGATGTCTGGGAGAACGAACCGAACATCTCACTTGAGCTGATGAACCGCTGCTATATAGCCACTCCGCACATTGCAGGCTACTCAGCAAACGGCAAGGTTAATGCGGACAATATGGTGGTTGAGGCTTTCTGCAAGTTCTTCGGCAAACCTTTGCCAGAGAAGATCCTGCCGCCTGCCGTGGATTATGCTGGGTATAATCCGATGGAAGACCACGAAAGATTAACAAAAAGCCCTGAGCTTTTCGAGAAACTCAGGGGCGATTATCCTATAAGGTTGGAGACATCATTCTAACACGGATCTTTTTGAAACAGCAGATTCAACAAAATTTATATTTATAATTCAACCAAATTTACCATTTATGTTTTATTTTCGAACACGAATTGCACGAATTACACTCTATACATAAGTATTATAAGTATAATTTATTGATAAATATGCGTTTATTGACTTTCAGTAAATTTAACTTATTGTACTTATTTCGGACATCTGAATTCGTTAAATTCGTGCAATCCGTGTTCGAAAATAAAGAATAGTTGTGTTCATATTATCTGCGTGAATTTGGTTTAATCTGCGGTTTAAATATATAATCAGTGGTTTATGTGCCTAATTGTAGATAGTTCCCTTTTATTTTTTACTCAGCGAACCAATAACCAATCCTGCAAGTTGGAAACCGAAGATTGCTGTGATATGTGCCAGCGAACCGTTGAATGCAACTTTATGGAAAGCCTCTGGGGAGCTGTCGCCCGGTATGCCGGTTCCCTTGTTCTCCAGTAGTTCGTCGCTGAAGACGCACTGGAACTTTGCTGACGGCATGGTGCGATTCTTCTTGAATTTGTTGCGTAAGGCGCGTGCCAACGGACAGCCTTGAACCTTCCAGAACTCTGCAACCTGAATGCGGGTAGCATCAAGTTTCAGTGCTGCGCCCATGCTTGAGAAGAAGAAAGTCTGCTGCTTGCCGTTGCCTACCTGCTTCTTTTCTGCCACAATCCTCGTAGCATGGAGTATCAGCTGCGCCTTTGCCGTGAGCGAATCGATGGCATCTATGATATAATCGTAGTCCTCAAGATGGAAACTTTCCGCTGTTTCTTCGCTGTAGATTGTAGGCAAGGCGTTTATCTCTGCCTCGGGATTTATCAGCAGAAGTCGCTCTTTCAGTGCATCGACCTTGACACTGCCGATGGTTTCCGTTGTCGCCATCAGTTGGCGGTTGACATTCGTTGCACTTACTTTGTCGGAATCCACGATGGTAAGATGCTGAATGCCAGTGCGAACAAGACTTTCTGCACACCAACTTCCCACGCCTCCAACACCGAAGATTATCACCTTCGCCTGCTGAATGCGTGAAACCGTTTCATCACCAAGCAATCGCTGCGTGCGACTTAATAATGCGTCGTCATTACTCATCAGTCATTACTCATTAGTCATCAGTCATTACTCATTACTCCGACATATTCTTCACATACTTAGGCACTTCAAGTTCGCCGAAGCCGTAGAATTTCTTTGCGTTTTCTCCAAGGAAAAGTCGCTTCTCGTTGTCGGTAAGTTCGTTGGTCTTCAGTACGAAATCGTACGACATCTTATATGTTATGGCTGTTATGGTGCGAGGATAGTCGGAACCCCACATCAGTTTTTCGATGCCAACCATATCGGCAGCTTCCTTTATCTTCTTGACCGCTGTTGGGAATGGATAGAACTCGGAGTTGTAAAGCCATGTTATGCCGCCAGATTCCACCATAACATTCTCGTTCTCAGCAAGTTTTACCTGCTCATACCAAGTCTGTTCCGTTGGCATTCCGAAATGTCCGATGGCAACTTTCAGCTCGGGACATTCCTGGATAACCTCGCGGAATTCTGCCGTCTGCTCGTTGTCTTCAAGGCAAAGGGAGAGGATAAGACCGCGCTTCTCCATCTCCTTGAACATCTTCATGAACTCCTCGCCGTTGATTGGCATGCGAACACCGTCCTTGTAGATGCGATGACCAGGAATTACAACACCTTCCCAGCCGCCCTGCGGCAAAGTGAACTCGCCGTTCATGTAGTCGAGCATGTAGAGACATTTCAGGCGGTCGCCGTACTGAGCATTTACAGTCTTGTAGTAGTCGTTCTGAATGCCGTCGATAAACTCCTGAGTGACAACGGAACCTGCCACCTGAGCGTAGTCCATGTTCGAAAGAAACACCTCGGCGGTATTTTTTCCGTCAATCATGAATGGCGGACACATCTGCACCTCATTGCCAAGGAACATGCTTCTGCCGTTTGGAAGCGGAGAAATCTTCATGCCATTCCAAACGGTATCTTGTTTTGCCCAAAGGTGGGCGTGAGCATCAATGATCAGATATTCCATATTCTTTTGTAAGTAATAAGTATTAAGTAACAAGTAATAAGTGTGATTTGACTTCAAGGATGACTACAGCAATACAATCAGTTTGCAAATGTAATCATACTTATTACTTATTACTTGTTACTTGAAATTTATGAATTTGCCCAACGAACACGCATCTGATCGCCGATGAAGGCTTGTACTTCCTTTGCGAGTTCCTCGTCGTATTCTGAATTAACAAAGTCGATGTTTTTCTGCACATTCTTCGGATTGGCAGAAGAGAAGAGTGTTGTTGCGATGCGAGGATTGCTTACGCTATACTGCATGGCAAGTTTCTCGATCTCTACACCACGCTCGGCACAGAGCTTTGCTGCTTCTGCACAACGCTGCTTGAGAGCTTCTGGTGCTGGATGCCAAGCAGGTGCGCCGCGCTGAGAAAGCAAGCCCATTGAAAGTGGAGATGCATTGATGACACCGATCTCGTTCTTCTCAAAGAAGTCAAGATAGTCAAGGAGCATCTCATCGTTCAGGCAGTAGTGGCAGAAGCAGAGAACACTTTCCACAGTGCCTTTTGGAGTATGCTCGATAACCCATTTGAGGTTTTCTGGTTGGAGGTCAGTGATGCCGACATGCTTTACAACGCCTTCTGCCTTAAGCTCATGGAGAGCAGGGAGAGTCTCGTTTGCGATAATGCTGAGGTCAGAACAGAACTCCACGTCGTGAACATTGATGAGGTCGATGTAGTCTATGTTGAGGCGTTCCATGCTTTCATAGACGCTTTCCTTCGCACGCTTGGCAGAATAATCCCAAGTGTTTACGCCATTCTCACCGTAGCGACCAACCTTTGTTGAGAGGTAGTAGCGAGAACGATCAATGTTTTTCAGTGCTTTGCCGAGAACAGTCTCTGCCTTGTAATGGCCATAATAAGGCGAAACATCGATGAAGTTCAAACCGCCATCAACAGCTGTATATACGGCTTCGATGGCTTCCTGTTCCTTGATATCGTGGAAAACGCCGCCGAGCGATGAGGCTCCGAAAGCAAGGTTTGCCACTTTCATGCCTGTTTTTCCGATTTCGTTGTATTGCATAATAATATGTCTTTAATGTTTTTCGGCGACAAAGGTACGAATAAGCGAGTGAAAAACCAAATTTATTTGAGTTTTTCCGAGCGGAAGTACTTTAGGCAGTAGCCAAAGGTACGAATAAGCGAGTGAAAAACCAAATTTATTTGAGTTTTTCCGATTATATAATAAAAAGCCGCGGCGTTTTGGAACGCCACGGCTTTGTTATTTCATTGAATGTCTTGGATTCAATAGAGTGGGGGAGAACAGTGATTAGTTGTTCTCTGGACGGAGCTGACGAACTGTAGCACCAGCACGCCACATCTCTGATTCACGGAGAGCTTCGAGCTCCTTCTCGAGACCTACGCGGTAGTCTGGCTTAGAGTTAGCGTCGATAGAAATCTGAGCCTCGTTACCAGTTACAACAGAGTGGTAGAGCTTTTCAACAACAGGCTTGATAGCATCGTGGAAAGGACCCATCCAGTCGAGGGCACCACGCTGAGCTGTTGTAGAGCAGTTTGCATACATCCAGTCCATACCCTTAGCACCGAAGAGTGGCATGAGTGACTGAGTGAGCTCCTCAACTGTCTCGTTGAATGCCTCAGATGGAGAGTGACCGTTCTCACGGAGAACCTCGTACTGAGCGAGGAGAAGACCCTGGATAGCACCCATGAGTGAACCACGCTCACCTGTAAGGTCAGAAGTAGCCTCACGCTGGAATGTAGTTTCGAACATGTAACCAGAACCGATACCGATACCGAGAGCAAGTGTACGCTCAAGAGCCTTGCCAGTAGCATCGTTGTAAACTGCGTATGAAGAGTTAAGACCACGACCCTCAAGGAACATTGTACGGAGAGAAGTACCAGAACCCTTAGGAGCAACCATGATTACGTCGATGTCCTTTGCAGGAACGCAACCAGTGCGGTCTGACCATGTGATAGCGAAACCGTGTGAGAAATAGAGAGCCTTACCAGGAGTGAGGTACTGCTGGAGAGTAGGCCATACAGACATTACGGCAGCATCAGAAAGGAGACACATGATGATAGATGCCTTGTCAGCAGCCTCTTCGAGAGAGAAGAGAGTCTCGCCTGGCTTCCATCCGTCAGCAACAGCCTTTTCGAAAGTCTTACCCTGACGCTGACCAACGATTACGTTGAAACCGTTGTCGCGGAGGTTGCAAGCCTGACCTGGGCCCTGAACGCCATAACCGAGCACTGCGATAGTCTCGTTCTTGAGTACTTCACGTGCCTTTTCGAGTGAGAATTCTTTGCTGGTGATAACTGTTTCAATAGTACCACCGAAATCAAGTTGTGCCATTATTTTGATTTTTAGTTTTTGGTTTACAATTTTGGAAAATAAGCCGACTTCCGTTAAAAAGTGACTAAAAACGCTTGCAAAATTATACAAAATGTTAGCAAATGCGTAAGAATTATAGCAAATAATCAGCCTATTTGCTTAAATTTTGACATAATTCAAACGCGATTAGTTTCATTTTGTAACAAAAGTAAGTTTGCATCTAACAACTTCCACTTCCTCTTCGAGATTCTCGTTGCTTTTGCGAACGCTTATCATGATGCCACCATCGGTGTCTTCTTCGCGATAGAAATTGAGCGTGTCGCCGCAGTAACTTTCAGCAACGTATGCAATGTCCAATCGCTTGATTGTGTGCTCCTTATAGAACTCGAGAGGGTAGATGTCAAGGATGTGGTCAATGTATTTGATGCTGTTCACATGACCGTTGTAATCCGTGTCGGAATAAGTTGCTTTTGCCTCGTAGCATTTCTCGGCATCCTTGCTCATCTTTACGCGAGACAATTTGCCCATCGGACTCTGCTTGTCCTTTTCTATATATGTGGCAATATCGCCGTCGCGCACCTCAAGGATGTTCTGAGGTTGGCGTGTCTCCGTGTCGATCATTGCCCAGATGCTCTTGCCGTAAGCCAGCTCGCGACCGTCGTCCCTAGCACGAACAAGGAAGTTACGGTTTGTGAAGAAGCGCATTGCACTTTCCACCCATGTCTCGATAGTGAAACGGTCGTATGCCTTTGGCATCTCAACAACCTCGATGGCAAGTCGCGAAAGCACCCATGTCTTGTTGAGAGGACCGAGGTAATGCATGCCAAAGTCGCGTTCGTTGGAATGATAGTCGGCTGTGTTCAGCATGTGATTGCCGAGAAAACCGATGAAAAGATGCGTCGTGAAGTCGCAATGAAACGGCTCGCAGAGAAACTCGTAAGAACCTATTTTAGGAAGTTTATTCATATAAATGTTTTGCTGCTTTTGAAATTCTTGAAACCTTTGAAACCTCTGAAAGTCTTGAAACCTCTGAAAGTCTTGAAACCTTTGAAACCCGTTTACTTCTTGTGATATTCAGCCAAACCTTCGAGTGGCGACTGCGTGATTTTGCCGATTTCGTAGCCGTTCTGCTCTGCCACTTCGCGTAGTATTTCCGCATAATGGAAAGCTATGCTGCCAGTGAAGTTGAGCCTCTTGCAGTTGTAAGGTTTCACGTTGTTGTTCAGGAAGTTAGTGAAGTTTTCCTTTATGATGCAATTCACGGTTGGATTGCTGCGATATTCGCTTATGAACTTTGAGAAGGAAGCTAGGAATCTGTTTGCCAAAGGCTGGCGATAGACACGCTCGATGATGGCAGCCTGATTCATTCCGTACTCCTCGTAGAAAGCATCGGCAACGGTCTTGTCGAGTCGTCCTTTCAGCAAGGCGTTGAGAAACATCTTTCCAAGTACGGCACCTCCGCCTTCATCGCCCAGGATATAACCCAAGGCAGGAGTGTTCTGCACTATCTTCTCTCCGTCGTAAAGACATGAGTTTGAACCAGTTCCGAGAATGCAAGCCACACCTTCCGAAGTGCCGCAAAGTCCGCGGGCAGCACCGAGTAGGTCGGAATGAACCTCAATGTCTTCAACAGTTCCTTCGAACGCTTGCGACAAGGCTTTCTTCACAGTCCCAATCTTCTCGGGTGTGCATCCAGCTCCGTAGAATCGGATGGCAGAAACGCGAGGCATTTCTGGCTTGTCAAGACTTGCTTGCCTAAAATCATGAACAAGGTTGAAAATGTCTTCCTCGCTCTGTTGGAATGGATTTATGCCGTAGGTTGAAAATGTATGTGAGGGCGAAAGATACCAAGTCGTTGAAGTGCCTCCCGCATCAGCTATAAGCGTTGTTTTATAAGTATTTACCATAGGTAAGGTCAAAGATTTTCGGCAAAGGTACAAAATTAATCTTAAATTGCTTGAAAATGCTGAAAATTTTAGTAATTTTGCGCCGTTTTATATAATAATGTTATGAAAAAGGTCTTTTACTTCATATTGTTGCTTACAATGATAGCCCTCGATGCGAATGCCGTGTTGAAGGAGAAAGACCTTGCCGGTACGCTTGTCATACTGCGCGATGAGCTCACTTCAGTCTATAAGGACAACGCTCAGTTCAACGCTAATTTCCAGCGTAGAAACACGATTGCGCAGAACAACATGTACGACATCATGCGAAAGAGCGACCAGAACTCGCTGATGCTCTATTCCCAGAAGAAGGAGTATGTGTTTGACTTGGCTTACGCTTGCCATGAAGCGACGGAACAATACAAGAATTTCAAGGCGCAGACACGCCCGTTCCAGAAGTTTGCCGACAAGACTTCGTTCGATGTGGCTCGCTACGATAGCCTTATTTCCACGCTTCAGAACATGCCGGATCGTGTGCTTGACGAGGAGAGTCGCATAAACAAGGCTGTCTGCTTGGCTTTGGCTGTCAATCTTCAGCGCCAACTTCAGGAACGCAATGACCAGGTGACGGAGTATATGGTGCGCTATCAGAGAATGGATGCACGCCTTAGTCAGCTCAACGATTATGCCAATCAGCGCTATTCCGAGATTCAGCAGAACATCTTCAAGAATGGCGGAAGCGACTATTTCTCGCTGATAGCTACGCTCAGCACGCAGATTTTTGATGTCGAAGAGGCTGTAAACGATAAGTACAAGAACTACAAGAACATCCATTCCGAATGGGATGTGAAGGTGATAGGATTCCTCTTTTTCGTGATTTTGCTCTACGGTGTCATTTCCGTCTTGCTAAACATTGCCGTAATACGATTCCTGCTTCCGAAGCGTTTCCGTACGGAAGGTTTCATCGCTCGCAGACGAAGCACCATCATGGCGACTACGGTTATCACTTTCGCCATTGCCATCGGTGTGGTGAAAGAGGTTTATCACCAGAACTTCCTCGCTATGGCAGGCGATTTGCTCGTGCAGTATTCATGGCTTTTGAGTGTTATCATACTCTCTGTCCTTGCACGCTTGAAACCGGAACAGCTGAAGAGTGCGTACAGAATCTATAGTCCGCTGATTGTCGTCAGCTTCATAGTGATAGCCTTCCGCATCGTGCTCATCCCGAACGCGCTGGTAAACCTCATCTTCCCGCCTATAATACTCATCTGCGCTGTGCTGCAATGGTATGTGCTGCGCAAGTATAGGAGTGATATTCCGAAGAGCGATTTGTTCTTTGCGCAGGTATCGCAAGTGGTGTTCATCTTCAGCATTGTATGCTCTTTCATCGGTTTCACGCTGCTTGCTGTGCAGGCTTTGATATGGTGGACAATGCAGCTTACATGTATCTTGACAATCAACTGCATACGCTATTGGCTTAACACATACGAGGAGAAGAAGAACTTCAAGAACGAACCGATGGCAAAGGTTTGGCTGTTCTATCTCGTGAACGATGTCTTCGTGCCAGTGCTTGGCATCTTCTCGATAATGATTTCCATCTATTGGGCAGCTGATGTGTTCAACCTCAGCGATACTGTGATGAGACTTTTCGACTACGATTTCGTCAACGAAGAGCACTTCCGCCTGTCGATGCTCTCGCTCGTGCTTATCGTCAGTCTGTGGTTTGTGTTTGCCTATATCAGCAAACTTATCATCGAAATCGCAAAGCATAACTTCACGACGGAAGACCCTCGCTCGGCAGAAAGTCGCACGGTGATGATCAAGAATGTTGTGCAGGTCATTGTCTGGGGCGCTTGGTTTATGGTGAGTCTTGTCATAATGCGAGTCAACACCACATGGCTTGCCGTTATTGGTGGAGGTCTTTCTACTGGTATCGGTTTCGCGTCAAAGGACATCATCGAGAATATCTACTATGGTATTTCTCTCATGACAGGTCGCATCAAGATAGGCGATTTCATAGAATGTGATGGCACTCGCGGTAGGGTTGCTTCCATTTCATACACAAGCACACTTCTCGAAGCACTCGACGGCTCTGTCATTGCGTTCCAGAACTCGCAGCTCTTCACGCAGAACTACAAGAACCTCACCCGTAATCACGGTTATGTTCTTTCGCAGATAAGTTTTGGCGTAGCTTACGGAAGCAATGCAAAGCAGGTCATTGAACTCATTGTCAAGGCTGTCAAGGAAGCAAAGATCCAGGGCGTTGACAAGAAGAAGGCACCAGCGGCAGTGCTCACTGACCTTGCGGACAGCAGCGTGAACTTTGTTCTCCGCACATGGGTTGACGTGACAAAGCAGCCGTTCATCGAAAGTAATCTGCGTACACTGATCTACGATACGCTCAACAAGAATAATATTGAAATCCCATTCCCACAGCAGGATGTTCATATCATAAATTCGTAAAAACAAAAACCATTATGGACTTTCAGAATAAAATCTTATCAAAGGAGTTGGCAACCCGTCTTTGGGAAGGCCACACAATAGGCACTGCAGAGAGTTGCACTGCCGGAAAGATAGCAGAAGCACTCGTTCTTACTGCTGGTGCGTCACAGTATTTCCGTGGCGGTATCATTTGCTATCATGATGACATCAAGCGCAACATGCTCAAGGTTGACGCACAGCTCATTGAGGAGCAGACTGCTGTTTGCGAAGAGGTTGCCATTCAGATGGTTAAGGGCGCATGCGAAGTTCTTGGCACAGAACTTGCCATTGCATCAACTGGTTGGGCTGGTCCTGGCGGTGGCACTAAGGAAAATCCTGTAGGCACCATCTACCTCGCTTGCGGTTCTAAGGACGACATCATCACTCTCAAGCTTGAAGGCGACGAAGGTCGTGACAAGAATCTTGCCAACGCTACAAACCAAGCTCTCGCTCTCTGCGCACAGTATCTCGCAGAACGCCAGACAGAGAAGGCTGAGGAAAAGGCACCACGCCTCGTTGACCTCGAAGGTTAAGCCGCCACCGTTCCCGAAGCGTTCGCTTCGGTCTCAATAACAGTAAATTGTAAATCCGTAAATCGTAAATATAAAGATGTTCAACACTCATAAAAACATAGATCTTTACAACACTAACCAGGAAATCCTGGCTAAGTGGAAAGAGCACAATCTCTTCTGGCGCTCAGTAGAAGAGCGCGAAGGTTGCCCTGAGTTCGTATTCTTCGAAGGACCTCCTTCTGCTAACGGACACCCTGGTATTCACCACGTCCTCGCGCGTACAATAAAAGATACATTCAACCGCTACAAGACAATGAAGGGCTTCCAGGTGAAGCGTAAGGCAGGTTGGGACACTCACGGTCTTCCTGTAGAGCTTGGCGTTGAAAAGGAACTCGGTATCACAAAGAACGACATCGACAACAAGGACAGCGAGAAGTACATCTCTACTGCTGACTATAACGCAAAGTGCCGCTCTAATGTGATGATGTTCACCGACGAATGGACAGAACTCACAGAGCAGATGGGTTACTGGGTTGACCTCGAGAATCCATACATCACTTACGACAACAAATACATCGAAACTCTCTGGTGGCTCCTCAAGCAGCTCTACAACAAGGACTTGCTTTACAAGGGCTACACTATCCAGCCATATTCTCCAGCCGCTGGTACAGGTCTTTCTTCTCACGAGCTCAACCAGCCAGGTTGCTACCGTGACGTAAAGGACACAACATGTACTGCGCAGTTCATCGTAAAGGATGTTTGCGAAGGTCTCAAGGGCAAGGGCGAACTCGTTGGCGAAATGCCTGAAGGTCTCAAGACATACGTACTCGCTTGGACAACAACTCCTTGGACACTTCCTTCAAACACGGCTCTCTGCGTTGGTCCAAAGATTGACTATGTAGCCGTTGTTGGCAATAACCCATACTCTGGCGAAGAAGCAATCTACATCATCGCCGAGCCACGTCTCTCTGCTTATTTCTCAGCAAAGAAGGACGAGGAAGGCAACGAAATCCCAATGAACATCGTTTGGCGCGGTAAGGGAACTGATCTCGTTGGCCTTCACTATCAGCAGCTCATGCCTTGGGTTAAGCCTTGCGCTCTCGAGAACAACGAGGTTGTTGTAAAGGAAGAGGAAGCTTTCCGCGTAATCCCTGGCGACTATGTTACAACAGAAGACGGTACAGGTATCGTTCATATCGCTCCTACTTTCGGTGCTGACGACGCCAAGGTAGCAAAGGACGCTGGCATCCCTTCTCTCTTCATTCTCGACAAGGGTGGCGACACTCGCCCTATGGTTGACTTCCAGGGCAAGTACTTCGTGTCAGAGGACATGGACGAGAAGTTCCGCGAACTCTGCGTAAACGAGTCATACTGGAAGCACGCTGGCGAATATGTAAAGCCAGGTTTCAAGGCTTGGTTCACAAAGGACGACAACACTTCTCTCGACGAGGCGATGAAGGCTCTCAAGCCAGAAGACGACCTCAACCTCGCTATCTGCATGGAGATGAAGCAGGAAGGCAGCGCATTCAAGATTGAGAAGCATGTCCACAACTACCCACACTGCTGGCGTACTGACCTCCCTATCCTCTACTATCCACTCGACTCTTGGTTCATCCGCTCTACTGCAAAGAAGGAGCGCATGGTGGAACTCAACAAGACTATCAACTGGAAGCCAGAGTCAACTGGTTCTGGTCGCTTCGGCAACTGGCTCGAGAACCTCAACGACTGGAACCTCTCTCGTTCTCGCTATTGGGGTACTCCACTTCCTATCTGGCGCAACCGCGACACAAAGGAAGAGCTTTGCATCGGTAGCGTAGAGGAACTCTACAACGAAATCGAGAAGGCTGTTGCTGCTGGTCTTATGAAATCTAACCCATTGAAGGACAACGACTTCGTTCCTGGCGACAACTCAAAGGAAAACTACAATAAGATTGACCTCCACCGTCCTTACGTTGACGACATCGTTCTCGTAAGCGAAAGCGGCAAGCCAATGAAGCGCGAGACAGACCTCATCGATGTTTGGTTCGATTCTGGTGCTATGCCTTACGCTCAGATTCACTACCCATTCGAGAACAAGGAACTCATCGACGACCGCAAGGCATTCCCTGCTGACTTCATCAATGAAGGTGTTGACCAGACTCGTGGTTGGTTCTTCACTCTCCATGCCATCGCAACAATGGTGTTCGATTCTGTCGCATTCAAGAACGTTATCTCTTCAGGTCTCGTTCTCGATGCTAAGGGCAACAAGATGTCAAAGCGTCTTGGCAATGCTGTCAATCCATTCGACACTCTCAAGAACCAGAGCACAGATGCTACTCGCTTTTACATGCTCACTAACTCACAGCCTTGGGACAACCTCAAGTTCGATCCAAAGGGTGTTGACGAAATCCGTCGCAAGTTCTTCGGAACCCTCTATAACACATACTCATTCTTCGCTCTCTACGCTAATGTTGACGGCTTCACAGGCGCAGAGCCACTCGTGCCACTCGCAGAGCGTCCAGAGATTGACCGCTGGATAATCTCCGAGCTCAACACTCTCGTGAAGAATGTTGACGAAGCTCTCGCTGACTACGAGCCAACACGCGCTGGTCGCTTCATCGACGGTTTCGTAAACGACTACCTCTCTAACTGGTATGTTCGTCTTAACCGCAAGCGTTTCTGGGGTAAGGATATGAGTCAGGACAAGCTCGCTGCTTACCAGACACTCTACCAGTGCTTGAAGACAATCTCTCTCCTTCTCGCACCGTTCTCTCCATTCTACGCTGACGAGCTCTACAACGACCTCCTCTCAGCCCAGAACGGAGCCGCTTCTCCTGAAGGTTCAGCCCCTGTGTCTGAATCAGCCCCTGTGTCTGAATCAGCCCCTGTGTCTGAAGCGTCAGCTTCTGACTTCACCAGCGTTCACCTCGCTTCCTTCCCTGTTGCTGACGAAACAGCCATCGATAAGGACCTCGAGCAGCGCATGCAGATGGCACAGCAGATCACTTCTATGGTTCTCGCTCTCCGTCGTAAGGTGAACATCAAGGTGCGTCAGCCACTCCAGAAGATTCTTGTTCCTGCCATGAACGACGAGCAGAAGGCACAGATTCTCGCCATCCGCGACCTTGTTCTTAACGAAGTGAATGTCAAGGAGATGGAGTGCGAAGGCGGCGAAAACCTCCTCGTGAAGAAGGTGAAGTGTAACTTCCGCGTCATGGGTAAGAAGTTCGGCAAGCAGATGAAGGCTGTTGCAGCACAGGTTGACGCACTCGACCAGCAGCAGATTGCCGCTCTCGAGAAGAACGCTTCTATCGAAATCACTGTTGACGGTGCTCCTGCCGTTATCGAACTCGCTGATGTTGAGGTCATCTCTCAGGACATCCCTGGATGGGAAGTTGCCAACGAAGGCGCTCTCACAGTGGCTATGGAGACAGAACTCACACCAGAACTCATCAACGAAGGTATGGCTCGCGAGCTCATTAACCGCATCCAGAACATCCGTAAGGAGAGCGGACTTGAGATCACAGACCGCATCAACATCACGGTTTCTGCCAACGCAAGCACAGACGCAGCCATCGCCACTTACGGCGAATACATCTGCCAGCAGGTACTTGCCGACAGCATAACAATCGCCGACAACGACGGACAGGAAGTCGATTTCGACGACTTCAAGGTAAACATTTCTATCAAGAAATAATAAATTCGCTTTCAGCGAGGCTACAGGCTATAGACTACAAACTACAAGCTACAATCCGCATGGCAAAAGCCTGTACTCTGTAGTCTGTACTCTGTAGCCTCGCTCAAAGAGCGAATAATAAACAATAACAATCACCAAACCTTATACTAACTATGGAAGAAAAGAAGACACGCTACACCGCTGAGGAACTCGTTGAGTTCAAGGAAATTATCGACAGCAAGATTGAATTGGCACGCAAGGAGTACGAAAGCCTCATGCGTTCTTTCAGAGGTGACGACAGCAACGATATTGACGATACAATGCCTACATACAAGGTGCTTGAAGAAGGAAGTTGCACTCTGAGCAAAGAGGAACTACTCGTTCAGGCTGAGCGCCAGTACAAGTTCATCAGAAGCCTTGAGGCTGCCCTTGTGCGCATCAAGAACGGCACTTACGGCATCGACCGTCTCACGGGCGAACTCATTCCTAAGGAGCGTCTTCGCATTGTGCCACATGCAACCCTCAGTGTCGCTTCAAAAATGAAGAACAAGAATCATTAAATGACAAAGAAAACCCAAGCTATTCTTGCCATTGCACTGACTTTGGCAATACTCATAATAGACCAGATCATAAAGATTGAAGTCAAGACCGGCATGGCGTTGCACGACAGCATTCGTGTGACCGACTGGTTCTTCATAACCTTTGTTGAGAACAAGGGCATGGCGTTCGGTATGTCCGTCATGCCTAAAATTCTTCTTAGCCTGTTCCGACTCGTTGCCATCTGCTTCCTTTCGTGGTACATCGCAAGGGTCATTCGCAAGGGAGCAAGGACAGTCTATGTCGTAATACTCTCGATGATACTTGCCGGAGCAGCAGGAAACCTCATCGACTGCATGTTCTACGGACTCATCTTCAACGCTTCGGCACCGTATTACATCTCTCAGTTCGTAGAGTTCGGCACTGGTTACGCACCTTTCCTTGAGGGAAAAGTGGTCGATATGTTCTACTTCCCCCTTATTGTTTCGAACTATCCTGATTGGTTCCCGTTCTGCGGCGGCGAGCAGTTCATATTCTTCTCGCCAGTGTTCAACTTCGCCGATTCAGCCATCAGCGTGGGAGTCGTTGCCCTCGCCATCTTCTGCCGCAAGGAACTATCTGAACTCAATAACGAAAACGAAAACCAAGACCAACCCCAAACCGACACTCCCCCTATAGCCTAAAAGCCCCTGTGCCCGATGCGTCAGCTTCGGGTTGCTTTCTCCCTATGAACAAGAAGCACCTCCTATCCCTCTTTACCTTCCTGCTTGCCATGACCCTCTTCTTCTCATGCAAGCCGTCGCTGCCTTCCGGTATCATTTCGGAAGGGGATATGGAGGATATTCTTTACGACTACCATATTGCCGTGAGTCTGAACATGACCGAAGGCAACAAATACAACGACCAGAAACTCTACAACGACATCCTCGCAAAGTACGACTACACCCAGGCAGAGTTCGACACTTCCATGGTCTATTACACACGCCACTACCGTCTTCTCAACACCATCTACAAGAACATTGAGAACCGAATGATGGAGCAGACCGTTGCCATGGGCGGTAATGTGCAAGACCTCAATTCCATGGGCGAAGGATTCTCTTCTGCCGATACCACGAATGTATGGAAGGAAGCCACGTCGTTCGTGCTCGTTCCGTATGTTCCATACAATGTCGTGCAGTTCGACATTAAGCCGGAGACAGCCTATAAGGCAGGCGACCGCATGTTGCTCTCATTCGATACCGACTTCATAATCCAGGACGGACGACGCGATGTGGTGGCAATGCTCGCAGTGAAGTTCAAGAACGACAGCATAGCATTCACGACGCAGCATTTCGCTTCGCCTATGCACGCTACGCTCACCGTTGACGATAGCGACCGCCTTGGCATAAAGTCCGTTACAGGCTTCATGACATTCGTCCACGATCCTTACAGCACACAAACCACAACGAAGGTGGCTCTCGTGCGCAACATAAAACTCATCAGAATGCATACTGCCGATCCGGAAACACTGGCGGCACAACAAGCCAAGGCTGACAGCCTGCGCAACGATTCATTAAACAGATTAAACAATGGCATACAAAAAGCACCGTTGGATAGTACCTCAGGGACAAACCTTGACACCCTTGGACGAGAAAGTATTATCCTTCCAAAAGAGAGGCAAACTCGTCCCTAACCGCAACCTCATACTCTCTCCAGAGCAGATAGACGGCATCCGTGAGGCGGGAAAGGTCAACACCGAACTCCTCGACCGCGTTCAGGACATGATAAAGGAAGGCGTCACAACGCTCCAGATTGACGAATTCGTCGCTGAGTTCACTGCAAAGCACGGCGGCACTTGCGCTCCGTTCAACTACGAAGGCTTCCCAAAGCACTGCTGCACATCCATCAACGACTGCGTCTGTCACGGTATTCCTAAGGAAGAAGACGTCCTTGAGAACGGCGACATCATTAATGTCGATGTCACGACAATCATCAACGGCTACTACGCCGACGCCAACCGCACATTCATCGTTGGCGGTGAGACGGAACCGGAATGGGAGAAGCTCGTTCGCGTAACGAAGGAATGTCTTGAAGCAGGCATCGAAGCAGCCCAGCCATGGCACTTCATCAACGACATCGGCAATGTCATCCAAACCATCTGCGACAAGCACCACTACGGCATCGTCCGCGACCTCTGCGGCCACGGCGTAGGACTCAAGTTCCACGAAGAGCCCGAAGTCTGCCACTATCGCCAGAAGAAGGAAGGAATGCTCATCGTGCCAGGCATGGTGTTCACCATCGAACCGATGATCAACATGGGCACACACAAGGTCTTCATCGATGCCGACGACCCATACGGATGGGAAGTCTATACCGAAGACGGAATGCCATCAGCACAATGGGAGAAGACCATCGTCATAACAGAGAATGGACCAGAAGTGATAACTGAATAGTAAAAGAACAAGTATGAGAAAGATTTTTCAATTAGCTGCAGTAACATTTGCAGCAGCCGCTATCGTATCATGCAATGGTGGTAACACAGAGTCAGGGGCAACAGCCGGTGAGGATTCTTTGGAGACACACGTTCTCCACGCAACAGACGTCGATCCGCTTTCGCCAGATTCGGTCATCAGCATCCTGAAGGAAGGCAATGCTGCCTTCGTGAACCACAAGGAGCACAAGCGCGATGCCGTTGCTCAGCTTAAGGAGTCGGCAAGCGACGGTCAGCACCCTCTCGCTATCGTACTCTCTTGCATTGATGCCCGCGTACCTGTAGAGATGATCTTCGACAAGGGCGTAGGCGACATCTTCGTTACCCGTGTCGCAGGTAATGTAGTCAGCCCGGACGTACTCGGCAGTATGGAGTACGCTTGCGAGCACTCAGGATCAAAGGTAGTCGTGGTAATGGGTCACAAGAACTGCGGTGCCGTACACTCTGCTTGCGAAGGCGTTAAGGCAGGCAACATGACTCAGATGCTTGCCAAGATTCAGCCTGCTATCGCGGAATGCACCAAGGACAATGCTGATGCGGAAGGCGCAGAACTGGAAAACGCCGTTGTATATGCTAACGTACGCAACATGATGAAGGCAGTACGTTCCAATAGCACCATCCTTTCTGAACTTGAGGAAGAAGGCAAGATCAAGGTTGTAGGTGCTGTGTTCGACCTCGAAAACGGCGTTGTTGAGTTCCTGCAGTAACGGAATAAGGATAATAGTACTGTCCAAGGAATAACTGCACATCGTAAGTCGCAGCAATTCCTTGGACATTTTTTTGTTTTTCTTTCTAACTCAGCAACATGATGCGCAAGCGTGATCCAGAGTTAGGCACTTCGCACATCGGAAGGGTTGGGGATTTTTCTGTTTATTCCTGTGATATTAGAAAGCCAGAATCTCTATTATACACACCTGCATATTTTCTGTATATCTGTCTGTTGTATGTCTGTTTATGTTATTTCTGCACGAACTTCCTGCCATTCTTTATCACAAATCCGTTGTAACTCTTTCCAACGCGCTGGCCGGAAAGGTTGTAAACAAGATTATTTGCAGGCGAAATCGCACCATTGTCAATCGCATCAATGGAAGTTACATCGCCATCGGCAAATGACAAATTTACTTTTGCGCCGGCAGGAGCATCTGGCAACTGCATGTAAGCTTTGTGAACAGGCATTGTTACTGTTGGAGTTATCTTAGGGTAAACATAGCAGAACACTCCTTCCTGTAGCACAAATATCGGCTTTTCTGCTGAGGCATTTATCACTTTGTTGTCAACAGTTATACCTGTAAACACATTACTTCCAGCATAATTCACAAGCCCCTCGTCATTACGATCGCTGATGCAATAATAAGCATTCTGATTCGTAGCATCTGCATTCATGCATTTGAGGAGAACACCCGTATTTTTAGGAACATAGACACCATCCTTATCAGCATCATCGCAATAGATGCTCTCCATAGAGATGTGGTATACGGTCTCACCATAGTCGCCAGAGCCAGAAGTGATACCCTTATTGTCGCAGTTGGCAGTAAATGCCAGAATCTGATAATCGGTACAATCAGAGAAGTCCACATCAAATTCGCGAGCAAATGTAGCGTATTTGGTCTTTATCTGAGCATCTTTTATCTTATAATCAATCATGCTTGAATATGAAGCCCAGTCTGTGATACATTTGTCGTAAGCTGATTTGCGCACATATACCTTCATATCATCTGCAAACTCCTTATACTGGTCATCGCCACCGAGGTCAGCAGGAGTGAGCTCGAAACGAGTTGTAGAAAGAAGCTGCTTTGTAGGGTTAGCCTGAACGAAGAATAGGTTTTCTATCGTTTGGCTGGCTGTTTGCTTGAAAGCCTTGGCACCTATGTATTCAACATTGTTGAACATAACGATTTCCTTTATCGACGAAGGTGCATTCTGGCAAGCATAGTCACCCATGAGCGAAACGATGTACTGCTTTCCGTCGTGCTCTATGCTCTGAGGAATAATGTATGTATGAGAGCCTTCGTTTACTGCCAACAGGTCAACGGCAATGTCGCTTACGGCAATGTACTCGTTCTTCTTATCCACAAGGAATGAAGGATTGATGGCCTTGAACTGCTGGTAGAAGGAATTTTCCGTATAATCAGTAAGCTTTGGCTGGCGAACATTGATGGTGATATTTTTAAACATAGTATCGTCAAACGCCACCTTGTTCTGTTCCTGATTGATTTTGGCAGGATCTATCATCTCATCGCAGAGGAAAGTGATGGTATTGAGGTTAGGACAGTTGCCGAACGAGCGCTCGCCGATGCTCTTCACCTTGTTAGGTATTGTTAAATTCTTAAGTATGCTACAGCTGTAGAATGCATAATCACCAATTTTTGTTATGGAAGGAGGAAGAAGTGTGAAGCGGTCGTTAGCCTTGGCTGGTGGGAAGATCACGAGTGTCTCCTTGTCCTTTGACAAAAGATAGCCGTCAAGGCTTGAATATTTGGTATTCTTCTTATCGACATTGATGTCAAGAAGGTTGTTGCAGAACTTGAATGCTTCAGGGTGTATAGTCTTGACATTGGCTGGAATGTTCACTTCCGTGAGGTTCTCGCAGTTGCGGAAAGCCTCGCGATGAATCTCTGAAAGTGACTCCGGCAAGTCAATTTTCTTGAGTGGACACATGGCAAAGGCATTGTCGCCAATCCAATAGAGCGTAGAAGGCTGTTGGAATGTAACATGTTCGAGGCTGGAGCAACCAGAGAAAGCTCCCTCGTAGATAGAACGGATTGTTGAAGGGAAAACGAAGGTTTCAAGACCAGTACAGTTTTTAAAGGCGTCGCTTTTAATAGAGAATCCATCTGCACAAGTTCCTTCGAAGATAATGCTCTTGAGACTTGAAAGACCAGAGAATGTACTACTACTAAATTCCTTCATCTTTGAACCATCAGGAATTACTATGGAAGCGAGTTTCTTGCAACCGCTGAACGAACTGAGTGTTGTTACGGAAGGTGAGATGGTAATCTCTTCGAGGATACTGCTTTCGGACAATCCTGAGATATTTGCCAAGTCGGTTGAGGCTCCGAAGTCGGCATGAGTGAAATAAGAATATGCAAAAGCGGAACCGCCTTCTATGTTCTTAAGTTCTGGATTAGAATGGAACTTAGCAATACGGGCATTGTGGAAAGCGTAATTCTTTACAGTCTCTACACCTGCAGGGAGAGTGTAATCCTTACATACAGAATTGGTCTCATTGCTTCCTGATACAAGATAACGACCAGCAGGCCATGCCCAGGCTGTTTTACCATCAGCACTCAGCAACAGGGCATCCACGAGTTTGAAGTTTTGATGATTTGTACTGTTGACCATCTCCTCTTCTGAAGGCTGAGGCACTTTATCATAGTCATTCTTGAACACATAGCGCTTGAAGTTATTACCTTCCTGCGAGTTATACAATGCTGTAAGGTCATCGCCGATGACAACAGTATGCAACCTGCTCGCAAAGCGCCATGCGTTGTAATCAACGGTCTGCACCTTGTTAAGGTCAAGAATATTCATCTTTGCATACTGGAGACACAGGTTTGTAAGTTTTGTACACTTCTCCCAAACTGTGAATTTCTCATCATTCTTGCCAGGAGGATAGCACTCCAAACCATACTCATCACCCGAGATAAGCTTATAAAGCACGCCCTCATCAGCATGGAAAGTGGTATTTTCCGGATCTACCGTGAATGCCTTGAGACCATCGGGAGCTTTGGCGTCAGAGGCAAAGGTCTGGAGGCTCTTACCGATATGTATGGTCTGCATAGAGCTAGGTCCCCTGTAATATGAACCAGACAGCACGAAAGTTACCTGATCTGGTATACAAATTGTATTGTTCGGATAGTTGAAATTCTTTGGATAAACATGATAATAGACCTTGGTATCGTCACACGACACAAGATAACCTGCCACATATCCATCGCTCTCAGTGCCAGGATTTACACCAGTGAACTCCTCTTCGGTAACAAACTTGAAGTTAGTGTTGCCGGCAGCCACTTCTATCTTGCGCAACTCATACTGGTTGAGAAGGGTGAACTCATTCAGAGTAGCTGGCAGATAAAGTTCACGAACAGACGCGTCATTATATAGGGAGTTCATCTTTGTGATGCCCTCGCTAAGAATAACTTTAGTGCATGCAGCAGGGAGCACATTGCCGTAGAATCTTACGGCATCTACCGTATATATCTTCTGAGCGTCCTGAGGATCAACAGCCGTTGGTGGCACGACAATCGTATTGCCATCCGTTATGGCGGCAGTTGTAGCGCTTATAGCACGCAGTGTGCCTTTTGACACACTTATAAATTGGTATGTTATGCCATTTACGGTTATTGGGTCACCATCCTTGTAGGCATTGGCAACAATGCAGAATAACAGAGAAATGAACAAAGAAAAATATCTTTTCATATCAAGAGGATATTATAGTCAAAAAGTTTGTGTGGAAAAACAAGATTAATCTTGGGGGCAATCCCATCGTTTGGATTTATAAATCATTGAAATCATCAATGATAAATCCGTCTTGCGCTTTTGCATCTATCGGCTTTGAAGGATCATAAATGAGACCGTTGTATTCTGCTTCGTTTTCTAAAGTTTCGATGAGTTCCACTGTAGCCTTCACTCCAGGGCTACAAGTTGTCATTAATGCTTCCAGATCAATGAGAATACGTCTGCATTTTGGCTTATAGTATTTTTTTCGCATAGTTGTGTATGATTTATCTGTCGGTTTATCCTTTTCTACATTTTCTACAATCTGCAAAGTTACTAATAAAAGGAAAATTTGATGTGATTTTAATGCGCGAAAAGCAACTTGCAACTAAAATTCTTATCACAGGTCGGGTTGTATGGACGGTTCTTCTGTTCGCCCATCTATAATGAGCGTGACATCGACCGTTTCGCCTATGACTTCTATGGTTTGACGGAAGATGAGATAAAGATTCCCCCAAAAACGCGTACAACTCTCCACCTCTCCGCAGATGCTGGGTAAATATCTGAAATATAGCTGTTTGCGATTGCGGAGAGTTTGTTGAACTCTCCGCAGCTCTCCGCAAACTCTCCGCAATCGTAACTGCCACTTTTACGCATCGTTACCACGGCACTTAGGAACTGCAACTTCGGCAGTTACGCACAATAACTGTGGTAGTTATGGATGAAAAAATGCATTTTTTGAGGCAAAAGTCATAGGTTTATAATGTGTGCTAATCAAATTTATGGGCAGAAATTTGGAGGTAAATATAAAAAGTATTAATTTTGCAATGTCAAATAAAGAACTACATTATGCAAACAGCTACATTTGATGCAAAGAAATTGAGCTTGATGGAACTTGTCATGGCAATAAAAAACGAAAGTGTGCTTGACAAGGTTCTTGGCTATGCTAGTAAGAAAGTGAATGAATCAAATGCCAAAATGTATGACATTGCGTATGAAGAAGAACCGATGATGCTTCAAGAGGAAACTGTTGAAGCAATCAAGGAAACTCGTTCTGGAGAATATGCTGGCACACTGGATATGACAGACTTTGATTCTTTCTTGAAAAGTATAGACGAAGCATGAAAAAGCAAGTTCGTTATTCGACACAAGCCAAGAAAGACCTGAAGCGTGTAGGAACACATTCTGAATTATTTAAGAGTAAATAAGTTTTTTCAAAAAATGCTATGTTATCACTATTGTTGTGATACTTCTTGGGTGGCAAGTGATGTTGCTAAAAGTGGTGAAGGGAACATCGGGGCTAGCATTGTTTCTTCGGTCGGTGAAGACGGCTGTCTTGATTGTTGCCTCGTGCTTCCAATTCCTTGTGATGCTTGATAGGTCGTAGTTTGCTTCCTGTCTGTCTTGATTTATGATGCAAACAACCAACTCGCTGTTGTCCGGGCTCACTGCTGCGAGGACATTATCGTTGTCGGTAGAGACGAGGTGATAGCCTGATGGAATATATTTTGTTACATGCTGGCGAACGTAATAGTTCTTGTTGCGGTTGTAGGGCGGGGTGTAGCGATTGTTGTTGCCTGAACATGTTATGAAACACCACTGGTCGTTCGTTTCCATCGCTTGCCAGTCGCACCATACTACCGGCTGCAGGTAGCGGAGATCGTCGAACATCTTCTTTGCGAGTGCGAGGTTGCCATTGATGGCGAAACCTCCTTCTCCGGTCTCACTCATCCATAGTGTCTTGCCCTTTGCTGCAACGGCGTCACGGAGCGACTCCCTGATGGCGTTCGTGGTATGGCGACTGCTAGAATAAGTGTGGGTGTTCCACTGACCGATATTCGCAATGGCTGTTGCGTTCTTCACGTATGCGTCGAAGGTGAGTAGACTCAAACCAGGGGATGTTTCGTCGCTTGCGGAGATCACGGCGGAAAGTCCGCTCTTTCTGACGGCAGAGGCGAAGTGGTTGTTGATGAACAGAATCTGGTCCTTAGCCTTGAATCCACAACCTTCCTGACTGCCTTGAATCTTCCAGTAATCGGTTGTCGGTTCGTTGAATGGATCAATGGAATGTATCGTGATGCCTTGGCTCTCCAAATGTTTGCACACATCTATAATATAGTCGGCAAAGGCAGCATAGTACTCGCTCTTCAGGTTTGTGTCGGTGCCGTTGCGGGAGCCGGCAACACAGCCGCTGACAGTCATCCACCAAGGGGCAGAGTTGGAGAACGCTTCGATGATAGGCTCCTTGCCATAGTGTTTGCAGCGAGCCACGATCTTCTTGAGAATGGTGATCTGCGGCTTGTCTGCATCCCAATCGTAAGTCCATGTGGTGTGGTCCTTGTCGTTGGCAGGGCGGTGCTTTATGAATCCCGCCATGTCGGCACGAAGTCCCTTGCCGTGCTCCATGTGGCGTGCAGCACAGTTGGTGTGGTCAGGGTCATCGCCGCCAGGAATATTGTAGCGGAACACATTGTAGTTGAGACCTTCGGGAGAAACTATCCAATCGATAATCTCGTCCTGCTGCTCTTCCTGCCACTGGCCAACCTGAGCTGCCCACCAGCACAGACTGACGCCCCAACCTTGGACAGTCTGGAGTTTTGTGGCGGTGGAGATGTTTACAGGGGTTTTAGGGGTTTTAGGGGTTTCAATGGTTTCAGAGGTTTCAAAGGTTTCAGAGTTTGCTGGACTTTGTGCGATGGCATTCTCTCCGAAAAGAAGCAGCATTGCTGCGATAAGGGTTATAGCTTTATGAATCATGAATTGCTTACTGAAGTCTCCCATCTTTTTTAACAAAAACAAGAAAAACACTTTTTGGAGTCTTTTTCAGAATCTCTTGCAAGATTCCGTATCTTTCTGTTCGTCATTCTTTGAGAGCGAGCTCTCATGAAATGCCAAACAGAAATATACTAGACTTCAAAAAGAAAAAACATTAACAACCTTAACGATAACCTTAACCTTAACGATAACCTTAACCTTAACGATAACCTTAACCTTAACCGACTCTAAGTTAGGGTTAACGTTAGGGTTAGGTTTTTAGGGTTAATGAAGGTAAAATGTTTTTTCTGTTTTTTGCATGAAAGAGAAGAAAGTCCGATAGAGTGATGATGTTGGTGTTCAAATTATATGGGAGCTCGCTCACAATATGATTTGGGCAGCTTCAGCATCAATGGCTTGTTAGAGCCATCTTCTCTTTCATGCGGTTTTTATTGTTTTTGTTAAAAGTAAGGGGAAAGTTTAGTTACTTGCTGTTCTTCGTATAGATGTCGAGAAGTTCGTGGGCGGCGATGAAGCTTGTCTTTACGCCGGTGAGGACTTCTGACTCCTTCTGCTTGATGATGTCACGAATCTGTGGCATGTTGTAGAAGGAGTTGCGGAGCTGTTCGTTGATGCTTTCGTACATCCAGTACTTGCTCTGCTCGTTGCGGCGATAGTCGAAATAGCCGTTTGCCTTTATGAAGTCGAAGTATTCGTAGATCATGTCGAAGACTTCCTTGATGCCGTAGCCATAGAAACCGCTGTAGGTGAGCACCTTTGGCACCCAACCGCTTTCGGAAGCCGGGAAGAAATGGAGGGCGTTGCGGAAATGTGTTGCTGCCATCTGGCAAGCGTCAACATTGTCGCCGTCGCACTTGTTGACAACGATACCATCGGAAATCTCCATGATACCGCGCTTGATGCCCTGAAGTTCGTCGCCAGTACCGGCAACCTGTATGAGAAGGAAGAAGTCAACCATTGAGTGGCACGCAGTCTCGCTCTGTCCCACACCTACCGTTTCCACGAAGATTGTGTCGAAACCGGCTGCCTCGCAGAGGATGATAGTCTCACGAGTCTTGCGTGCAACACCACCGAGAGAACCTGCCGATGGTGAAGGGCGAATGAAGGTGTTCTCGCGAACGCAGAGTTTCTCCATACGAGTCTTGTCGCCAAGGATACTGCCCTTTGAGCGCTCTGAACTTGGGTCGATGGCAAGGACTGCGAGCTTGCCTCCCTTGCGGTCGAGGACATGGCAGCCGAACTCGTCAATGGAAGTACTCTTGCCAGCGCCAGGAACACCGCTGATACCGATGCGGATGGAGTTTCCTGCGTATGGCAAGCACTTGGCAATGACCTCCTGAGCCTTTGCCTGATGCTCAGGAAGCACGCTTTCTACGAGCGTTACTGCTTGTGAAAGAACGGTGATATTGCCTTTCAGAATGCCGTCAACCATCTCATCTACTGAGAGTTGCTTCGGGCGTTTGCGTATGCGTTTGAAATAAGGATTGACTATTGATGGCTGTTCTACGCCAGCATTTACTACAAGTCCCTTGTATTCTTCGTCGTTTTCTGGATGATGCATAGGAAGTAATAAGTATTAAGTAATAAGTATAAAGTATGATTACTTTTGTAGGATGGAAAGCGGCTCGGAAATCCTCGCCCTACAATTATCATCCCTCAAGACTAATTCCTCCCCTCCTTATAAGGGAGGGGGTGGGGGTGGGTCCGAGCGAATATTAGAGTTTATACTTTACCTCAAGAATGAGTTTCTGGTTGTTCGGGTCGTTTGTGATGATGAGTATTCGTGGCTGTTGCTTTGAATCCAAGTCCTTTAGATTCTTGCGAGTGCCTTTCACGCGGAGGATGGTTGTCTCGCCTGGGCTGAGCGTGGTCTTGTTGAGAGTGATGTTAAGACCCGGTGTGAACGACTGGATCGTAGAGATGACCAGTGGCGATTTACCCTTGTTTCCGAGAACCAAGTCGCCCTTGAGAGCCTTGTCAAGACTGATTCCGCTGTCAGAGAGTGTGAGCACAGGCACGCGGTTGCGCTGCGATTCCGACAACTGCAGACTTGGCAACTTGATGGCTGTGACGAGGATCTCCTTCTCCTTTGAAATGATGTCGCCCGGGAATGCCGCGAGATAAACGGATGTCTGTGTGAGACCATAGCGTGGGAGCATGTTTGCATTCAGCGTGAATGTGATGACACCTTGCTTGCCCGGCTGGATGATGTTCGGAGTGATCTGTGCTGTCATGTACTGAGGCACATGGACAATCTGCGGATTGATAGGCTTTGTGTCACCATTGGTGATGGTGATTCTGTCTTGGATGCGGTCGCCTTGGTAAGTGTCGGCAAACTCCACATTGTCGCGCGAGAGCATGATCTTGCCTATCATCACGGCAGCACCATTGCTTTCTTCCATGCTCTGGGTAATAGGATTCGTTACGACATTTCCTTTCACCGTAAGGTAATACGGATTCTCAAACTGGTCGCTGATCATTGCGATGTCTTTCTGGAAATGGCCGAGCATCTCAGCATCGTAGGTCACTGTGATGGTGAAGTTCTCACCCTTGGCAATGTTCTTCTTTGGGTATGTGACTTGAGTACAACCGCAGAAAGGCTTCACTTCCTTCAGGAAGAATTCGGAACCGCGGTTCTTCATTCTGAATGTTGCCTGCGCTGGCTGCTGGAAAGTGATGTCACCCATATCGATGACATCAAACTCTGCATCAATGCTTTGGGCGAAGACCCCCTCCGACTCCCCCACGAGGGGAGAGATCCATAGGGTTGTAAGGAGGAGTACAAGAAAGCTCCTCAAGCTCCCCGATGGGGAGATGTTGATAGTCTTATTCATAACGTTATAGTATGTTCAAAATATGTTTTCTGAATCTATTAAAGATTCCCCCTTTGGGGGTTAGGGGGTCACATTAATGTTAATGGCGCCGGTGCGACCGTAGAATTCTGGAGAGTAAGCGCACTGCACGGTGCAAGTGCCGCTCTGGTAGTCGCCAACGCGGTCGATGAAGTATTCCGTCTCGAAGGTGTGAGTGCCCTTGCGGAGCATGTCGCAGTAGTAGCAAGTGCGAGAGTCTTGAGGAGCTTCGTAATAGCCACCATTGCTCCAACGATAGCCGGATGTCTGACTAACAGGTTCAAGGCAAGCAGCACGCTTGTCAACAATCTGCACGAAGTCGTAGTCGCGATCGGCAACAACAGTGATGCGAACCTTTACCTTGTCGCCAACAGAGACCCCCTGGCCCTCACTTGAATGGAGGGAAGAGCCTTCAGGAGTGATGATTTCACGAGTGATCTTCAAGCCTTCTGAGAAGTCGGCGATGTTAGTTGCCTTCTGCTTGAACTGAGCATAGACAGCACCCCAAGAAACCTGGTTGTTGGTCTTTTCGAATTCTACGATAGGGAGGATGTTCTTATCGACGTAGATGTTCTTTGAGTAGCCCTTACCGTCAGCACCGAAGGCATTTATGATGGCGTAATCGGAAGCTGACGCTTCGGACACAGGGGCTGACTTGGTGGATGCTGGGGCTTTTGCAGAGTTCTTGCTGCCGCTGCGAGAAGGAGAAACGAAGGCATAGACATTGTTCACTGTGTTGATAGGAGTGTCCCACATCTGGTTGCGCTTCTGCATGAGGAGCCAACGCTGGTATTCGGCAATGGTCTGCTGGTCGTTCGGCGTGATGGCCTTGAGGGCTTCGATGACCATTGTCTGTGTTGGCTGCTTGTAGTCGCGCCAAGAGTAACCGGCACGGCGAGTGTCGAAGTAACGGCCGTCGAGTTCCTTGTAAGCTGAATATTCGTTGATGCTCTGGATATATTCCTTCGCCATCTTTGTCTCGCCCATGTAATAAAGCACGATGGCGAGCTTTGCCTTCATGTAAAGCGAGTTCTGGCGCTCCTGCTTCTTGAGATACTTGATGACGAAATCGGCATCCTTCTTCTCTTCGCCAGCAAGTTTTTCGCCAGAGAGAGCCTTGAGATAGACATACTGAAGGGCGTAGCAATCATATATATAAGGTGTAACGCCATTCTTTTCGTCCTTCTTCCATAGAATGATTTCCTCGTGAGCCTTCTTCTGCAGGCAGTTCAGCGCCTTCTTGAGCATGTCGCTTGTTGCTTCTTGCTTGCCAATCATGTTGTTGAGACGCACGAAGAGTTCGCAGATTTCCGATGTCATCCAGTAAGATGTTTGCATATCCGGACACCAACTCCAGCCGCCGTCGCTCTTCTGCTCGTCCTTGAGTTTCTTGATGAGTTGCTCCTGGTTGTAGGTGAGCTTGTTCTCGTCGTAGAAGTTTCGGAGCATCTTGATGCGCTCGGTTTCGTTCTTTGCGTCCATGACCCAAGGAGTCTCGTTGAGGAGGAGAGTCTTGAGTTCTGGGTTCTTTTCGAGAGGGGAAGCAGCGGTGTTGCCCGAAGCTGACGCTTCGCGCACAGGGGCTGTTTCGTTTTGGCGGAGGATGGTTTGCTTTGTCTTCTCAGGCATAGCCTTGAGGATGTTTGCGCCGAGAGCGTTTGCGTAGTAAGCGGCAGCCTTAGAGTAGATGGTTGTCTGGTCTTGGCTGTTCATGTAAGGGAGAGTCTCGAGCATAAGCCATGCAGGATTCTCTGTCCATTCTACGGTGAGTTTCTTGTCTGTAGCGTCGGCAGGGAAGAGGTCTGCTGTAGTGACAGTTTCCGTGCCTGGCTTTATCATCGTGATAGACTTGGTAGTCATTACTGGCTCTACATTATCTATAATAGCAAGGTAATGCTGCTCGCCGTCGGAATACTCCACAGAGACCCCCTCCGTCTCAGGTCCCCCAACCCCCTCAAGGGGGCGGAGGGAAGAATCCACGTGGGTGAGAGACTCTGTGAAAATCTTTACGATATAAACCCCTTCCGCGAGGTTTTGTTCTCCCCCTGTGGGGGAGTTAGAAGGGGTCTTGAGATTGAAGTTTACGGCAGCCGTTTTGCCGGCTTCGAGAGTGTTGGTAGTGCTTTCAGTGTAGAGCACTTTCTCTGTGTCAGGGTCGAGAATCTCAATGGTTGTCTTTGTGTTGAGAGTCTTCTCAGAGAGGTTGCTTACAACAGAAGCGAGCACGCCCTTGTCGCCCTTGCGGATAAAGCGAGGCATGTTAGGCGAAATCATCAACTGCTTCTGAGCGATAACCTCCTCTTGAATCATGCCGTTGTTCATTTCCTTATCATGAGCAAGTGCACGGAACTTCCATGTAGTTGTGCTTTCAGGCAGAGTGAACTTGATGTTGACATCGCCGTTCTTGTCTGCAAAAAGCTGTGGATAGAAGAAGGCAGTTTCTGAGAAGTTGCTGCGCATTTGTATAGGCTCTGTCGTAGTAGCATTCTCAGGAGTTACCTTTATGCCAGCAATCTTTCCTGCAACAGTGTTTTTCCTCAATACGCCGTAGCCAGCGACAACAACCTCCTCTAGTGCAGCACGGTCCTCTTCAAGAGTCACATTGAGTGTAGATATTCCAGCAGTGGAAAGGGTCTGAGACATATAGCCAATATAAGAGACTATGATAGAAGCTCCCTTCTGGCTGAGCCTGATAGTATAGTTGCCGTCAATGTCTGTAACCACTGAGTTTTGTGTGTCCTGTTCTTTGACCATGACACCGATAATCGGTTCGCCAAATTCATCAACAACAGTTCCACTAACCTCTTGGGCTGCATTAGCAATTACCTCAGAATCCTTTTTAACAACTGGTGGCGCAAATCTAGGCTGCTCTTCTGCTAAATCATAAACTCTGGCACCACCAGCAGCAGCGTCAAGCAACATTGCCTTCGAGAAGTTGCGGTATTTTCCTTCATAGCGGAAAGGCCAAATGTAGAATCTGCTAAGGTCAGGTTCCTTGAAAGAAGCAATCTCATAATAACGATTGATTCTCAGCGAAGACATAGTTGGATGGCTCGTGGTCCATTCTGCACTAGAATAGCCTGTATTGATGCCAAGTCGTGTGTTCCATGCTGATGAAGCAATGGCATCAAGACTCTTGTCGTAGAGATTGGCAAGGAGTTGGTAATCGCCTGTTCCCTTGGTGCGAGGATTTGTAATGTTCAGCGTCCATTCTTCTTTCTGACCAGGGATAAGCCTGTTGCGGAATGTCTTCCAAGTAACATTAAGACTCTTTTCTGGTTCTGGCTGATAGAGGCAATACTGATGTGAATAAAGAGTGTCGTTCTTCACCCAAGCGTAAGAAACGAGAATGTTCTTGCCCTTGACTGCCTTGAAATCCTTGCGAATAAGAGAGTTCGAAGCATGAAGAACAGTTGACTCCTTGTGCTTGTCGCCTTCGAAAACATCATAGAATACCTCCACATCCTCAGTCGAAGTGCCGAACTGAAGTGTGATAACGTCATTCTCGTCCTTGAAATTCTGGTGAGTGATGTAATTCCAATGCTTAGTGTATTCTACTGGAGTTTTGTCATCAAGCGAGAAGATGGTAAAGTTGACCGTGTCGTTTTCTACAATATCTTTATATGAAGCCTTGCCAATAATCTTGTGCTTTCCGGAAGGAAGAGTCTTTATAGCCTCGTTAACTTCCTTTACGGTAGAGTACTGCTTAGACTGATTGTCAATCTTGAATGCAAGCTTGGCTTCCTTCATGTCCTTTCCGGCACTGTTCTTAACGGAAACGGAGAAACCTGAATTCTCATCATTGCGGAACTTGTCCTTAATGGAAATCTTGAACATCAGTGGCTTGTTGGAAGCGGTGAGGCTCTCTTCACCTTCACGAGTTTCGCCGGAGATGCTCGTAACGGCAGCTTCTATCTTATAATGATAGCAGATTATGTCGTTCTTATCGTCTATCTTCTGGTCTTTTGGAATACTGAGAGGTACAGTAGCTTCAAACTCACCCTTGTCGTTTGTCACCACGGTGTCTCTCTTTATGTCACCAATGCCGTAGCCTCTCCACCAACACCACCAAGGCAATTGGCGGTTTACGGTGTAGGCAACCTTTGCATTTGCCACTGGAACGCCGGCGTAAGTCTTAGCCACACCAGTGACTTTGATGGTATCGCCAAGCTGGTATTCCTTCTCATATTTCTTGAAAGTGACTTCAAACGTAGGGCGTTTGTATTCCTCAACATTGAAATACATTTCTGTTTCATCTTCTTCCCCCTCAACTTCAATGAGCCATTCGCCAGTGAGTCTGTCTGTCGGAAGAACGAAATCCGCAGTGGCTGTGCCGAAATCATCGGTTTTCACAGTCTTGCTTGCTATCTCTAGATAGTTGGCGTCTTTGAGTGTGAACTCTATCTCTTCGTTTGCCACGACATTGGTTTTGATGCCGTTTGTTATCTTATGCGAGATGGCAGCCACATGAACTGTCTGACCAGGACGGTAGATGCCGCGGTCAAGGTACATGTTGATGTGATAATCTTCCTTTTCTGGAGTGTAGGAATGGAATTCATTAGGATAGATTCTTGCGTAAGGCATACCGTTGTCTGTGTCGGTATAAGCCACGATGCCACGGTACTTGTCCTCGTGAGTCTTGGCATTCTTCACCTCATGACCAGTCTTTGAATCTACCACCACCATCCTTTCCTTCTTGTTTGGCAGACTGAGACGGATGATCTTAAGGTCGCTGACATGGAAAAGTGTGTAGTCAACAGTGTGGGTTGACGGTTTGTTTATCGAAAAACCGTCAGGATGTTTGTATGAAGGTTGATCCTTCTCGTCCTGCGATTCCAGTTTCAGCATATAGACACCGCACTTAAGAGTAGGGATTGTGATGCTGTCTTTTGCCTCAGTGTAATAGTTCTCAATGTTAAAGTTCTTGGCAATTTCTATCTGTCCTTTGTAGCCGTTGCCTGACTTTACTGCATAATTTGAGAGCAGATTCTCGTAATATTTGTTGTGGTCGTTTACCGGAATATCACGACTAGCCACGTTAAGCGGAATGATGGTAAGCTTTGCTTTGCTGACATTTTTTGACGTTGTCTGAAGAGTTGTTACTTTGTCTGAACGTACATTGCCAGGAACAGAAACTATTTTCAGTGAAGCTTGCTGTTCGTTCTTCTCAAAGTTTTCGAATATCGTAGCCTCCTTCGTTCCAGCCCATTGCTTGCGGTAAGTTTGCAAAAGCTGGTAGCGTTCAGCAGCCGAAATATTAGAATTGCCTTTACAATACTGATAATACTGCTTTGCAAGGAGAGCACCTTCTGGAAGATCCTTGTACTCTTCAATGTATGTAGGCAAGTTCTGGTTGCCTTTATTCACATTCCAGTTCTGAGCCAAATAAGCGCAAGCGCGGCGGTTGCCATGTTCTTTGTAGTATTTGAAGAGTCGTTCCTGCTGGTAAGCTTCAATGCCCATCAACGAGAGAATGTCACGGTTGAATATCTCTGAACCGGAACCTTCCTTTATGATAATAGCCCAATCGTCAGTTGTTGTGTTGGCAAGAACATCCATGTCGGCAAAAGCTTCCTCACGATAATCGTCGGCATACTTTCCGTTGTTTATACGCAAGGATTGGAAACCTCGGGAGATGGCAAGGTTGAAGATAGCGTATGCCACCTTGTCCTTGCTCTTCATCTTTTCTGTTTTATTCAGAAGGTTCTGGGTCATTATTTCCACAGAGTCAGGAGCCAGTTCATCCATAATCTCCACCTTCTTCAATTCAGCCTTTAGCAGACTTGCGTAAGCCTTCTCGCTTTCCGACTTCTTCGAAATCTTGTCGAGAATCTTTAGGCAAGTCTGTGGAAGGTCTTTTTCCATGGCCTGGTCATAATCCTTCCACAAATTATTCAATTGGACACTGCTGCCCTGCGCTTTTGCAAGCAAAGGACATGTCATGAACATTGCAACGGCAATCAGTACATATATTATTCTCTTGTTTAACATAGCTTTAAGTTTTGTTGTGTAACTATTATCTTGCCCTGCTCATCTCGCTGCAGTAGCATAGGCTTTCGACTTTTTCTTCACTCATTTGCTGATACTCTTCAAAGGTTTCTGCAATGACCAGTTCCGTGAGTGGCGTTGTGGCAAAGACACGCCCTTCTGGGTCAAGAAAGAGGGCATATTTGTAGCCACTTAGCTCTGCATTGGTGTTGTCTTTCAGCAGTTTCCAGTATGGGTAGTTGTAGCCTTTGATGTATTTCCCCTCAACTGGCACAACGACAACTTCCCAGTCGAGATAGTAGCGATGTTGGGTGATCCAGCAGTTCTCGTATTCCTTTGGAACGATGATTGTTCCGAGGGGTTTTTCCGGTTCAATACCTTCCTCGTCGCCCACGCGAATGTAATACTCATCGAGGTCGTGAGCTGTGCTGAACACAAGATAGAACTCACGTTCCGTCTCGCCACGATAGAAGGACTTGTTCGACATATTGTCAAATTTATTCATGAAATCAACATTGTTCATATCCACATCCTCAAGAGTGAATGTGTTTCTCTTGCAATATGCCGATTCACCGCAGAGGAACCCGAGGCGACAAGAGTCGGTAATCGTGGCAGGAACGGCAGGACTTGGAATGCGGTTCTTCTCCGACATCTTCAGCAGAAGCTGGTAGGAGTCTTTTGTTATCTGGTATGTCATGAACACATCCGACGCTCCGATGTGCGGAAGGTCAGAGATGGTATAGACGATAATCCGCCCTTCATTGAACAGGAATCGTCCTACGTTGACACCGTATGCGAGAACGCCATCGGTGATCATGTCGGAAGGATTCTTCTCTTCGCGAGCAACAGAAAGGGTACACTTCGTAATGAGAGCGCTCTTGGCAGCGTCATGCGTTGGCGCTTTCGGCTTTTTGCTTGCTTCCATTCCAAGCTCTTCTCTTCGGCGTGTGACAAATTCCTCCTTACGCAGCTCATAGTTTCGCTCGCTGTTTTCGTCTCGCTTTTCGCCACGGTGCAATGCAAGCGATTCTGCAAAGCCGAAGTCAAGTATCTCACGTCCGTCATCGATGGTGCAGGCAAGGACGTCGCTCAGCAGTTCACGACCTATCATCCTGCCAGTGACGCTCTTGAACTCCTTTGCGCGAATTATCATCTTTTCTATCTGTTCTTTATAGAAACCGCAACGCACAGTGTGGAGTATCTCGTCGTTCTGGCAGATATGGATGTCGCCTTCCCGTGGGTTCGACCGTATCTCATATTCCTTTCCTTTGTAAGAGAGAACGATCTTGCCGCCCTTTATTCTTAAGTCCAAACCGATTTCGTACATAGGGTTCAATTTTTCACGTTGTTCAAAATTGAGGGTAAAAGCTAATGGCTAAAGGGTAAAGGCTGCCTTGCGGATTGTATGTGGCTCAGGTTTTTTTGCCCAACATTCTTCTGCTGGATAGTGCCTTTAGCCTTTAGCTTTTAGCCTTTAGCCTCGCTCGTCAGAGCGAATGATAATGGAGATTGCCTTTAGCCTTTAGCTTTTAGCCTTTAGCCTCGCTCGTCAGAGCGAACTGATTATCGCTCCGCCTTGTGCTTGTAGCTTTATCTTGAGCTTTCCGTTCTTGTCTGTCTTGACTGTCTGGTTCATCTTCCAATCGTCGTGGAGAGTCACGGCTTGCTTCTTGCCGATGAACGGAAGGTCGAGGTTGAGAGTCATTTCTTCCTTCGTGCCGTTCAAGGCTCCGATGTACCATTTGCCGCCACTCTTGCGAGCGATGACTGCGTATTTGCCAGGATAACCGTCAACATAAAGCGTTTCGTCCCACTTGCAAGGCAATGTCTTGAGCCAGTCAAGTTTCTCCTGTTCCACATCCTGAAGGTTGTTCGGATACATTGCAACGCACTGAACGGCTGTCTGCATCGTTATGCCCGAAGCCATCTCGAAGAGGTCGGTTGTGTGGCGAGGGTGGCGAGACTTGTTGTCCTTGCTCATAAACTTATTCATGATGACGCCGCCCCAATCCATTGAAGCCGAAGCGTTGCGGCAGAATGGATGAAGGGTAAGGTCGAAAGGTTCGCTCTTTGCAGCGCCTTCGCCGAAGAACACATTCTCTGACGCCAGCACGGCTTCGCTTGCCACGAAGTTCGGATACATTCTCTCCCAACCGCGAGGAATCGTGCAACCGTGGAACACAACCTGAATGCCATACTCGTTGGCATCGGCAAGGATGTCTTCGTAAAGCTGCATCGTTGGCTGCTTGTCGCCAGCGAAGAAGTCAACCTTTATGCCCTTTATGCCGATGGACTTCATCCATTTCATCTCGCGGTGACGGTTTGCTGCTGTGTTCATTCCGTTGCGAGGAGTCTGCGGAGCGTCACTCCAATGGCCGTTGCTGTTGTACCAAAGCATGAGCGAAACGCCCTTGTCCTGAGCATACTTCGAGAGTTCGGCAATCTTGTCGCGGCCTATCTTCTCGTCCCACCAGTTGTCAACGAGTACATATTCGTAACCCATTGCAGCCGAGAGGTCAATCATCTGCTTCTGCACGTCGTAGGTTATGTTGTCGTCCTGCCAGATTAGCCAGCTCCAAGTGTAGCGACCGTTCTTGTAGTTTGTTGAGGCTTCGAACACTTCGTCCACGACATCATACTGGATTGTTGTCTCCGTGATAGGCTTCAATGTCTTGCCGAGGGTTATTGTTCGCCATGGGGTAGGCTGGGGGAGAGAAAGACCTGGGGTAGCATTGCCAAGGCCATTCATCTCGCCGTCCATAGGGAAAGCTATCGAATAACCGTTCTTTGCGTCCCAGTCGCTGAGGTGAGATCCGCAGTAAGTGCCGTTGACGCCTGTCTCTGCGATGAGCACCCAACCGTCTTCGCCCTCATGGAAGAGGCAAGGGAAGGTGTAGCCGTGACCGAAAGCTGAGCGCTGTGCCACAGGAGCATCGTTCGTATATACCTCCTCGTAGCTTGGCTTCGTGTGCATCCAGCCCACCATCGGATTGCTCTGCGGAGTGATGAAGGTTGTCGTGTTGTCAGGAAGCTTGAACGAAGAGAGTTCCTTTGTGATGACAAGGCTGCGCACATCGTCAAGCTGCTGCGGGATGATATAGCGGAAAGCCACGTCATTGTTAGACACTTGGAACTCCACGTCATACTTGTATCTGTCGGCAGTCTCGAGCGAAACCACCAACTTGTTAGCCTCGTAGCTGATATGCGATGCCTTGGCATTTCGCATTTCGTACTCCTTGCTTACCGTTTCCTTCTTGTTTCCCTTCACTGTAAGCCCCTTGCTCCAGTCGCTTTTGTTTGTGACGAAGCCGAGCTGCGATGTCTCGATCATCTGCTTGCCGTCGAGTGAAACGTCGTAAGTCATCTTGCCGTCAGTCACATTCGTGTTCACGATAAGGCAACCGTCAGGAGATGTTACAGTATATTGCTGCGCCATTGCAGAGGCAGCGGAAAGAAAGAATGAGATGCTAAGAATGAGATTTTTCATATTGTAGATTAGTTGTTTTCTAGGTTTGAATTGCTTTGTTTCAGTCTGCAAATATACAATTTTAATTGTAAAGTGCAAAATAAAGCGTTAAATATGCCAATTATTTAGCATTTTTAACGCTCTTTAGTAGTGGATAATACTTTTTTCTTTATTTTATCGGTTCTATGTGCAGCATGATATGGGTAGAGTCACCAAATTCTTTCCTCAACCGCTTCTCAATCTCTGTGGCGTGGGCATGTGATTCGCTGAGGGAAATGTCACCTGGTAGACGCAGGTGCATTTCTATGGCGATGATGCTGCCTATTCTTCTGGTGTGAAGGTTGTGGACATCTTTTGCCTGAGGGTCTTGATACACAATCTGTTCTATCTTGCTTTCCGTTTCCCGTGGCAAGCTTTCTTCCAGTAATTCGCCTGATGCCTGACGCAAAAGACGGAATGCCGTGACGAAAATAAGTACGCTGACAACGATTGCTGCAAGCGGGTCAAGCAATGCCCAACCATTTCCCAGAATGACTGCTCCTCCAATCCCAATGGCAGTGCCGATAGAAGAAAGCGCATCGCTGCGATGATGCCACGCATTTGCTTCAAGAGCTTGTGAGTTTACTTCCAGCGCCACTTTTCTTGTGATGCGGAACACCCACTCTTTCAATAAGATACTGCAAATGGCGGCAACGAATGCTATGATGCCTGGCGACTCCAGTTGTTTGCCCTTTATCGCTTGTATGATCTTCTCCACACCATTCCATCCCAGCATCATGGCAACAATGACGAGTGCCATGCCGATGATTGATGTGGCTACCGTTTCGTACTTGCCGTGACCATAGTCGTGGTCATGGTCGGCAGGCTTTGAACTGAGTTTTACGAATGCCAGAACAACAATGTCTGTCAGGAAATCGCTGAGCGAGTGAACGGCATCAGCCACCATGGCAGCGGAATTGCCAAGAATTCCCGCCACGAACTTCATGACCAGCAGCACCATGTTGACGATGCTTCCTGTCAGTGTAACCTTGTATATTCTTCTATCTCTTGTTTGCATTTTCTCTTAGGGGTATAGTGAACAGGAAAGGGGCACTTTATAGAAACATTGTCATAAATATAGGTAGAAGAGTGGTTTCTGTATCTTTGCGCATGTCTTTAGTATAAACAAGATATCTATTGCCGATGTGCTCCGAGAATTTCTTGCAAAACTCATCGAGAGATTTGTGGGTTTTATATCCAGAAGACTTTACCTCCAAAGGCCAGAGTTTGTTTCCGCGTGAAAGTAGGAAATCTACTTCATACAAGTGGTTTGATGTTTCTGACTGCCATGTGTGGTAGAATAGTTTGTTGCCAGATGCTGTCAATATCTGTGCCACAATATTTTCGTAAACATATCCCAAATCAGCCGATAGTTTGTCGCTGAGCAGTTTCTGGTATATGATATTCTCTGTCGTGCTCTTGTCCCAGAAAGCCAATGTGATGAACAATCCTGTATCGTTCATGAACATCTTGTATTGGTTCATGTCCTCGTGTAGCGACAGACCTACACTTGGGCTGTCAGCATGGTGAGAAAACACGACCACCTTTGAATCCTCCATGTCCTGAAGGATTTCTTCTATTCGGTCGTTCTTTTCGTTTGGTATCACGCTACTGATTTGATACCTTGACGCATTGCGACTAAGCTGACCAGGAATGGCGTAGAACATCCGAGTTGCCCTTCCTGTTGGATCTATCTTGCGGAAATCATCGGCATACAATTCTATGATTTCGCGTTTTACGGCATCAACACTCTCTAGGTTATTTGTGTCAAGTAGAGTACTTACAACTTTTGGCATGCCGCCGACAATCATATACTGACGAAAGTCGCGCATCAGTTTTCGTACTACCCCATCACCAAGTGACTGTCGTCTATCAAAAGCCTCGCGGAGCATCGGTACGCTCACCTCGTCTGAGAGTGCCCAACGAAACTCTTCGTAATCCATCGGATGTAATGTCAATCGGGTTTCTTCGCTTGGAATGCGTATGCCATTGATGTTTTTCTTTATTGAGATTAACGAGCCTGTCTCGATATAATCATAACGATGGTCTTTTACTAGTTTGCGTATAGCCTGACGAGCTAAAGGGCAATCCTGCACTTCGTCAAATATGATGCACGATTTCCTTGTCTCTAACTTCACGCCATAATGCAGTTGAAGGGAGAAGAATAGACTGTCAAGATTTGAAATGTCTTTGAACAAGTCCTTCACTTCCTGCGATGCTTCTGTGAAATCTATCAATATGTAAGAGTCGTATTCATTTTTCGCAAACTCTTCGGCTATCGTTGATTTCCCAACTCGGCGAGCGCCCTGTATCAGTAATGCCGTTGCTCCATTTCGCTCTTGCTTCCACTGCAACATTTTCCCGTAAAGTTTACGTTTAAACACTCTTGAATCCATAATTTCTTTGACTTTTGCGTTTTTTTCAAGTGCAAAGTTAATGCTTTTGCCGAAAATCCCCAAATTTATTTCTTTGAAAATGCCGAAAATCCCCAAATCTTACCCATTTTATGGTGTATTTGCCGAAAATCCCCAAATTTATTTCTTTGAAAATGCCGAAAATCCCCAAATTTCAACAAGGCAATCGCCAGGAGATGTTACAGTTGTAGCAGAAAAACTTGGAAAAATGTCACAAAATGGCAGTTTTTTGTATTGGAAAAGTGTCATAAAACGTCCGTTTTGGCATTGGAAAAGTGTTAATATCCTCATGAAAGTGCATTGGAAAAGTACAAACTTGACCTTAGCGAATTACAGTAATTGAAAGATATAAGGGGTATGCTCCAAATTATAGATTGTAAGCAAAAACGTCTTTTTTGCTTACAATCGCGATTTCTATACCCCTTCTATTTCGCGTTGAAAATGAGTGATGGATAACTTGCTTGAGAAAGTGCTTGTTTTGGCGAGTTTGGATAGGCTTGATTATCAGGGAGTTGCGAAAAGAGGGGTTGGATTTTGCCTTGAAAAGCAATGGAATACGCCTCAAAAAGTACCCATTTACGCAGTGTTTTCCTATGAGTTTTGCATAAAAAGTCACGGAGATAATTTTTTATTCGTGTGAGTTTTTGGAAATCTTCCTAATTATAGCCTATTTTGATGCCTAAGAAGACGAAAAAAGACCCTTTCGTTTGCTGGAAGAGCCTGAAAAGTGTGCAAAAGTGAAAGTGTCAATCTGTAAGCAAAATGCCGCAAAATGCTTACAATTCGTATTTTAAACGCGTGTGTGAATTGACTGGCTTTCTCTTAATCTTGGTTTTCGTAGGAATGTATAAAATATGTTAAATTGGAAGAAAATGCCTCCTTTTAGTCCGTTTTCCCAATTATAATCCGTAACTTTGCATCGTCTTTCAGGCTGAAAGCACTACGCTTTTTGTTTTGTAATAGAAATCAACATTATTAACTCATTAACAACCAATTAATTAAAGATTATGAAAAAGATTGTATTAATGTCAGTCATGGCGATAGTTTCGCTTACTGCAAGTGCACAGTCGTACATTGGCGGCTCAGCGTGTTTTGAGTTGAAAAACGTGCGCTACACAGGAACTTCTCACAACAACAGTGCTACAGTCACAACATTTGGCATCGCTCCTGAGTATGGTTACAACCTCAACGATAAACTGGCTCTCGGTATGCAGATTGGTGTTTCTGTCTCTTCAGTAACTCATCAGCCAAGCACTACCACCATTGCTGTTGATCCGTATTTGAGATACAAATTCGTGAAGAGTGGTCCTTTTACCGTCTTTAACGATTTTGTTCTTGAGTGGAGCACAAATATGACTGACGACGACTCTGCTTCTGCTTACGCTTTCGGATTGCGCCCAGGCGTAAGTGTGGATCTTGGCAAGAACTGGTCGGTTGCAGCCACAACAGATTTGTTCTACTACAAGACTTATCCTGACGATGACTTATCGCAGACAGGTTTTGCTATTGACCCAACAAATGTGCGATTGGGATTATTCTACAACTTCTAAACCTCCGTACCTAAATCGGGTACGCAGATATAAGCTGGTGGGTGTTTGCCTGCCAGCTTTTCTTTTTCTTGTTCTTAGGAAATGTAAGGAAATGTTGTAAAATTCGTTGAAATTGGAAGATTTTTCCGCTTTTTACTTCATTTTTTAAATAAATAGTTTAACTTTGCATGCGTTTAGCAAAAACTATCAACACAAAACCAACATCATATAATCAAAAACTATAAAACCTTAAATAAAACTATGGCAGTTAAATTCTATCAGAGTGAGAACCAGGTTCCACTCGAAATGCACAAAGTGCGCATGATCCAGAAGCTTTCGCTTCTTCCTGTAGAAGAACGTCTCAAGAAGATCCAGGAGGCTGGTAACAACACATTCCTTCTCCAGAACAAGGATGTTTATCTCGATATGCTTACTGACTCTGGTGTTAACTGTATGTCAGACAACCAGTTTGCAGCTTCTTTCCAGGCTGACGATTCTTACGCAGGTTCTGCTACATTCCTTCGCGTGAAGAAGGCTATCAAGGACGTTTTCGGTTGCGACAACGTGCTTCCTGTTCACCAGGGACGTGCTGCTGAGAACATTCTCGCTGAGGCTTTCTGTGCTCCTGGCAAGGTGGCTATCATGAACTTCCACTTCACTACTACAAAGGCTCACGCTACTCGCTGTGGTGCTACTGTTGAAGAGCTCGTTCAGCCTAAGGGTCTCATCCCACAGAGCAACGATCCTTTCAAGGGCGACTACGACCTTGACCTCCTCAAGCAGCGCATCGATGAAATCGGTAAGGACAACGTTGCTTACGTTCGCGTTGAGGCTGGTACAAACCTCATCGGTGGTCAGCCAGTATCGCTCGAGAACATGCTCGCTGTTACAGACATCTGCCACGAAAAGGGTTGCCTATCTGTTCTTGATGCTTCTCTCCTCCAGGACAACATCTACTTCATGAAGACTCGTGAAGCTCGCTGCAAGTACATGGAAGTAGGCGAAATCTACAAGCTCCTCGCAGATCACTTCGACCTCATCTACTTCTCTGCTCGCAAGCTTTCATTCTCTAAGGGTGGCATCATCTGCTCTAAGGACGAGAAGTGGACAAAGCAGCTCATGACATTCATCCCTCTCTACGAAGGCTTCCTCACTTACGGTGGTATCGACGTTCGTACAATGGAATCAATGGCTGTAGGTCTCTACGAGTCACTCGATATGGACTACATCTCTCACGGTCCTGAATTCATCAACTACCTCGCTAAGGAACTCGACGCTTACGGCGTACCAGTAATCCTCCCTCCAGGTGGTCTTGGATGCCACTTGAACGCAGGTGCTTTCGTTCCTGAAATGCCTCACAACCAGTATCCTGCAGCTGCTGTTGGTGCTGCTCTCTACATCGCCGGTGGTATCCGTGGTATGGAGCGTGGTACAGTTTCTGAGCAGCGCGAGCCAGATGGCACAGAGCGTTACGCAGAACTCGAGCTTCAGCGTCTTGCTGTTCCTCGCCGTGTTTATACTCTCTCTCAGCTCAAGTATGTTGCTGACCGTGTTAAGTGGCTTTGGGACAACCGCTCTCTCATCGGTGGTCTTGAGTGGACAGAAGAGCCAGAAGTGCTCCGCTTCTTCTTCGGCCGCATGAAGGAAATCGGCTACTGGCAGGAAGAGCTTGCTGAGAAGTTCCGCAAGGACTTCGGCGATAGCCTCTAATTCGACTTCAACCGAATATTGTTTAAACACGGGTTTCACGAGTTACACGAGTTCATAAACATCATAGTCATTGAAAGTTTCACAAGTTATTTGATTTATCATTTTCAAAAAGCTCATGGAACTATAATAAACTATGAAAACTCGTGACGCTCGTGCAATCCGTGTTTTATTCCTACATAACGTAAGGCGAAGATTTCTGAGCCGCCAAACCAATCAAAACGGTTATGGCTCGGAAATCCTCGCCTTACTTTTTGTCGCAAAAATTTGTGATAATGAAACAAAAGTGCTAACTTTGCACCCAAACATTCATCATGATTCAAGACTTAGCACTCATACTCATCGTGGCAGCCATAGTCACGCTGCTGTTCAAGAAGCTGAAGCAGCCGGTGGTTTTGGGCTATATCGTGGCGGGATTTCTCGTCAGCGATAAGATGCCTTACATGCCTAGCGTAGCCGATAGCGGACATTCTGTTGAGCAATGGTCGGAGATAGGTGTGATGTTCCTTATGTTCTGTCTCGGCTTGGAATTCTCCGTGAGGAAAATCCTCAAGCAAGGCATGGCACCAGTGAAGGCTGCACTCATCACGATCTCCGTGATGGTCTTGCTCGGTATTGGTGTCGGAAAGATGTTCGGATGGACCGACATGAACTGCCTTTTCCTTGGCGGTATGCTTGCAATGAGCTCAACGACAATCATTTACAAGGCGTTCGACGACCTCCACCTTCACCAGCAGAAGTTTGCTTCCATGGTGATGAGTGTGCTGATACTTGAAGACATCTTCGGCATCGTCATGATGGTTGTGCTGCAGACGATAGCTGGCGGTTCGATGGAAGGCGGCTCGATAATAAGCAGTCTGCTGAGCATCGTGCTGTTTCTTGTGATATCGTTCGCGGTGGGTTTGTATTTCATCCCGACTGTATTGAAGCGAATCAGAAAACTGGCATCGGCAGAAACGCTGCTCATCGTGTCGCTCGGACTCTGCTGCACGATGGCTTTCATCAGTACAAAGCTCGGTTTCAGCGCTGCTCTCGGTGCTTTCCTGATGGGTTCCGTGCTGTCGGAAACGGCTGAGGTTGAGAAGATTAACAGAGTGGTTGAACCCGTGAAGAACCTCTTCGGAGCAATCTTCTTCGTGTCGGTAGGTATGCTTGTTGACCCGGCAATACTCGTTGATTATGCGCTGCCTATAATAGCTCTCGTACTTGCCATCCTGATAGGTCAGGCTGTGTTCGGCAGCTTGGGCTATTTCATAAGCGGAGAGACGCTGAAATCATCAATGAGATGCGGTTTCTCGATGGCACAGATCGGCGAGTTCTCCTTCATAATCGCAGGCGTAGGACTCACGCTTGGCGTCATCTCGACATTCCTTTATCCTGTTGTCGTGGCAGTTTCCGTGATAACAACCTTCATCACTCCTTACATGATTCGCGCTGCGGAACCTGCATATAATCTGCTCGAAAAACTGCTTTCTGAGCGCGTGTTGAATTGGGCTAACAATCGCACGGCAGGCAATAGTTTCCTGGAACGAAACAAGTTCTTTGCAGCGATAACCAGGAAAGTGAAGGGAAAGGTGGCAAGGTCGGCAAACAGGTTCTACCTGCAAACGAAGATAAACGCGGGTTCGCTTCCGAGAAATGCCTATAAGCTGATGAACCGCGACATCCATATCTCAACGTTTACCGTGCCAGAAGACTCGCGATGGATGGGCAGAACGCTGCTGGAAATGCAGCTCGGCACGATATTCAATGTCCATGTGAGCAGTATTCTTCGTGGAAACCGTCGCATAAACATCCCGAAAGCAAGCGAGATTATCCTGCCTGGCGATCGACTGCAAGTGATCGGAACCGACGAAGATCTCGAGCCGTTCAGCAAGGCTCTGGCGAGTGCTGTCTATGAAACTAACGATGCAACCGAGGATGAGGAGATGGTACTGAAGAAGATCGTCATAGGCGAAGGCAGCATCTTCCTGGATAAGAACCTCATAGAACTCAACCTGAGAGAAAGATTCCACACGATGGTGGTGGGATTGGAACGAGGCGAAAAGAAACTATCAGTAATAGAACCTGACTACAAGTTCCAGAAGAACGACATAATCTGGATAGTTACCGAAAAAGAAAAGGCGCAACTCTTTTGAGTTACGCCTTTTCAGGTAATTGTCTGTTTATTAATATGTTGTATTACAATTCGTTGTCATTACTCATTACTCATTAGTCATTACTCATTACTCATGAGTCATCATTCTAGCGTCTGCCACCGCCGTGTGAACCGCCACCGTGTGAACCTCCGCCGCCGAAGCCGCCACCGCGTGAACCACCGCCGCTGAAGCCACCACCGTGTGAACCGCCACCGAAGCTGCCACCGCTGCGTGACATGCTAACACCACCGCTGTGTGAAGAGCTGCTTGACATAGACATTGAAGATGATGAAGAGCGAGATGGTGCTGCAGTTGCTGCAGATGACTGGCGAGTGCTGCTGCTACGCTGCTGGAAAGAGCTGTTAGCAGAACCTCCACGCATGCTGCTTGAAGAACCACCTGAGATGCTTGAGCCACGGTCAGAGCTTGAGCTGCTGAATGA